>NZ_JBEAIQ010000015.1:0-318573 GCF_040064335.1 Klebsiella sp. CN_Kp088 | reverse complement strand
GGGAAGTGTTGATGGTGATACCACGAGCTTTTTCTTCCGGCGCGTTATCGATCTGGTCGAATGCGCGAGCAGCACCGCCGTAGGTTTTAGCCAGTACGGTGGTGATTGCAGCGGTCAGAGTAGTTTTACCATGGTCAACGTGGCCGATAGTACCAACGTTGACGTGCGGTTTTGTACGTTCAAATTTTTCTTTAGACACGGCTATATTCCTTACTATAGTGCTCTCCCCTCAGGAGAGAGCACGGGACTTAGGTTTTAATCCTGTGGATTATTTACCACGGGCTTCAATAACGGCCTGAGCAACGTTGTTCGGCGCATCATCATACTTCAGGAATTCCATGGTGTATGATGCACGACCTTTGGTCAGAGAACGCAGCTGAGTTGCATATCCGAACATTTCAGACAGCGGAACTTCAGCGTGGATCTTAACGCCAGTTACTTCAGATTCTTGACCGCGCAGCATGCCGCGACGACGGCTCAAGTCACCGATTACGTCACCGGTGTTCTCTTCCGGAGTTTCTACTTCAACCTTCATGATCGGCTCAAGCAGAACTGGTTTCGCTTTCTTAAAGCCTTCTTTAAAGGCGATAGAAGCGGCCAGTTTAAACGCCAGCTCAGAGGAGTCAACGTCGTGGTAAGAACCGAAGTGCAGACGGATACCCATATCAACTACCGGGTAGCCAGCCAGCGGACCAGCTTTCAGCTGTTCCTGGATGCCTTTATCAACGGCCGGGATGTATTCGCCAGGGATTACACCACCTTTAATGTCGTTGATGAACTCGTAACCTTTCGGGTTAGAGCCCGGCTCCAGCGGGTACATGTCGATCACAACGTGACCGTACTGACCACGACCACCAGACTGCTTGGCGTGTTTACCTTCAACATCGGTAACTTTCTGGCGAATCGCTTCGCGGTAAGCAACCTGAGGTTTACCGACGTTCGCTTCAACGTTGAATTCACGCTTCATACGGTCAACGATGATGTCGAGGTGCAGTTCACCCATACCGGCGATGATGGTCTGGTTAGACTCTTCGTCAGTCCATACGCGGAATGACGGGTCTTCTTTAGCCAGACGACCCAGAGCCAGACCCATTTTTTCCTGGTCAGCTTTGGTTTTCGGCTCAACGGCGATGGAGATTACCGGCTCAGGGAATTCCATACGCTCCAGAATGATCGGCGCATCCGGGTCACACAGGGTGTCACCAGTGGTTACGTCTTTCAGACCGATAGCGGCAGCGATATCGCCCGCGCGAACTTCTTTGATCTCTTCACGTTTGTTAGCGTGCATCTGAACGATACGACCGAAACGCTCACGTGCAGCTTTCACGGAGTTCAGTACGGTATCACCAGAGTTAACCACACCGGAGTACACACGGAAGAAGGTCAGGTTACCAACGAACGGGTCGGTAGCGATTTTGAACGCCAGTGCAGAGAACGGCTCTTCGTCGCTTGCGTGACGCTCAGCCGGGGTATCTTTACCGTCGTCCAGGATGCCGTTGATTGCCGGAACATCGATCGGGGATGGCAGGTAATCAATTACCGCATCCAGCATCGCCTGAACACCTTTGTTCTTGAACGCAGAACCACAGGTTACCAGGATGATTTCGTTGTTCAGAACGCGCTGACGCAGAGCTTTTTTGATCTCTTCTTCAGTCAGTTCTTCGCCACCCAGGTATTTTTCCATCAGCTCTTCGGAAGCTTCCGCAGCGGACTCGATCAGGTTCTGGTGCCATTCGTCAGCCAGTTCCTGCATGTCAGCCGGGATATCTTCGTATTCGAAGGTAACGCCTGCATCAGCTTCGTTCCAGTTGATGGCTTTCATTTTCACCAGGTCAACAACACCGGTGAAACCTTCTTCAGCACCAATTGCCAGCTGCAGCGGAACCGGGTTCGCGCCCAGACGGGTTTTGATCTGACCAACAACTTTCAGGAAGTTCGCACCCATGCGGTCCATTTTGTTAACGAACGCAATGCGTGGAACTTTATATTTGTTTGCCTGACGCCATACGGTTTCAGACTGCGGCTGAACACCACCAACTGCGCAGTAAACCATTACCGCACCATCAAGAACACGCATGGAACGTTCTACTTCGATAGTGAAGTCAACGTGCCCCGGGGTGTCGATGATGTTTACACGGTGCGGTTCATACTGTTTAGCCATACCAGACCAGAATGCAGTAGTCGCAGCGGAAGTGATGGTGATACCACGTTCCTGCTCCTGCTCCATCCAGTCCATGGTAGCGGCGCCGTCATGAACTTCACCGATTTTGTGGTTTACACCGGTGTAGAACAGAATACGTTCGGTAGTAGTGGTTTTACCGGCGTCGATGTGCGCACTGATACCGATGTTACGGTAGCGTGCGATGGGTGTTGTACGAGCCATTTGATTCCTCGTTTATTTCTTTAGGCGTTCAGTTAAGTTATCCAGAGCGGGCGACTCATCTGAAACGCCCGCCTGGTGACTATGACTCCGAAGGGATTACCAACGGTAGTGTGCGAACGCCTTGTTGGCTTCGGCCATACGGTGAACGTCTTCACGTTTCTTAACTGCAGTACCTTTGTTGTCTGCAGCGTCAGTGAGTTCGTTCGCCAGGCGCAGAGCCATGGATTTATCACCGCGTTTACGAGCAGCTTCAACGATCCAACGCATTGCCAGGGCATTACGACGAACCGGACGTACTTCAACTGGAACCTGATAAGTAGAACCACCTACGCGGCGGGACTTAACTTCGACAGTCGGGCGCACGTTTTCGAGCGCAACTTCGAAGGCTTCCAGTTCAGTTTTACCAGAGCGCTGAGCCAGGGTCTCCAGCGCGCTGTATACGATAGTTTCTGCAGTAGATTTTTTACCATCTACCATCAGGATATTTACAAATTTAGCCAGCAGTTCTGATCCGAACTTCGGATCCGGCAGAATTTTACGCTGACCAATGACGCGACGACGTGGCATGGAAATACTCCGTTGTTAATTCAGGATTGTCCAAAACTCAAAGAGTTTAGTTTGACATTAATATAAAACGTTTGGCCTTACTTAACGGAGAACCATTAAGCCTTAGGACGCTTCACGCCGTACTTGGAGCGAGCCTGCTTACGGTCTTTAACGCCGGAGCAGTCAAGCGCACCACGAACGGTGTGGTAACGAACACCCGGAAGGTCTTTAACACGACCGCCACGGATCAGGATCACGGAGTGCTCCTGCAGGTTGTGACCTTCACCACCGATGTAGGAGGTGACTTCGAAACCGTTAGTCAGACGCACACGGCAAACTTTACGCAGTGCGGAGTTCGGTTTCTTAGGAGTGGTGGTATATACGCGAGTACATACGCCACGTTTCTGCGGGCAGGCTTCCAGCGCCGGCACGTTGCTCTTTGCAACTTTGCGCGCGCGTGGTTTGCGTACCAGCTGGTTAACTGTTGCCATTAAATAGCTCCTGGTTTTAGCTTTTGCTTCGTAAACACGTAATAAATCGCCTCATATAATATGAGGACGCAGAATTTTAGGGCGGTGCCGAAAAGGTGTCAAGAAATATACAACGATCCCGCCATTACCAGGCCAACTGACCTTCATGTTTGACCGTAAGACTGACGAAATCAGTATAGTCAACCCTGACGACACTGTCCGCAATTTGACCAGCCAGCCCGCGGGCTTCGATATCGTCTTGCAGAGCATGTAGGGTTATGGGGGCGGATTGCAGGATTTCAAGGAAACGGCCGCCGTCAATCGCCGCGACCACGCCATCGGAGAGCAGTAGCAGATCATCGCCTGGCTTCACCAGACGTAGCATCGCGTCGATATCGACATGCCAGGGGGAGACGCTTAGAGTGTGGAGCATCTGGGCCTCAGAATCGAAGAATCACGTTGAACTCATCAAGCCGGGCGCGCAGCGCTTCTGGCTCGAGGCTTTCTACATCCACCACCCACGGCGTATCGGCGGCCAGGCCGCGCTCGCGGGCAGACGCCGCGCATAACCAACACTGTTCGATGTCATACAGCGATAACAGCTTGAAGGTGGCGATATAATCACGGGCGAGGATTTTTCCCGGCTGCTGGCCAGGGATAATCTGAAACACGCCGTCACCGACAAAAAAAACGCCGAGGTCGTCGGTGAGGGCCGAGGTCGCCAGTAAGGCGTCCAGCCCTTCCCTACCGGCTGCGCTGCCGTGCGGCGCGGAAGAAAATACGAAAGCCACGCGTTTCATCAGAACTGTACCATTCTATCGCAGGTTAACGACGCTTCAGCCAGCGCGCCTAACCCGCTTAAGGTGAAGCCCGGCTGCAGATTATGCGCCGGCAAACCAAGCTGCTGCGCTTCGCGTTCATCGGTCACGCCGCGGCGTAGCGCGGCTGCCACGCAAATGTGCAGCGCAACGGCATGTTCATCATGCAGGCGCTGCCAGTGACGCACCAGGTCTACCTCATCGCTGGCGGGGGCCGTCAGCTGATTGGCGTTGTAGACCCCTTCACGATAGAAAAATACGCAGGCCAGTTCATGCCCTGCGTTAATAACCGCCTGCGCAAACTGCCACGCGCTACTGGCCTGCTGAGTACCGTAGGCAGGCTCGGTTACGGTGATGGCAAAACGCATTACTTATCGAGCCCCTGGAAATCTCCGCTTTTAAACTGGCGGATGTAGAGGTACACCGTGTGTTTAGAGATATTCAGGCGATCGGCTACCTGGTTAATCGCATCTTTGATATCGAAGATGCCTTTCTCGTATAGATTCAGTACGATTTGGCGGTTTTTCGCGTTATTCGATACGTTGCGATCGGCATTCACCTCTTCAATGGTGAACTCCAGCGTTTGCGCCACCAGATCATCCACCGACGAGGCGAAGTTGACCTGCGAGTTGACTTCCGGCGTCTCCGGCGGAATGAAAGTGCTCATAATCTGCGAGAACGGAACATCAAGGTTCATGTTGATACAAAGCAGACCAATCACCCGATGTTCCCGGTTGCGAATGGCAATAGTCACCGATTTCATCAGCACACCGCTTTTCGCGCGGGTAAAATAGCACTTCGATACGCTGCTATCCGCTCCCGTCATGTCGTGCAGCATACGTAACGCCAGATCGGTAATCGGCGAGCCAATTTGGCGGCCGGTGTGTTCACCGTTAGCGATACGAATAGCGGAGCATTTTAAATCCTGCAGTGAGTGCAGCACGATTTCACAATGGGAACCAATGAGCATCGCTAACCCGTCCACCACCGCTTCATAGGATTTTAGGATATCGAAGTCGGTCTGGTCGAAAGGACGTTGATCCAGCAGGTCAAGCTCGCTGGTTTCGTTGGTTAAAAGCGACCTGGACATGTAAAAAAGCACTCCTTTTCAGGAGCCTGTCGTTATCGTCAGGGCAGGCTCATCATCATTATTAAGCTATCTAAAGTAATACAGCGCCTGAGGAATTTTCCAGTTTTAATTATATCTGCAGCCAATAAAAAAGCCGCCGCCCCTGAAGGCGGCGGCTTATAGCAGATTACTTCTTAGCGTCTGCAGCCGGTGCTTCGGCAGCGGCTTCTGGCTTAGCATCAGCCTTCGGAGCCGGTTTGATGTCCAGCAGTTCTACATCGAATACCAGCGTAGAGTTAGCCGGGATACCCGGAACGCCAGTTTTGCCGTAGGCCAGATCTGGTGGGATAACCAGCTTGATTTTGCCGCCTTTTTTGATGTTTTTCAGGCCTTCGGTCCAGCCAGGAATAACGCCATCAAGACGGAAAGAGAGCGGCTCGCCGCGGGTGTAAGAGTTATCGAACTCTTTACCGTCGATCAGCGTACCTTTGTAGTTCACCACGACGGTATCGCTGTCTTTCGGCGCATCGCCAGTACCGGCTTTCTCGACTTTATACATCAGGCCGGATTTAGAGGTTTTCACGCCCTTCTCTTTAGCGAAGGCGTCACGGAACGCTTTGCCTTTGGCATCGTTCTCGGTCGCATCTTTTTCCATCTTCTGCTGAGCGGCGGTTTTCACGCGGGTCTCAAAGGACTGCAGAGTGGTTTCAATTTCTTTGTCGGACAGTTTGCTCTTATCGGCAAACGCATCCTGCACACCGGCGATCAGCTGGTCTTTATCCAGTTTGATACCCAGCTTCTCTTGTTCTTTCAGGGAGTTTTCCATGTAACGGCCGAGGGATGCACCCAGCGCATAAGCGGATTTTTGATCGTCATTTTTAAATGCCGATTTGCTGTCCGCCGCCGGTGCAGCTTTCGCTGCGGTATCGGCAGCAAAGGTCAGCGGTGCATTCAGGGCAACGGCCATCGTGGTCGCCAGCAGCGTTACTTTAAACAGTGATTTCATCCATTTCTCCAGGGCCGGGGCATCTCACCCCAGGGTTATCATAAAAAGCAAAAAACGTACTATAGAACGTTGCAGAACAAATCTACATACGGACCTACCTGAATATCGCCTCATTTCAGACTATTTTTGTATGAATTAGTTTCCTCTCTGACGTTCCGATGCTGCGTTAACGCGGAAACTTGAGTAGAATCCGCCCGCAAACAAGACAGAAGAGGCGACCTATGAACGATAGCACAATGGAGACGCGTCTGGCGGAACTGGAAAGCCGACTGGCGTTTCAGGAGATCACCATCGAGGACCTCAACAAAACCGTCACGGCGCATGAAATAGAAATGGCCAAAATGCGCGAACATATGCGCTTGGTAATCGAAAAATTGAAAGCGACACAGCCGTCGCACATCGCGTCACAGTCTGAAGAGACGCCGCCACCGCATTATTGAGACGTAAAAAAAGCGGGTTTCCCCGCTTTTTTGGCTATTCGCGCGAACGCGACGCCATTAGTGGCAACCGCAACCACCGTTACCACAACCACCTTTGCCGTGTTCATGGTCGTGACCATGATCGTGGCCGTGGCCGCCGCAGCAACCGTCATGACCGTGGTCATGATCGTGATCGTGGCCATGAGCTCCGTGTACGTGACCGTGCTCCAGCTCTTCTGCAGTGGCTTCGCGCAGGGCGACAACTTCTACGTTGAACTTCAGATTCTGGCCAGCCAGCATGTGGTTGCCGTCAACCACCACGAAATCGTCGCCGACTTCGGTGATTTCTACCGGTACCGGACCCTGGTCGGTTTCAGCCAGGAAGCGCATGCCAACCTGCAGTTCGTCAACGCCCATGAAAACGTCTTTAGGAACGCGCTGAACCAGGTTTTCGTCATACTGGCCGTACGCGTCATTCGCGCCGACTTCGACATCAAATTTGTCGCCCACTTCGTGGCCGTTTAATGCGTTTTCCAGGCCGGAAATCAGGGAACCGTGACCATGCAGGTAGTCCAGCGGCGCACTCACCGGAGACTCATCAACCAACACACCGTCTTCTGTACGTACCTGATAGGCCAGGCTGACCACCAGGTCTTTTGCTACTTTCATGATATCTCCTGAGCATGGGAAGAATAGTGGCGCAGATTGTAGCGGAATTCTGCAGCCGTGTACCCTTTAGCTTAAAAAAAGGCGACAGATAACGCTAGTCCGGATGAAAAATGCCGATCACTTGCTCTTCTTTACGAACGTGCTCGCGGACCTCTTTATCGGCCTCGCGCATCTGATGTCCGCACTTAACGCACTCAACAATATCGACATTATTCTCGCGCCACATCGCCAGTGAATCCTGCGCCTGGCACGCCGGGCATTTTGCGCCGGCAATAAAACGTTTACGTACCGCCATTTTGTTCTACCTTCTATTCAAACTCGTCCCAGCCGTCCAGCTGCCGGCTTTCTTTCTGCATTTCACGCTCAAAAATCTCTTCCAGCTCCCGCCGGGCTTCCCGCACGCGGGATATCTGTACGGTATCAGTATGCACTGGCATTAACTCGCGCAGCATTCGCATATCGAGGCGTCGAAAGTGCAACTGCGCGCGCTGCGCCTGATGCGGATGCATTCCCAGGGTCACCAGCGCCTTGCGCCCCAATTCCAGGGCGCTGGAGAAGGTTTCTCGCGAGAATTGCGTCACGCCGGCCTGTAATAGCTCATGCGCCTCTACGCGCCCCCGCGCACGCGCCAGAATATGGAGGTGGGGAAAATGCTGTTGGCACATCTCCACCAGCTTCATGGTATCTTCCGGCTCGTTGCAGGTAATCACAATAGACTGCGCCTCTTCCGCCCCCGCCGAACGCAGCAGCTCAAGCTGCGTCGCATCGCCGAAATAGACTTTGTAGCCATATTTGCGCATCAGGTTGACCGCGCTGATATCGCGTTCAAGCACGGTAATACGCATTTTATTGGCCATCAGCAGGCGCCCAATCACCTGACCAAAACGCCCGAAGCCAACGATAATCACCTGTGGCTTATCATCCTCGACCCATGGCGCCTCATCGGTATCCTCCGCCGGGTTAAGCCGTCGCGACAGCACTTTATCAATGACCTTCATCAGGAGCGGCGTGGTCATCATCGATAAGGTTACGGTAACCAGCAGCAGCGCCATTTGATCGTTATGGAACAGCTTCTGCGAAGCCGGCATGGAAAAGAGAACAAAGGCGAACTCGCCGCCCTGGCTCAATACGCCGGCGAACTGCGTGCGCTCGGAGCTGCGCAAACCATATAGCCGGGCCAATACATAAAGCACCAACGCTTTAACCGCCACCAGCGCGGCGACGCTCAGCGCGACCCACAACAGATGGGTATATAGCACGCCAAGATTCAGCGCCATGCCGACGGAGATAAAAAACAGCCCCAGCAGCAAGCCTTTAAACGGCTCAATAGCGATTTCCAGCTCGTGGCGATATTCGCTTTCCGCCAGCAGCACGCCGGCGATAAACGTCCCCAGCGCCATTGACAGCCCCAGGGCGTCCATAAACAGCGCGGAACCCAGCACCAGCAGCAGCGTGGCGGCGGTAAATACCTCACGCACGCCGGAACCGGCGATAAAACGGAAAACCGGACGCAGCAGAAAACGGCCGCCAATCAGCATGCCGGCGAAAGCCAGCACCTTCATCCCCACCGACATCCAGTTGAAGTTATCGTCGCCGTGTCCGGCGAGCAGCGGGACCAGCGCCAGCGCCGGGATCACCGCTAAATCCTGAAATAACAGAACTGAAAAGCCCAGCTGGCCGGATTCGTTACGGCTCATTCCCTTCTCGCGCATCAGCTGCAGCGCCATCGCGGTAGAGGACATTGCTAACCCAATACCGCCCACCACGGCCGCCTGCCACGAAAACCCGGTGACCACCAGCAATCCGCCAAGGATCGCTGCGCTAAACAGCACCTGCGCCGCGCCGACGCCGAATATCGAGTTGCGCAGTTGCCACAGTTTGGCCGGATTAAGCTCAAGGCCGATGATGAACATCAGGAATACGACGCCCAGCTCGGAAAAATGGAGAATTTCATCCACATCGCTAATAAAGCCAAGCCCCCACGGGCCAATCGCAATCCCGGCCAACAGGTAGCCGAGCACGGCGCCAATGCCCAGCCGGGCCGCCAGCGGTACCGCCACCACGGCGGCAAACAAAAACAGTACCCCCGCTAATAGCAAATCAGCTCCCGCCATTGACGCCTCCTGTAGCAACAGGATTCGCGAGCCAATCGCGATATGCGCGGGCGTGGCTTTGCAAATCTTCCGGCCGCTGTCGGCGCGCCCAGTAGACAATAATTGGACTCAGCCAGTGCATGCGGCACATGCCGGCCGTTAACTCAAAAGGGCGCAGAATATCATTCATCGGATAGCGATTAGCATCGCGGCGGTAAGCGCTCTCCGGCTCGCCGGTGGTGATCACGCTACGCCAGTACTTTCCCGCAAGTTGATTTCCTCCCGCGCCGCTGGCGAAGCCGCGGCTCAGCACCCGGTCCAGCCACTCTTTCAACAATGCCGGGCAGCTCCACGTATACAGTGGATGTTGGAAAACAATCACCTGATGCTGACGCAGGAGATCCTGCTCATGGGCGATATCAATAAAAAAATCTGGATAGTGCGCATAAAGATCGTGCACGGTGACATTCGGCAACTGTAAGGCCGGTTCAAGCAAAACCCGGTTGGCCACGGAATCCTGAGATTCTGGGTGGGCATACAGCAGCAACACTTTCGCTGTCTGAGACATCATTCCCCTCCCGAACGTCATCTGGCGGCTTGCGAAGCGGCTGCGTCTCGACGCAACCAGAATGACTTTGTCTATCGTCTTCATTTTGGGCTACCATTGCGGCCCTATGGAGCGTTTCGCTTACACACTACATTATCATAAAGACAAATTAACATAGTCTGAACATACGGCGCCTTATGATTGTTTTCTCCTCGTTACAAATTCGTCGCGGCGTACGCGTCCTGCTGGACAACGCCACCGCCACCATCAATCCTGGCCAGAAAGTCGGTCTGGTGGGTAAAAACGGCTGCGGTAAATCTACGTTGCTTTCGCTTTTGAAAAACGAGATAAGCGCCGACGGCGGCTCCATGACCTTCCCGAGCAACTGGCAGCTGGCGTGGGTTAATCAGGAAACGCCGGCCCTGCCGCAACCGGCTATTGATTATGTTATTGATGGCGATCGCGAGTTCCGCAAGCTGGAAGCCGATTTACAGCAGGCCAATGAGCGCGACGACGGCCACGCCATCGCTACCGTCCACGGTAAGCTGGATGCCATTGACGCCTGGACGATTCGTTCCCGTGCCGCCAGCCTGCTACACGGCCTTGGTTTCAGTAACGAGCAGCTTGAGCGCCCGGTCAGTGATTTCTCCGGCGGCTGGCGTATGCGCTTAAACCTCGCGCAGGCGCTGATCTGCCGTTCCGACCTGCTGCTGCTCGACGAACCGACCAACCACCTCGATCTTGATGCGGTGATCTGGCTGGAAAAATGGCTGAAAGGCTATACCGGTACGCTGATCCTGATTTCCCACGATCGTGATTTCCTCGATCCGATCGTCGATAAAATTATTCATATCGAACAGCAAACGATGTTCGAATACACCGGTAACTACAGCTCGTTTGAAATCCAGCGCGCGACCCGTCTGTCGCAACAGCAGGCCATGTATGAAAGCCAGCAGCAGCGCGTAGCCCACTTGCAGAGCTATATCGACCGCTTCCGCGCCAAGGCCACCAAAGCGAAGCAGGCGCAGAGCCGTATCAAAATGCTTGAGCGCATGGAGCTTATCGCCCCGGCGCACGTCGATAACCCGTTCCACTTCAGCTTCCGCGCGCCGGAAAGCCTGCCGAACCCGTTACTCAAGATGGAAAAAGTCAGCGCCGGCTACGGCGAACGGATTATTCTCGACTCCATCAAGCTGAACCTGGTGCCCGGTTCGCGTATCGGTCTGCTGGGGCGCAACGGCGCCGGTAAATCAACGCTGATTAAGCTGCTGGCCGGTGAATTACAGCCGCTGTCCGGTGAAATTGGCCTGGCGAAAGGGATTAAGCTCGGTTACTTCGCCCAGCATCAGCTCGAATTCCTGCGCGCCGATGAGTCGCCGATACAGCATCTGGCCCGCCTGGCGCCGCAGGAGCTGGAACAAAAACTGCGCGACTACCTCGGCGGCTTTGGATTCCAGGGGGATAAAGTCAGCGAAGAGACCCGCCGTTTCTCCGGCGGCGAAAAAGCGCGCCTGGTGCTGGCGTTAATCGTCTGGCAGCGCCCTAACCTACTGCTGCTCGATGAACCGACCAACCACCTTGATCTTGATATGCGTCAGGCCTTAACCGAAGCGCTGATCGACTTCGAAGGGGCGCTGGTCGTGGTCTCGCACGATCGTCACCTGATCCGCTCCACCACTGACGATCTGTATCTCGTACACGACGGTAAAGTTGAACCGTTTGATGGCGATCTGGAAGATTATCAGCAGTGGCTGAGTGATTCGCAGAAGCAGGAAAACCAGACTTCTGAAGCGCCGAAGGATAACGGCAACAGCGCGCAAGCGCGTAAGGATCAAAAACGCCGCGAAGCCGAACTGCGCACGCAAACGCAACCGCTGCGTAAAGAGATCGCCCGGCTGGAAAAAGAGATGGATAAACTCAACGCGCAGCTGGCGCAGGCGGAAGAGAAACTGGGCGACAGCGAGTTATATGACGCCTCGCGCAAAACGGAATTAACCGCGTGCCTGCAGCAGCAGGCGAGCGCCAAATCAGGGCTCGAAGAGTGTGAAATGGCGTGGCTGGACGCGCAGGAACAGCTGGAGCGGATGCTGCAGGAAGGTTAATGAGTAACCGCCCGGCGGTGAGAGAAAATTCATCGTCGGGACTTTCTGCTTAAGTATCCCGGGAGACTTTCCGAAATTCATCGCTCAGCCATTCTCTTGAATCATTTTCATGTAATCTATACCGATTACCCGCAAGACCACATATTGGCTAACCGCCCACTTTTATGCGCGGTATAGTGTTCTAAAAGTTTCTTAATAATCCTGGTACTATGGTTGAAATAACCCCGACAGCAGTGACGCCCCCCGATAACGATTCGCGCGAATTCCATCCGATGCGCGGCGTGGGCAATCGTCATCTGCAAACCATGCTGCCGCGGATCATCCGCCGCAAGCTCCGATTTACGCCGCACTGGCAGCGTCTTGAGCTGCCGGATGGCGATTTCGTCGATCTGGCCTGGAGCGAAGACCCCGCCGGCGCGCGCCACAAACCGCGGCTGGTGGTTTTTCACGGTCTGGAAGGCAGCCTGCATAGCCCTTACGCCCACGGTTTAATTCACGCCGCCATGCAGCGCGGCTGGCTCGGGGTGGTGATGCATTTTCGCGGCTGCAGCGGCGAGCCGAATCGCAACAGTCGTATTTATCACTCTGGCGAAACGGAAGACGGCACCTGGTTCCTGCACTGGTTGCGGCGTGAATTCGGCGCCGCGCCGACGGCGGCGGTAGGCTATTCGCTTGGCGGCAACATGCTGGGCTGTCTGCTGGCGAAAGAAGGCGACAATATTCCGCTCGATGCGGCCGTCATTGTCTCGGCGCCCTTTATGCTGGAAGCCTGCAGCTACCATATGGATAAAGGATTTTCGCGCGTCTATCAACGTTACCTGCTCAACCTGCTGAAAGCCAACGCCTCGCGCAAGCTGAAAGCCTATCCAGGCTCGCTGCCGGTGGATCTTCGCCAGCTCAAAAGCATGCGCCGCATCCGCGAATTCGACGACATGATCACCGCCAAAATCCACGGTTTCGCCGATGCGCTAGACTATTACCGACAGTGCAGCGCGATGCCGCGCTTAAGCGATATCACCAAGCCGACGCTGATCATTCACGCAAAAGACGATCCATTTATGGACCATCATTCAATACCGCCGCAGGAACAGCTGCCGGCTAACGTCGAATATCAGCTCACGGAACAAGGCGGCCACGTTGGCTTTGTCGGCGGTACGCTGCGAAAACCGCAAATGTGGCTGGAGCAACGTATTCCGGATTGGTTAACCCGCTGGCTGGGAGGACAAGCATGATTATTCCCTGGCAGGATCTCGATCCCGAAACGCTGGATAATCTGATTGAAAGCTTTGTGTTGCGCGAAGGCACCGATTATGGTGAACATGAACGTTCGCTTGCCGATAAAGTCGCCGATGTAAAACAGCAGCTTAAAACCGGGGAGGCCGTACTGGTGTGGTCAGAACTGCACGAGACGGTCAACATCATGCCCCGCAAGATGTTTAACGGCTAAGCGCCATGCCCCTCTAACCGCGAGAGCCTGGCGCGATACGGCGACACACCATCACTTAATCAGGGAGTTGTTATGTCTGCCAAACATCCAGTGATCGCAGTCACGGGCTCCAGCGGCGCGGGCACCACCACCACCAGCCTCGCGTTTCGCAAAATTTTCTCGCAGCTGAACCTGCATGCCGCGGAGGTCGAAGGGGATAGCTTCCATCGCTATACTCGCCCGGAAATGGACATGGCGATCCGCAAAGCGCGCGATCAGGGCAAACACATCAGCTACTTCGGCCCGGAAGCCAACGACTTCAGCCTGCTTGAACGCACCTTTTTAGAGTACGGCGAATTCGGCAAGGGCCAGTCGCGAAAATATCTCCATACCTATGATGAAGCGGTTCCCTGGAATCAGGTTCCCGGCACCTTTACCCCGTGGCAGCCGCTGCCTGAACCGACCGACGTGCTGTTTTATGAGGGGCTGCACGGCGGCGTGGTGACGCCGCAGCATGACGTGGCGAAACATGTCGACCTGCTGGTCGGCGTGGTGCCGATAGTCAACCTCGAATGGATTCAGAAGCTCATTCGCGATACCAGCGAACGAGGCCATTCGCGCGAAGCGGTGATGGACTCAGTGGTGCGTTCGATGGAGGACTACATCAATTTCATCACCCCCCAGTTCTCACGTACCCATATCAACTTCCAGCGCGTGCCGACGGTCGATACCTCGAATCCGTTTGCCGCCAAAGGTATTCCATCGCTCGACGAAAGCTTCGTGGTGATTCACTTCCGCAATTTGCAGGGGATTGATTATCCCTGGCTGTTGGCGATGCTACAGGGGTCGTTTATCTCGCATATGAACACCCTGGTGGTGCCGGGCGGTAAGATGGGGCTGGCGATGGAGCTCATTATGGCGCCGCTGGTCGAGCGCTTGATGGAAGGCAAAACCATTAGTTAAGGGCAAAATAAAACCCCGGTCGCCGTGCTGCCGGGGTTAGTGTCCCGCTACGTCAATTCGCCTCAGGCTTCGATGACTTCGTAAGAGTGGGTGATGTTGACCGCCTTTTCCAGCATCAACGCCACCGAGCAGTACTTCTCCGCGGATAAATCCACCGCACGGGACACCGCCGCATCCTTCAGCTCTTTACCGGTGACGATAAAGTGCAGATTGATATGAGTGAACAGGCGCGGCGCCTCTTCACGGCGTTCGGAGGTCAGCTTCACTTCGCAGTTAGTGACGTTTTGACGCCCTTTTTGCAGGATAGACACCACGTCAATTGCGCTACAGCCGCCCGCCGCCATTAACACCATCTCCATCGGGCTGGGCGCTTTGTCCCCGGAGTTGCCATCCATTAAAATCTGGTGGCCGGAGGCCGACTCACCGATGAAGGTTAGACCTTCCACCCATTTCACACGCGCTTGCATAAAATTTAACTCCGCTGTTGCAATTTTCCTGACAGATTACGCGCACATAACAAATCTCGCAACGGAAGGCGACCTGGGTCATGCTGAAGCGAGACACCAGGAGACATGCGGTGAAAGCTATGCTAAAACAGTCTGGATGCTACAGTAATACATTGATGTACCGCATGTATGCTGAGGAGTTCACATTACAGGCTGCATAAATTGAGCAGCCAGCTTCCCAGGCATAGGGAAAAAATACGATTGCATGCCCGGATGCCGTGTAGTGTCGGCGTCCGGAGATAGCTTATAACAGAGGATAACCGCGCATGGTGCTTGGCAAACCGCAAACAGACCCTACCCTTGAATGGTTCTTGTCTCATTGCCACATTCATAAGTACCCATCAAAGAGCACGCTGATTCACCAGGGTGAGAAAGCGGAAACGCTTTACTACATCGTAAAAGGCTCCGTGGCTGTACTCATCAAGGATGAAGAAGGTAAAGAGATGATCCTCTCTTACCTCAACCAGGGCGATTTCATCGGTGAATTAGGCCTGTTTGAAGAAGGTCAGGAACGTAGTGCCTGGGTACGTGCGAAAACCGCATGTGAAGTGGCCGAGATCTCTTACAAAAAATTCCGTCAGTTAATCCAGGTGAACCCGGACATCCTGATGCGCCTTTCTTCGCAGATGGCGCGTCGTCTGCAGGTCACTTCCGAGAAAGTCGGTAACCTTGCTTTCCTCGACGTGACGGGCCGTATCGCTCAGACCTTACTGAATCTGGCGAAACAGCCTGATGCCATGACTCACCCGGACGGGATGCAGATCAAAATCACCCGCCAGGAAATTGGCCAGATCGTCGGTTGCTCTCGTGAAACCGTCGGCCGTATTCTGAAGATGCTGGAAGATCAAAACCTGATCTCGGCACACGGTAAAACTATCGTCGTCTACGGTACCCGTTAAGTCGCTAAACGGCGTATTGCTCCGCGCAGTACGCCGTTTTTGTTTCTCCCATGTGGCGCAGGCTGATTTACCACCCGGAAGTCAACTATGCACTGCGGCAAACGCTGGTGCTGTGTCTACCTGTGGCCATCGGGCTTCTGCTCGGCCATCTGCAGCAAGGGCTGCTGTTCTCTTTAGTTCCCGCCTGTTGCAATATTGCCGGTCTCGACACCCCGCATAAACGTTTTTTCAAACGCCTGATCGTTGGCGGCTGCCTGTTTGCCGGCAGCAGCCTGATTGTGCAATTGCTTCTGGCGCGCGACATCCCGTTGCCGCTTATCCTCAGCGCGCTGGCGCTGATTCTCGGCGTGACGGCGGAAATCAGCTCGCTACACGCTCGCCTGTTGCCGGCATCGCTTATCGCCGCCATTTTTACCTTAAGCCTGGCCGGCAATATGCCCATCTGGGAGCCGCTGCTTATCTATGCGCTGGGAACCTTGTGGTACGGACTCTTTAACTGGTTCTGGTTTTGGCTCTGGCGAGAGCAGCCGCTGCGCGAGTCGTTAAGCCTGCTTTACCGCGAACTGGCTAACTATTGCGAGGCCAAATATAGCCTCCTGACGCAGCACACTGATCCGACGACCTCCCTGCCGCCGCTGCTTACCCGCCAGCAGAAGGTAGTCGATTTAATTACCCAGTGCTATCAGCAGATGCATATGTTAGCCGCCAACCAGCGTAGCGATCATAAGCGACTGCTGCGCGCGTTCCAGGTTGGGCTGGATCTGCAGGAACATATTTCAGTGAGCCTGCACCAGCCGGAAGAGGTGCAAAAACTGGTGGAGCGCAGCCATGCGGAAGCGGTCATCCGCTGGAACGCGCAGACCGTCGCCGCTCGTCTGCGGGTGCTGGCGGATGATATTCTCTACCACCGCTACCCGCGCCGCTTTCAGATGGATAAGCAAATCGGCGCGCTGGAAAAAATCGCCTATCAGCATCCCGATAACCCAGTTGGCCAGTTCTGCGCCTGGCACTTCAGTCGTATCGCCCGCGTGCTACGTACTCAGCGCCCGCTGTACGCACGTAACCTGATGGCGGACAAAGAACGACGCCTGCCGCTGCTACCGGCCCTGAAGAACTACCTGTCATTGAAATCCCCGGCGCTGCGCAACGCCGCGCGCATCAGCGTAATGTTGAGCATCGCCAGCCTGATGGGCAGCGCCCTGCACCTGCCGAAGCCTTACTGGATCCTGATGACCGTGCTGTTCGTGACGCAAAACGGTTACGGCGCCACCCGCGTGCGGATTGTCCACCGGGCGGCAGGCACCCTGGCGGGCCTGGTGATCGCCTGGCTGACCTTACACTTCCACGTACCGGAGAGCTATACGTTAAGCGGTATGTTGTTCATCACGCTGCTGAGCTATCTCATCATTCGTAAACACTACGGCTGGGCGATGGTGGGCTTTACCGTCACCGCGGTATACACCCTGCAGTTGCTAACGCTTAACGGCGAGCAGTTCATCGTCGCCCGCTTTATCGATACCATCATTGGCTGTCTGATCGCCTTTGGCGGGATGGTCTGGCTATGGCCGCAATGGCAGAGCGGCCTGCTGCGTAAAAACGCCCACGATGCTCTGGAGGCCGATCAGGAGGCTATTCGGCTGATACTTAGCGCCGATCCGCAAGCCCCGGCGTTGGCCTACCAGCGTATGCGCGTCAACCAGGCGCACAACGCCCTGTATAACTCGCTTAACCAGGCGATGCAGGAACCGGGTTTTAACTCGCACTATCTGGAAGATATGAAGCTGTGGGTAACCCATAGCCAGTTTATCGTTGAACATATCAACGCCATGACCACGCTGGCGCGCGAGCATACGATGCTAACGCCTGACCTGGCGCAGCGGTATCTGGAATCTTGTGAAATTGCGCTACAGCGCTGTCAGCAGCGTCTGGATTCAGACGGGCCGGGCAGCGCGGGCGATGTAAATATTATGGAATCCCAGGACGGGGAAGTGTTGCGTGGGCCGCTCAGCACCCTTGAGCAGCATCTGCAGCGGATCCTCGGCCATCTGAACACCATGCACACCATTTCGTCGGTGGCATGGCGTCAGCGTCCGCATCACGGCATCTGGCTACGCACGACTAGGCGCTAAGCACGTTTTTAACCGCCTGCGCAAAGCGCGCCATCCCTTCGGCGATATCGCTATCATCAATCACCAGCGACGGCACAAAGCGCATTACGTCCGGCCCGGCGTTTAACACCATCACCCCGGCCTCCGCCGCGGCATAGAGGAAATCGCGCGCGCGTCCATGATGCTGCGGCTTAAGCGCGGCGCCGATTAACAGCCCCATGCCGCGGATGTCGCTGAACAGATCAAACTGCGCATCGATCTGCTGCAGGTGTTCGACAAACAGCGCCCGTTTGGCATTCACGCCCTCCAGCACCTGCGGCGTGTTAATCAGGTTGAAAGCCGCGGTCGCCACCGCGCAGGCCAGCGGATTGCCGCCGTAGGTGGAGCCATGGGAACCGGCATGGAAGGCGCTGGCAATTTCATTGGTGGTCAACATCGCGCTAATCGGGAAACCGCCGCCGAGCGCTTTCGCGCTGGTCAGGATATCCGGGGTCACGCCGTAATGCATATAGGCGAACAGCGAACCGGTACGGCCCATACCGCACTGCACTTCATCAAATACCAGCAGCGCCTGATGCTGGTCGCACAGTTCGCGCAGCCCCTGCAGGAACGCCGGCGTCGCCGCCATTACCCCGCCCTCGCCCTGAATCGGCTCAACCACCACCGCGCAGGTATGGTCATCGATCACCGCTTTCACCGCCTCGAGATCGTTAAATGGGACATGCACGATATCTGCCGGTTTCGGCCCGAAACCGTCAGAGTATTTCGGCTGACCACCAACCGAGACGGTGAACAGCGACCGTCCGTGGAAGGCATTATGGAAAGCGATGATTTTGGTTTTGTACGGGCTATGGCGAGTGATTGCGTAATGACGCGCCAGCTTGAACGCCGTTTCATTGGCTTCCGTACCGGAGTTCATAAACACCACGCGTTCGGCAAAAGTAGCGTCCACCAGCTGGCGACCCAGGCGCAGCGCCGGCTCGTTGGTAAAAACGTTGCTGGTGTGCCACAGGGTTTCGCCCTGCTCGTGCAGCGCCGCCACCAGCGCCGGGTGGCAGTGGCCCAGCGCGGTCACCGCAATCCCGCCGGCAAAATCAACGTACTCTTTGCCCTGCTGATCCCAAACGCGGCTGCCTTTCCCCTTCACCGGAATAAACTCCGCCGGTGCATAAATCGGCAGAATGACTTCATCGAATGTGGCGCGGGTGATTGCCGGTTGCTCTGTTGCCATGTGATGCCCATCCTTCTGTGTAATGTGCAATGAATGCGATGTTTTAATCACAAAATATGCATAATAAATCAACTCATGGCAACTACAAATCAGCGTTTAAGGAAGTTTTGCAGCAGTTGGTGTCCCTGTTCGCTAAGAATACTCTCCGGGTGGAACTGCACGCCTTCGAGATCCCACTGGCGATGGCGGATACCCATGATTTCACCGCTGGCGCTGCGGGCGGTAACGATAAAATCCGCGGGAAGGGTTGGCGGGTCGATAACTAATGAATGGTAACGCGTAACGGTGAGCGGGTTGTTTAACCCCTTAAAAACGCCCTCGCCGTTGTGCTCAATAAGCGACGTTTTACCATGCATGACCTGCGCGGCGCGTACGATGGCGGCGCCGAAGACCTGGGCGATAGCCTGATGACCCAGACACACGCCGAGCAGCGGGGTTTTTCCGGCATAGCGGCGGATAACGTCCAGCGAAATACCTGACTCATCGGGCGTGCAGGGGCCCGGCGAAATAACGATTTTCTCCGGCGCCAGCGACGCTATCTCTGCCAGCGTTAACTCATCGTTACGCTTAACCAGCACCTCCGCCCCCAGTTCGCAAAAGTACTGGTACAGATTCCAGGTGAAAGAGTCATAGTTATCGATTAGCAGGATCATAGCGGCTCCGGAAAAAACAAAACCGGGCTATTCTACTCAGATTCCCGCGCTTCGCTTACCACTTTACGAAAGATACGCTCCAGCGGTTCCGGGTCGCCCATCGCGCCCAGCTGGTTAGCCTGGCTCCACGCATCCGGCTCAATACCCCGCCAGTCGAGCAGGTAGCCGGCGTGAATGGCCAACTGTTCGAAGAAGATCCTTTGCGTCAGGCCGTTGCCAAGGCGGAACGGGTGCAGGACATTGATTTCGCCGTAGTACCAGCTCAGGCGTTCGACGAACGTCTCCCGGGGTTGTTCACACAGATAGTCCTCTTCTTCCAGCTTGCGCATCAGCGCGTTGCCCTCTTTCTCTATCCACGCGAAGTGGCAAAACGGCGTATCGCCCTGGTAGATATCGATTTCCCGCAGTTTGCCCGCCCAGTCAAAGAGATCCTGATAAAGTTGCCGGTGAATGGCGCACAGATGCGGTAAGCCGCGGCCGCGCGGGCCCAACGGGATCGTCGCCGCGCGCAGCGAAGTGAATTCCCATGCCGTTTGTTCCAGCCGCTGCGCCTGACGAATACCCAGCCGATTACGCAACACATCCAGCGTCGGATAGAGATAGGGGTCGCGATCGTCACCATATTTAGCGCTCATGACGCCTCCTCAGCTCGGCAAGACGCGCCAGCGCTTCCTCAGCCGTCAAGGTAACGAGCGGTACCGTCGCGCCTTCAAGGCGTCGGCTGGCCTGAAAATTGGCATTGCGGGTCTGTTCCCAGAGCCGGGATTTTTGTTTATCGGTGAGTAAACGCATGGTCGCCTCCCTTATCGTCCCCTGTGTGCCACAAGTATAAGCAGCAATTTCAGGTTACGCAGAGAGGCAAGCTGGGCGCAGGCGGACCGCCCGCGCCTGAAGAAGATTACGGCAGCACTTTCGCCGAGAGAATAACGACCGGTTTGGACGGAACATTTTGGTATGGGCCGACGTTGTGGGTCGGAACCTGAGAAATTTTGTCGGCGACGTCCATTCCCTTCACCACTTTACCAAATACCGCGTAGCCAAAATCGCGCTGGCCATGGTCGAGGAAGGCGTTATCGGCCACGTTGATGAAGAACTGGCTGGTCGCGCTGTCCTGGTCGGCAGTACGCGCCATGGCGATCGTGCCGCGGGTATTACGCAGGCCATTGTCGGCTTCGTTTTTAATCGGCGGGTTCGGCTGCTTTTGCTGCATCTGCTCGTTAAAGCCGCCGCCCTGCACCATAAAGCCTGGGATCACCCGGTGGAATGTCGTGTTGTTATAGAAACCGCTGTTCACGTACTTCAGGAAGTTATCGACAGAAATCGGCGCCTTCTGGCTATTCAGCTCCAACTCGATGTTGCCAGCAGAAGTGGTCAGCAGTACGTGCGGGTCGCCCTTGGCCGCCATGGCGGGGGAGAATGCTGAAATGGCGAATACGGCAGCCATCGCCGCCAGAGTGGATTTGAGCATGGAAATTCCTTAACGGAGCAGAGTAAAAAGCAAGTGCCTTGATTCTAAAGAGCCTTTGCATAGCGGGCTAGCCTTTTACCTAATTTTACTTAGCTGAAACACTTGTTACGAACTGACTCAGGGGTGAGTAATCTTATTAGTGTGATCAAGGTCACACAAAACCATGCAATAAGCTCTACATTTCAATATAAACGTTTGCCTTCATCACTTGAATGAATAAAATCTGTGCGCCCGGCGCAGCGTCAACGCGCTTTACCTATCTATTCACAGGCCTGTCATGACTAACAGCAATCGTATCAAGCTCACATGGATCAGCTTTTTCTCCTACGCCCTGACCGGCGCGTTGGTGATCGTCACCGGGATGGTGATGGGGAACATCGCGGATTATTTCCATCTGCCGGTGTCCAGTATGAGTAACACCTTTACCTTCCTCAATGCCGGTATTCTGATTTCTATCTTCCTGAATGCCTGGCTGATGGAGATCGTGCCGCTGAAAACCCAGCTGCGCTTCGGCTTTATCCTGATGCTGTTAGCTATCGCCGGGCTGATGTTCGGCCACAGCCTGACGCTGTTCTCCGCGTCGATGTTCGTGCTCGGTCTGGTCAGCGGGATCACCATGTCGATCGGTACTTTCCTGATTACCCACATGTATGAAGGCCGCCAGCGCGGCGCGCGTCTGCTGTTCACGGACTCCTTCTTCAGCATGGCAGGGATGATCTTCCCGATGGTCGCCGCCGTTCTGCTAGCGCGCAGCATCGAGTGGTACTGGGTTTACGCCTGTATCGGCCTGGTCTACGTTGCTATTTTCGTGCTGACTTTCGGCTGTGAGTTCCCGGTGCTTGGCAACAAAGCGCTGGCGGAAAACAGCCAGCCGGTAGTGAAAGAGAAATGGGGCATCGGCGTGCTGTTCCTTTCCATCGCCGCGCTATGCTACATCCTCGGCCAGTTGGGCTTTATCTCCTGGGTACCGGAATATGCCAAAGGCCTCGGCATGAGCCTCGGCGACGCCGGTAAGTTGGTCAGCGATTTCTGGATGTCCTATATGATCGGCATGTGGTCGTTCAGCTTCATCCTGCGCTTCTTCGACCTGCAGCGCATCCTGACCGTGCTGGCGGGCCTGGCGACAGTCCTGATGTATCTGTTCATTAACGGTTCGCCGGAGCATATGCCGTGGTTCATCCTGACCCTTGGCTTCTTCTCCAGCGCCATCTATACCTCGATCATTACTCTGGGCTCGCAGCAGACTAAAGTCGCTTCACCGAAGCTGGTGAACTTCATTCTGACCTGCGGCACTATCGGCACCATGCTGACCTTCGTGGTGACCGGGCCGATCGTCGCGGCCAGCGGCCCGCTGGCCGCGCTGCACACCGCGAACGGCCTCTATGCCGTGGTATTCGTGATGTGTCTGCTCCTTGGCTTCGTTTCCCGCCACCGTCAGAACGCGTCGGCGCACTAAGCCTTAGGCCCCTTTGCTTCGGCAAAGGGGCTATTTTTGGTAAAAAACAACTCCTCGCCGCCTTTATCGGTCTGTATCCACGTCTGCGCCAGCTGCGTAGTCGCAATGACCCTTCCCTGACGAATTGACCACCGTACCGGCACCTGGCAGCGTACGGCTTCAAAACCGTTTTCCGCCGGCAAGATCACCAGATTGGCCGGGTTGCCGGTAGCAATGCCGTAATCATTGAGCCCAAAGGTTCTGGCGCTGTTGTGGGTAATCAGCTGCAGACTGTCGTTAATCTGCTGATAGCCCATCAACTGGCAAACGTGTAGCCCCATATGCAGCACCTGTAGCATGTTGCCGGTTCCCAACGGATACCACGGGTCGAACACATCATCGTGGCCAAAACAGACATTAATGCCGGCCGCCATCAGCTCCTTGACCCGCGTCACGCCGCGCCGCTTCGGGTAGTCATCAAAGCGCCCCTGCAGATGAATATTGACCAGCGGGTTGGCGACGAAGTTAATGCCCGAGAGTTTTAACAGGCGGAACAGCCGCGAGGTATAAGCGCCATTGTAGGAGTGCATCGCGGTCGTATGACTCGCGGTCACCCGGGGGCCGATTCCCTCTTTTAATGCCAGCGCGGCGACCGTTTCGACAAAGCGCGACTGTTCATCGTCAATTTCATCACAGTGGATATCCAGCGGACGCTGGTATTTCTGCGCCAGACGGAAAGCGATATGCAGCGACTCCACCCCGTATTCACGGGTAAATTCGAAATGCGGGATCGCCCCAACCACATCGGCGCCCAGCCGTAACGCCTCCTCCAGCAAACTCTCACCATTGGGGTAGGATAAAATCCCTTCCTGGGGGAAGGCGACTATCTGCAAATCGACCCACGGCGCTACCTCTTGTTTGACTTCCAGCATCGCTTTCAGCGCCGTCAGAGACGGGTCAGAAACATCGACATGGGTGCGGACAAACTGGATGCCGTTAGCGATTTGCCAGCGCAGGGTTTTCCACGCACGGGCTTTCACATCCTCATGGCTTAGCAGCGCTTTACGCTCCGCCCAACGCTCAATCCCTTCGAACAACGTTCCGGACTGGTTCCAGTTCGGTTCTCCCGCCGTCTGCGTGGTATCGAGATGAATGTGCGGTTCGATAAACGGCGGGATGGCCAATCCGCCGCGGGCGTTAAGCACTTCGTAGCTCTCGCTGCGCGCCTCTCCCATCGGCGTAATGTCGCCGAATCGCCCTTTATCAATCGCAATCTGCCACAGCCCTTCTCGCTTTGGCAGATGGACGTTCTGAATTAACCACAGCGGCGTTGTCGACATAGTTTGCCCCCTGAATATTGCTTATTTCTTCTGCTGCCTTTGTACATAAAAAGAACAGAACGGAAAAGCCTGATTTTTCCATCACTTAGAAAAATCATTATAAATCATAAATATACCCATTAAGTGGTAGGTAAGTTCTAAATTGATTTGTATCAATGAGTGTAGTAGCTGAATCGTTAAGGTAGGCGGTAATAGAAAAGAAATCGAGGCAAAAATGAGCAAAGTCAGAATCGCTATTATCGGTAACGGCATGGTCGGCCATCGCTTTATCGAAGAGCTTCTTGATAAGGCGCCTGCCGGACAATTCGACATTACCGTGTTCTGTGAAGAGCCGCGTATCGCCTATGACCGTGTCCACCTGTCGTCTTACTTCTCCCATCACACTGCGGAAGAGCTGTCGCTGGTACGCGAAGGTTTCTATGAGAAACACGGCGTCAAGGTACTGGTCGGCGAACGCGCGATTACCATCAACCGTCAGGAAAAGGTGATCCACTCCAGCGCTGGCCGTACCGTTTTCTACGACAAGCTGATTATGGCGACTGGCTCATACCCGTGGATCCCGCCCATTAAAGGCGCGGAAACCCAGGATTGCTTCGTCTATCGTACTATTGAAGATCTTAACGCCATCGAATCCTGCGCCCGTCGCAGCAAACGCGGCGCGGTGGTCGGCGGCGGTCTGCTCGGCCTGGAAGCGGCTGGCGCGCTGAAAAATCTCGGCGTGGAAACCCACGTGATCGAGTTTGCGCCGATGCTGATGGCCGAGCAGCTCGACCAGATGGGCGGCGAGCAGCTGAAGCGTAAGATTGAAAGCATGGGCGTGAAGGTTCACACCAGCAAAAATACCAAAGAGATCGTTCAGCAGGGCACCGAGGCACGCAAAACGATGCGCTTCGCCGACGGTAGCGAACTGCAGGTCGATTTCATCGTCTTCTCTACCGGTATCCGTCCGCGCGACAAGCTGGCTACCCAGTGCGGTCTCGCCGTCGCCCAACGCGGCGGCATCATGGTCAACGATAGCTGCCAGACCTCCGATCCGGATATCTACGCTATCGGCGAATGCGCCAGCTGGAATAACCGCGTATACGGTCTTGTCGCCCCGGGCTACAAAATGGCGCAGGTTACCGTTGACCATATCCTCGGCAACGACAATCTGTTCACCGGCGCCGACCTCAGCGCCAAGCTGAAGCTGCTCGGCGTGGACGTTGGCGGTATCGGCGACGCCCACGGGCGCACGCCGGGCGCGCGTAGCTACGTCTATCTCGACGAAAGCAAAGAAGTCTACAAACGGCTCATTGTCAGCGAAGATAACAAAACCCTGCTTGGCGCGGTACTGGTCGGCGACACCAGCGATTACGGCAACCTGCTGCAGCTGGTGCTGAATGCCATCGAGCTGCCGGAAAACCCGGATTCGCTGATCCTCCCGGCCCACGCCGGCAGCGGCAAGCCATCCATCGGCGTGGATAAACTGCCGGACAGCGCGCAGATTTGTTCCTGCTTCGACGTCAGCAAAGGCGACCTGATCGCCGCTATCAATAAAGGCTGCCACACCGTGGCGGCGCTGAAAGCGGAAACCAAAGCCGGAACTGGCTGCGGCGGCTGTATTCCGCTGGTGACGCAGGTGCTCAACGCCGAGCTGGCGAAACAGGGTATCGAAGTGAACAACAATCTGTGTGAGCACTTCGCCTACTCTCGCCAGGAGCTGTTCCACCTGATCCGCGTCGAAGGCATCAAAACCTTCGACGAACTGCTGGAAAAACATGGTCAGGGCTACGGCTGTGAAGTCTGTAAGCCGACCGTCGGTTCCCTGCTGGCCTCATGCTGGAATGAGTACATCCTCAAACCACAGCACACGCCGCTGCAGGACACCAACGATAACTTCCTCGCCAACATCCAGAAAGATGGCACCTACTCGGTTATCCCGCGCTCCGCAGGCGGCGAAATTACGCCAGAAGGCCTGGTTGCCGTCGGTCGCATCGCGCGCGAATTTAATCTGTATACCAAAATCACCGGCTCCCAGCGTATCGGCCTGTTCGGCGCGCAAAAAGACGATCTGCCGGAAATCTGGCGTCAACTGATTGAAGCCGGCTTCGAAACCGGCCATGCCTACGCCAAAGCGTTACGTATGGCGAAAACCTGCGTCGGCAGTACCTGGTGCCGCTACGGCGTCGGCGATAGCGTCGGCTTCGGCGTAGAACTGGAAAACCGCTATAAAGGTATCCGTACCCCGCACAAAATGAAGTTCGGCGTCTCCGGTTGTACCCGTGAATGCGCGGAAGCCCAGGGTAAAGACGTTGGGATCATCGCCACCGAGAAAGGCTGGAACCTGTACGTGTGCGGTAACGGCGGGATGAAACCACGCCACGCCGATCTGCTGGCCGCGGACCTCGATCGCGATACGCTCATCAAATATCTCGACCGCTTTATGATGTTCTACATCCGCACCGCCGATAAGCTTACCCGTACCGCGCCGTGGCTGGACAACATGGAAGGCGGTATCGACTATCTGCGCAGCGTCATCATCGACGATAAGCTGGGCCTGAACGATCACCTTGAAGAAGAGCTGGCTCGCCTGCGCGCCGCTTTTGCCTGCGAATGGACCGAGACCGTCAATAACCCGGCGGCGCAGACGCGCTTCAAACACTTTATCAACAGCGATCAGCGCGACCCGAACGTTCAGGTGGTGCCGGAACGTGACCAGCATCGCCCGGCCACGCCCTATGAGCGCATCCCGGTCACGCTGGTGGAGGAAAACGTATGAGCCAGTGGGTAAACATCTGCAAAATTGACGACATCCTGCCGGCGACCGGCGTCTGTGCGCTGCTGGGGCAACAGCAGGTAGCTATCTTCCGTCCGTACCATGACGACAGAGTGTTCGCCATCAGCAATATCGATCCGTTCTTCAATGCCAGCGTGCTGTCCCGCGGGATTATCGCTGAGCATGACGGCGCGCTGTGGGTTGCCAGCCCGCTGAAAAAGCAGCGCTTCCGCCTCAGCGACGGGCTGTGCATGGAAGATGAGAGCCACTCCATCGCCCACTACGAAGCCCGTGTTAAAGATGGCAAAGTGCAGCTGAAAGCCTGATGCCGCAAGGTTCCCTCCGCGCCGCGGGGGGAACCATATCATCAGCTTATGACCACTAATAAGTAGAGGCGGCAAAATTCATATCTCCGTGATTCCCTCTGCTGCTATGCTACGACCGCACTCCCTTTCCCCCCTTGCCGTGAGGATCTGCCGTGGACCACTTACCTATTTTTTGCCAACTACGCGATCGCGACTGCTTGCTGGTCGGCGGCGGCGATGTCGCTGAACGCAAGGCGTGTCTGTTGCTCGACGCAGGCGCCCGGTTAACGGTGAACTCACGCCAGTTTACTCCGCAGTTTCAGGTGTGGGCCGAGGCGCAAATGCTGACGCTGGCGCAGGGCGATTTCAATCCTGCGCTGCTCGATAACTGCTGGCTGGCGATCGCCGCCACCGACGATGATGTCGTTAATCAGCAGGTCAGCGAGGCCGCTGAATCACGGCGTATTTTCTGCAACGTGGTGGATGCGCCCCGTCAGGCCAGCTTTATCATGCCGTCAATTATCGACCGCTCGCCGCTGATGGTCGCCGTGTCTTCCGGCGGTACCTCCCCGGTGCTGGCGCGCCTGCTGCGTGAAAAGCTCGAATCGCTGCTGCCGCTGCACCTCGGGCAAATCGCCCGCTATGCCGGGCAGTTGCGCTCAAGGGTGAAAAAACAGTTCGCTACCGTCGGCGAGCGCCGCCGCTTCTGGGAAAAGCTGTTTGTTAACGATCGTCTCGCCCAATCGCTGGCGAACGATGATCGTCAGGCCGTTGCCGACACCACGGAACAGTTATTGAATGAGCCGCTGGAACATCGCGGCGAAGTGGTGCTGGTGGGCGCCGGTCCGGGCGATGCCGGGCTGCTCACCCTCAAGGGACTGCAGCAGATCCAGCAGGCCGATGTAGTGGTTTATGACCGACTGGTCTCCGACGACATTATGAACCTGGTGCGCCGTGACGCCGATCGGGTGTTTGTCGGCAAACGTGCAGGCTATCACTGCGTGCCGCAGGAGGAGATTAACCAAATCCTGCTGCGCGAAGCGCAAAGCGGCAAACGTGTTGTACGTCTGAAAGGCGGCGATCCGTTTATTTTTGGCCGCGGCGGCGAAGAGCTAGAGACCCTCTGCGCGGCAGGTATTCCGTTCTCGGTGGTGCCGGGGATCACCGCCGCCTCCGGCTGCTCGGCCTACTCCGGCATTCCGCTCACCCACCGCGATTTCGCCCAGGGCGTACGCCTGATCACCGGCCATCTGAAAACCGGTAGCGATCTCGACTGGCAAAATCTGGCGGCGGAAAAACAGACGCTGGTGTTCTATATGGGGCTAAACCAGGCGCCGGCGATCCGCGAAAAACTGATCGCCCACGGCATGGCGGCGGATATGCCGGCCGCTATCGTCGAAAACGGCACCGCGGTCAACCAGAAGGTCGTCACCGGCACTCTGGATCGGCTGGATATCCTGGCGCAGCAGATGGCCAGCCCGGCGTTAATTATCGTGGGCCGCGTGGTGGCGCTACGCGACAAGCTGAACTGGTTTTCTCACCATTAAGCTAATGCGCTCTGACAAAGACAAAAAAACCGGGATAATCCCGGTTTTTTTACCTTCAGCGAGCCTTATTACGGCTTAGCGACAAAGCCAATCGCTTCATATACCGCTTTCAGAGTCTTAGAAGCGTGCGCGCTGGCCTTCTCGGCGCCCTCTTTCATCACCTGATTAAGGAACGCTTCGTCGTTGCGGAAACGGTGATAGCGCTCCTGCAGCTCGGTCAGCATCCCGGAAACGGCTTCGGCGACTTCACCTTTCAGATGGCCGTACATTTTACCTTCAAAGTGCTGTTCCAGCTCCGGAATGCTCTGGCCGGTGACGGCGGAGAGGATATCCAGCAGGTTGGAAACGCCCGCTTTGTTTTGCACATCGTAACGGACAACCGGCGGCTCGTCGGAATCGGTCACCGCGCGTTTGATCTTCTTAACTACCGATTTCGGGTCTTCCAGCAGGCCAATGACGTTGTTGCGGTTGTCATCGGACTTGGACATCTTCTTGGTCGGCTCCAGCAGCGACATGACGCGCGCGCCGGACTTAGGAATAAACGGCTCAGGCACTTTAAAGATATCGCCATAGATAGCGTTAAAGCGCTGCGCAACGTCGCGGCTCAGCTCAAGATGCTGTTTCTGATCTTCGCCTACCGGTACCTGGTTGGTCTGGTACAGCAGGATGTCAGCGGCCATCAGTACCGGGTAGTCAAACAGACCGGCGTTGATGTTCTCGGCGTAGCGCGCGGACTTGTCCTTAAACTGGGTCATGCGGCTCAGTTCGCCGAAATAGGTGTAGCAGTTGAGCGCCCAGCCCAGCTGTGCGTGTTCCGGCACGTGAGACTGGACGAAAATGGTGCTCTTTTGCGGATCGATACCGCAGGCCAGATACAGCGCCAGCGTATCCAGCGTTGCTTTACGCAGGTTCTGCGGATCCTGACGCACGGTGATCGCGTGCTGGTCAACGATGCAGTAAATACAGTGATAGTCATCCTGCATGTTTACCCATTGACGCAGCGCACCCATATAGTTGCCAATGGTCAATTCACCTGAGGGCTGTGCGCCACTAAAAACGATGGGCTTAGTCATTTTTTAATTCCTGAGTTTCACTGTACGGTAGCCCAAGAGCGGGCAAGAGTTCATTAAATTGGTCAAAGATAAAATCCGGCTCGCTCAGCGCTATCGGCTCGCCGTAGTTATAGCCGTAAGTCAGACCGATAGAGCGGCAACCTGCCGCTTTCGCCGCCTGAATATCATTGCGCGAATCCCCGACGAACAAGAGTTCGGCAGGCGTCAGAGAGAGCTTTTGCGCCACCAGCAGCAGCGGATCCGGATGCGGCTTTTTGTTCTTCACATCGTCGCCGCCGATCACCACGCTAAAGTATTTCGCGATATCCAGCGCCTCGAGCAAGGGCGCCACGAACGGCGTTGGTTTGTTGGTGACCAGCGCCAGCGGCAGGCCTTTGGCATGCAGCGCGCCGAGCGTATCGGCCACCGCCGGGAACAAGAAACTACCTTCTTCCGCCGCTTCGGCGTAATAGCGGTCGAACAGTTTACGCAAAACGCGTAGCTGTTCGTCTTGCGGTATATCATGATCGTCGACGGAAGGTTTCCCCATCGCCGCGCGTAACGTGGCGCGCTCCTGGCGAGCCCAGTTCAGCGCCCGCTCCATCAGGACGTCTGCGCCGTTGCCAATCCAGGTCACGACGCGTTCTTCACCTGCCACCGGCAGTTCCAGCGCATAAAGCGCGCTATCAACGGCGGCGGTTAGACCCGGCGCGCTATCGACCAGCGTACCGTCCAGGTCGAATGCCACGCCGCGGATGGCCTGTAATTTATCCATGACTAACCTTCGCTAATTCACTACGCATTTGATCAATAACTTTTTTGTAGTCCGGCTGGCCGAAGATCGCCGAACCCGCGACAAACATATCCGCACCGGCGGCGGCAATTTCACCAATATTGCTGGCTTTCACGCCGCCATCGACTTCAAGGCGAATGTCGTAACCGGATTGATCGATAAGCTGACGCACCTGACGCAGTTTTTCAAGGGTGTGCGGAATAAAGGACTGGCCGCCAAAGCCTGGGTTAACCGACATCAGCAGGATCACATCCAGCTTATCCATAACGTAATCGAGGTAACTCAGCGGCGTTGCCGGGTTGAATACCAGCCCCGCTTTACAGCCATGCTCTTTGATAAGCTGCAGGCTGCGGTCGACGTGTTCAGAGGCTTCCGGGTGGAAAGTGATAATGCTGGCGCCGGCTTCGGCAAAATCAGGAATGATGCGGTCGACCGGCTTTACCATCAGGTGCACATCGATCGGCGCGGTAATGCCGTAGTTGCGCAGCGACTTCAGTACCATCGGGCCAATCGTCAGATTCGGCACATAGTGGTTGTCCATGACGTCGAAGTGTACGACATCCGCACCCGCCGCCAGTGCCTTAGCGGTATCCTCGCCCAAACGGGCAAAATCAGCCGACAGAATCGAAGGGGCAATCAAATACTGCTTCATCCGCATCTCCTTGAAATTTATTTGGTCTTCGGTGGACGGTACAGCGCTAAGAGCTCGTCCACCTTTTTACGCGTACCACCATTGCTGCTGATGCTGCGCCGAACCTTCACAATATGCGTTTCCGCCGCGTTTTTATACCACTCCTGCGTCAGCGGCGTGCGGTGGTTTGAGATAAGCACCGGGATCCGCTTTTTCATCAACGATTCCGCCTTTTTCGCCAGCAGTACCTGCTGATCAAGGTTGAAGCTGTTGGTGTGGTAGGCGGTAAAATTCGCCGTCGCCGTCAGCGGCGCGTACGGCGGATCGCAATAGACCACCGCCCGGCTATCGGCGCGCTTCATACACTCTTCATAAGATTCGCAGTAAAACTCGGCGTTCTGCGCCTTGGCGGCGAAGTGATAGAGCTCAGCCTCGGGGAAATAGGGCTTTTTGTAGCGGCCAAACGGCACGTTGAACTCGCCGCGCAGGTTGTAGCGGCACAGGCCGTTGTAGCCATGACGATTCAGATACAGGAACAGCACCGCGCGACGCAGGGGATCCTGACTCTGGTTGAATTCATCACGGTACTGGTAGTAGCGCTCCGCGGCGTTATTTTCCGGCGTAAACATCTCACGTGCCGCGCTGACGTATTCGTCGGTGCGCAATTTGACGATGTTATACAGACCGATCAGATCGCTATTGATATCCGCGAGAATATAACGAGAAAAGTCGGTATTCAGGAATACCGACCCGGCGCCCACGAAGGGCTCAATCAAGCATTCACCTTCCGGCAAATGCTTTTTAATATCGTCAAGCAGGGGGTATTTCCCCCCTGCCCACTTCAGAAAAGCGCGATTCTTTTTCATGCTGCCTAACTAATTACACTTTCTCCGGCTGTGGAGAAATCGCTCCGACAGCATCCTGCGCTTAAGACTACTCGCGGCATTACTTCAGGTCAGCTTGTACCTGGTGCAGCGGTTTTGCCCATGGATTTTTCGCCTGAACATCCGCAGGGAGCGTGGCGACAGCACGTTTCGCTTCATCTTTTGAAGCGTAGATGCCGCTAACCAGCACATACCACGGTTGACCGTTGCGAGTCGTCTCATAGACAACATATTTTTCCAGCTTCTCTTTCTTCGCCCAGTTATTCAGGTTGTTGTAGTTAGAGGAGCTGCTGAGCTGCAACGTATAGTTGCCAGACGGCGCAGACTTCATCGAACCAACATCGCCAGCCGTTTTGCTGCCAGCCGCTGCGGTCGCCGCAGGCGCGGTGGCCGCCGGGGTGGAGGTCGTTGCGGCAGGCGCAGTCGCGGTAGCCGTTGGCGCGGTTGTCGCAGCCGGTTTAGTCTGCGCAGTGGCGACAGGCTTGCTGGCGGTAGCCGCCGGCGCGCTCTCTACGCGCTTAGGCTTAGTTTCAACCGGCGCTTTGGCGGTCGCCTGCGGCTTGCTTTGCGGTTTCGGTTCAATCACCACCTGTTTACGCTCGGCAGGACGCGGCGCGGCGGCCGTCTGGCGTTCGGTCGTTTGACGCGGCGCGGCGCCATTACGCATCGGCGCAACGGTCGCAGGTTCGGTCGGTAAGGTGGAGTTAGCAACAGCGCTATCCAGTTGACCCTGCTGTTGAGTCAGCGCATTGTTCAGGTCGCCCTGAACTTCCACACGCTGCTGGCCCTGCGGCTCGGAGGCGGGTTGACCCTGAGTCGGATTAGAGGCGATCGGCGGCAGAGAAACGTCCTGCGACTGTTGTTGGTTGGTGTTGCCCGCAGTTTGATCGACCGGCTGCGCGGCATTGTTGTTCTGGTCAGCGGTCATGCTTTGATCGCCTGACAGATTAACGCTCTTTTCACCAGAAGCGGATTCATTGGAAGAAGATGGCGATTTCAGCGCCGAACCCACGCCGACAATCAGCAGCAGGAGTACCAGCACCCCGACGCCCATCATGACATACTGGCGGGAAGCCGGTTTAGCAGGGGCCTTTTTGCGTTTACGCGGGCGGCGTTCAACCTGCTGCTCTTCTTCTACTTCTTCTTCGGACTCGAGGTCCTCTTCGTACTCTTCTTCATCGCGTTCACGACGGGCTTTGTTCGCGCGCGTCGGACGGCCTTCATCGGCCTCAAGATCGAGATCGTCGAAATTGATCTGCGGATCGGCGTCACGCTCGGAAGACTGACGGGAACGACCAGCACGACGATCGTTGCGATCGGCTTTCATATCGTCTTCTGGTTTGAAATCATCCATTTAACACCCCACTAAAAGGCTTATGCTCACGATTATTGCATGTTGCCCGAAATGATAACGCCGCGCGGACGCGGCTAGACCTTCTTATTGTTGCGCCTGCTGAGTATCAGCAATCGCGCCAAGAACTACATCGTGCGACACTCCGCCGCGGACCTCGCTCTTTCCTATAGCGAGCGGTAATACCAGGCGCATTTCGCCTGCCAGTACCTTTTTATCACGCATCATGTGAGGCAAATACGCTTCTGCAGACATTTCCTGCGGCCCGCGTACCGGCAACCCTGCACGTTGCAACAGCGCAATCATACGCTGCGTATCCTGCGCGCTAAACTGCCCTAAACGCTCGGACGTATGCGCCGCCATGACCATTCCTGCCGCCACAGCTTCGCCATGTAGCCAGTTACCGTAGCCCATTTCAGCTTCGATAGCATGGCCAAATGTATGTCCCAGATTCAGTAAAGCACGTAACCCGGTTTCGCGCTCGTCAGCAGCGACAACTTCGGCTTTTAGCTCACAACAACGGCGAATACAGTACGCCATCGCTGATTCATCCAGCGCCATCAGCGCATCGATGTTGTCTTCAAGCCAGCAGAAGAACTCGCCGTCGAGGATAATGCCGTACTTAATAACCTCAGCCAGGCCGGAGGAGAGCTCACGCTTCGGCAAGGTTTTGAGACAATTAAGGTCGACGACCACGGAAACCGGCTGCCAGAAGGCGCCAATCATATTTTTACCGAGGGGATGGTTTACGGCCGTTTTGCCGCCAACCGAAGAGTCCACCTGCGAAAGCAGCGTGGTGGGAACTTGAATAAAACGTACGCCGCGCTGATAGCTCGCCGCGGCAAAACCGGTTAAATCGCCAACCACGCCGCCGCCGAGCGCCACGAGTGTGGTGTCGCGGCCATGTGGTTTTTGCAACAGCGCGGTAAATACCGTATCCATCACCGCCAGGCTTTTATACTGCTCGCCATCCGGCAGGATCACGCTGTCAACGTTGACACCCGCTTGCTCCAGTACGGAGCGAACGGTATCAAGATAAAGCGGCGCCAGCGTTTCATTGGTGACCAGCATAACCTGGTCGCCTGATTTCAGTGGCAGAAAAGAAGCTGGATCGTTAAACAAACCAGCCGCGATGGTAATCGGGTAACTACGTTCCCCGAGAGTTACAGTCAGCTTCTCCATAACGCGACGTCCACCTCAGTTGCTTTACTCTGACGCACTTTATTAAGCCAGAATTAGTTGCTTTCCAGCATATGAATAATCTGGTTTGCAACGACTTTCGCGCTTTGCTCGTCGGTGCGGATAGTGACATCGGCGATCTCTTCATACAGTGGATTACGTTCATCTGCCAACGCTTCAAGAACTTCACGTGGCGGCGCATCTACTTGTAATAAAGGACGCTTTTTATCGCGCTGCGTACGAGCAAGTTGTTTTTCGATCGTTGTTTCCAGGTAGACCACCACGCCGCGGGCGGAGAGACGGTTACGCGTTTCACGGGATTTTACTGAGCCGCCGCCAGTGGCGAGTACGATTCCCTGTTTTTCCGTCAACTCATTGATGATTTTTTCTTCACGATCGCGGAAGCCTTCTTCGCCTTCGACATCGAAGACCCAGCCGACGTCTGCGCCAGTGCGTTTCTCAATCTCTTGATCAGAATCGTAAAATTCCATGTTGAGCTGTTGGGCTAACTGGCGCCCAATAGTGCTTTTGCCGGCACCCATAGGCCCAACCAGAAAGATATTGCGTTTCTCTGCCATTTTTTCGGTACTACTAAGACTATTCGTTAATGATAAACCCGCTTCGCAGACACCCAGCGCAGCAGGACATGAACTGAAACCTCATATGCAATAGAGCGAGAGTCAGACTAAAAATTATCTCAATACTCCGGCTGGTTTGGCAACAGAATAAAATCGCCGGACATAAAGGGAGGATTGATGTCGTACCCGACTCTCAAATCGGTACCCCTTGTATGCTAAATCCGTCCCCGCGTCAAACACCTGAAACGTGTTTAGCATGAAAAACCCGCTTAATGTACTGCCAGAATACGCGGCGTGATGAAGACAACCAGTTCACGTCGTTCATTATCTTTACCATCATGGCGAAACAGCTGCCCGAGCAAGGGGATTTCGCCAAGCAACGGCACGCTGTCGCGCGCCGACTTATTCTTTTGCGAAAAAATACCGCCCAGCGCCAGGGTCTCGCCGCTTTTCACCTCGACTAAGGTTTCAATTTCTTGCTTATCAATTGCCAACGCTTCGCCATTCTCCTGCTGCAGTACCTGGCCTGGCGTATTTTCGCTAATGCGCAGCTTCAGGCGCACGCGATCCTGCTGTAGCACCGTCGGCGTCACTTCCATCCCCAGGACCGCCTCTTTAAACTCGACCGAGGTGGCGCCGCTTTCTCCGCTGGAGACCTGATAGGGGATTTCGCTGCCCTGTTTGATACTAGCGGGTTGCATATGCGACGCCAGCAAGCGTGGACTGGCGATGATGTCCACCTGCTGCTTTTGCTCCAGCGCGGAAAGCTCCAGCTCCAGTAATCGCCCGTTGATCCGGCCGATATTAAAGCCGCCGCGGGTGGTTGCATCTGACACCGCCAGGTTGCTACTCAGGTTGGTCATTTTCCCCATCCCCGGCGTACTGCTGGCCTCCGCCAGGCTCCACTTCACGCCAAGCTCACGCAGGCTGGTCGCGCTCATTGACACAATGTGCGCCGCCAGTTCCACCTGCCCGACCGGCAGATCCATCTCTTCAGCCCACGCCTTCAGCGCCGGCAAATGACGATCGTCGTCGCGGATTAGCAGACGATTAGTACGCCGATCGACAGTCATCGTGCCGCGGGCGCTCAACAGCTTGCCCCCGGATTTCGCCAGTTCGTCTGCGTCGGCATAGCGCAGCGGGATACTGTGGTTACGTAATGGCAGATTCTGCCAGCGTCTGGCCTGCTCGGCTTCCTGCTGCGCCCGTTTTGCTTGCTGCCACGCCTGTGTATGGATGTACAACACCGTGCCCTGCCGGGCCATTGTCAGCCCGGCGCTATCGACAACCGACTGGAGCGCCTGTCGCCAGGGAACGCTGTTTAAGTGGAGCGACAATGTACCACTGACCTCCGGCGCCACGATTACATTAAGATTTTGCATTTCCGCCAGGCTTTGCAGTACCTGGACCACCGGTACATCATCGACCACCAGCGACACCGGCGGTTCTTTTTTCGTCGCCGCGGCCAGCAACGGCAACAGCAGAAGTAGCAACGGGCTTATCCTTCGCATCATGTTGGCTTCCCTTACGTGGCCAGACCCAGCTTGCGGGTTCACACCCGGCGCTGGCCTCCAGAGTTAATGTTTCTGCCGTTAGCTGTCGAATTCGCCAACCGCCAGGTAAAACGTCGTTGCGTCGTACACGCCGCCACTGACCGGTGTGATCCTGAATAAGAGCCAGCCACAGCGCCGGGTGGCCAGTTCCGCCGCCGTAGCGCCACTGTGTCAGTGGCGTGATCTGGCAGCGATCCTCGACGGGTAAAAAAGGATCCCGCGCCCCTGTCAGCAGAGGACAAACCAACAACAGCATGTATCCTTTATGTTTCATCGTCCCTCTCCAGCTGCAGCGACAACTGCAACGCTCCTTTTTCGGCATTCAATGAAAAAGCGCCAGGGTGTACCCCGCAATCGGCAAGCCAGGCAAACAGCGGCGGCACCGCCTGCCAGTCAACCACAGCAAGCATTTCGCCACTGCGCCCCCTCGGTTGCCAGGCCTGTAAGGCGACGCCAGCGACAGGCGGCTCCAGCGGCGAAAAATGCCGGGCCGTCCAACTATGGACTACGCGTTGCTGCAGCGTGGCGCGCAGCGGCAATATTCGCCGCCATTGCGCCTGTAGCGGCACATTCGCGGGCGGTGAAACGCTGACAGCAGCAAGCGAAAACGCCAGACACATTGCCGCAGCCAACACTGCGCCGCAGAGTAACATCAACGACCACCCACGCAGCGCCAGCAGGCATTCAATCGCTACCCGCATCGGTGGTTTCTCCTGCAAGGAAAAAGCTGAATGACCAGCGCCCCTGTGCATCACGCTGCGTCGCCCCTGGCGTAACCGGTTGAAAATCCTCCAGCTTGCTGAGCGCTTTTTCCAGCGCCGCCACCGCCTTGAGGTTCAGCGCCAGGCCGTTGAGGGTGATTCCCTGCGGCTGGTAGTCCAGCCTGGTCAGCCACAGCGGCTCCGGCAATAGTGCAGCCAGCGATAACAGTCGCGGCTGCCAGGCATGCGTCGCCGCCCTCCGCTGCGCTCGCCGTGCCTGCCGCTCACCGCGCTGTATTTCCTCACGCATCTCCCGCTCGCGTTGCAACAGCACGGAATAAAGCAGATTGTCGGCCTGGGTGCGCATTACCTGCTGCGTCACATCCATCTGACGTAACGTGCGCGTCGCTATCGTCAGGGTGGCGATGCTTAGCGCCATCGCCGCCGCCAGCAGCCCGCCCAGGCGCAAGCATTGCCGCCGTCGCGTCTCGCGCCACGGCAGAAGATTAATCTGCTGCGCCATAGTTATTTACCTCCCAGCGCCAAACCAAGCGCGATAGCAAAGCGATCGCCGCAGGCGGGAAGCGGCGGCTGCAGGCGGTGGATCACGCTCCAGCAATCGAAGCTATTTTCCGCCAACGGCAGGCTGCTACAGAGCTGGAACTGTTCATCATTGAGGCGCGAGGTTAAGTGCGAGAAAGAGGGGGCTTCAGCGCAAGGACAATAGCCCCAGCGCTCCTGGGTCGCCCATAACCACTGCGCGTCCCCCTGCCAGACCAGGCCCTGAGTCGCGTCAGTAAGCCAGGGAAAAAAAGAAGTGAGAGCAGCCGCATCCGGTACGATAGCCGCCAGGCGCAGCTTAAGCCTCCGCGCCAGCTGACGCAGGGCGTCGATATCCAAACGCTGAGCCGCCGTCGCCTGCCAGCCATCGTTTGCCGCGCGGGCGGCGTAATCGATACACAGCGAAGAGGCAGGCATTTCCAGCTGACGCGCCATCGTGCCCGCTATCCATGTCGCTCTTTCGCTTTCCCGCAGCGACACCTGTGGCGCGGGCAACTGCTTTTGCAGCGTACGGCTGGCAGGAAGCGCAATGCACACCTGATGCTGTAACGGCAGCTCGCGGCGCCATGCACGTAACCGCTTCACCACCTCATTGATGTCAACGATGCTGCCCTGCACCACCAGGCCGGGCGGCAGCGGAATTCGCCACCAGCGACGCAAAGCCCAGCGCCCGCGTTCGTACAACAGCGCCACGATGGCGACGCTATCCTGTTGAATATGAATTCCTATACGCCAATTTCTGAAAGTCATGCTTAGATCTCCTTATCCGCGATTGCGATTCAAGGAGCAGCCTGGATATACCATGTGGCGAAATGGAGGCTTTTAGCGTCGATCGACACGCCGTCCGGAAAGCATAGCGCCAGCAAGCCGCCCCGTGGGGGTATATCAATGCTCCTGGCTTGCCTTTATACTACCGCGCGTTTGTTTATAAACTGCCCAAATAAAACTAAATGGGAATTCTCCGGTGAAGTTCGTAAAGTATCTTTTTATCCTTGCAGTTTGTTGCGTTCTGCTGGGAGCAGGCTCGATTTATGGCCTCTACAAATTTATAGAGCCGCAACTCCCCGATGTCGCGACCTTAAAGGATGTGCGCTTGCAGATCCCGATGCAGGTTTATAGCGCAGACGGCGAGCTTATTGCGCAATATGGCGAAAAGCGCCGCATCCCCGTCACTCTGCAGCAGATGCCGCCGGAGCTGATAAAAGCGTTTATCGCGACTGAAGATAGCCGCTTCTATGAGCATCATGGCGTCGATCCGGTGGGGATTTTCCGCGCCGCCAGCGTGGCGATGTTCTCAGGCCATGCCTCGCAGGGCGCCAGTACCATCACTCAGCAGCTCGCACGTAACTTTTTCCTCAGTCCGGAAAAAACGATAACGCGTAAGATCAAAGAAGTTTTCCTCGCAATCCGCATCGAACAGCTGCTGAATAAAGACGAAATTCTCGATCTTTACCTCAACAAAATTTACCTCGGCTACCGTGCCTATGGCGTCGGCGCCGCCGCGCAGGTTTACTTCGGTAAATCAGTCGATCAGCTGACGCTGAGCGAAATGGCGGTTATCGCCGGTCTGCCGAAAGCGCCTTCCACCTTTAACCCGCTCTATTCGCTGGACCGCGCGACCGCGCGTCGCAACGTGGTGCTGTCGCGAATGTTAAGCGAAGGCTATATCACTCAGGCACAGTACGATCAGGCGCGCAGCGAAGCGATTGACGCCAGCTACCATACGCCGGAAATCGCCTTCTCCGCCCCGTATCTGAGCGAAATGGTGCGTCAGGAGATGGTCAACCGCTACGGCGAGCAGGCCTACGAAGACGGCTATCGCGTCTACACCACCATCACGCGTAAAAACCAGCAGGCCGCCCAGCAGTCGGTGCGTAAAAACGTGCTCGATTACGACATGCGACACGGCTATCGTGGCCCGGCCAATGTGCTGTGGAAAGTTGGCGAGACCCCGTGGGATAACAAAAAAATCCTCGATACGCTGAAAAAACTGCCGGGCGTCGGCCCGCTGGCCCCGGCGGTAGTCACCTCCGCGAACCCGCAGGAAGCGGTCGCGTTGCTGGGCAACGGCACGTCGGTGGCGTTAATGATGGATGGCGTCCGCTGGGCGCGTCGCTACGTTTCCGATACGCAACAAGGCTCGACGCCGCGCAAAGTGACCGACGTCATTCAGACCGGGCAGCAAATTTGGGTGCGCAAAGAGGGCGACAAATGGTGGCTGTCGCAGGTGCCGGAAGTAAACTCCGCGCTGGTATCTATCAACCCGCAAAATGGCGCGATTATCGCTCTGGTCGGCGGCTTTGACTTCAATCAGAGTAAGTTCAACCGCGCTACCCAGGCGCTGCGTCAGGTTGGCTCCAATATCAAGCCGTTCCTTTATACCGCGGCGATGGACAAAGGCTTAACCCTCGCCAGTATGCTTAACGATGTGCCGATCTCCCGCTGGGATGCCGGCGCGGGCTCCGACTGGCGGCCGAAAAACTCGCCGCCGCAGTACGCCGGCCCTATTCGTCTGCGTCAGGGATTAGGCCAGTCGAAGAACGTGGTGATGGTGCGCGCGATGCGCGCAATGGGCGTCGATTATGCGGCAGAGTATCTGCAGCGTTTCGGCTTCCCGGCGCAGAACATCGTCCATACCGAATCACTGGCGCTGGGTTCTGCTTCCTTTACCCCGCTACAGGTCGCCCGCGGCTATTCGGTAATGGCCAACGGCGGCTTCCTGATTAATCCGTACTTTATTAGCAAGATTGAGAACGATCAGGGCGGCGTGCTGTTTGAAGAGCGGCCTAAGATCGCCTGTCCGCAGTGTAATTCGCCAGTGATCTACGGCGATACGCCGAAATCCAATGTGCTGGAAAACCAGGATGTTGAAGAGGTCGCCACCTCTCAGGAGCCGCAAAACGGCGACGTTCCGCCGCAGCCGCAGCTTGAGCAGGCTAATCAGTCGCTGGTCGCGCAAAGCGGCGCGCCGGAGTATGCCCCGCATGTCATCAACACGCCGTTGGCCTTCCTGATTAAGAGCGCGCTGAATACCAATATTTTCGGCGAACCGGGCTGGATGGGCACCGGCTGGCGTGCGGGGCGCGACCTGCAGCGTCATGATATCGGCGGCAAAACCGGTACCACCAACAGCTCAAAAGACGCGTGGTTCTCCGGCTACGGTCCTGGCGTCGTGACGTCGGTGTGGATTGGCTTCGATGACCACCGCCGCGATTTGGGCCGTACCACCGCTTCCGGCGCGATTAAAGATCAGATTTCGGGTTATGAAGGCGGCGCTAAAAGCGCCCAACCGGCCTGGGATGATTTTATGAAACGGGTACTAGAAGGCGTGCCAGAAGAGCCGTTAACGCCGCCGCCGGGTATTGTGACGGTGAATATCGACCGCAGCACAGGTCAACTGGCTAACGGCGGCAACAGCCGCGCCGAGTACTTCATCGAGGGCACGCAGCCTACCCATCAGGCGGTGCGCGAAGTTGGCACCACCATTACCGATAGCGGTGGCGAAACCCACGAGTTGTTCTAATGCAAGCCACCTTCTAAAAGGTGGCCTGAGAGCAGCAAAAAAACCACCGAAATGAACTGCACCCAAAAAGTTGGACACCCAACGAAGTAAGGTGCAGTTTTTTATGAGCAAAGAATTCCAGCAGGCTCAGGTTGATGATGACCTTCTATCATTGCTATCTCAGACAAAAAAAGGCTTACTGTTCTAAAAAACTTCCGATGTCCCTTTCCATGGAAACAACTAAGACAAGGATTTTTTATGTCAAGAAAACTAGCTCCTGGTTACTGTATCGTCGAACAGCCGGGCTCTATATCTCTTCAGGCTGGGTTGTTATTCCGAAACCGCAATAGCAGTGCCGCGCGTTACTTTGAACAGCTAAATGCAGGTACGCCTTGGGTCAAACCTGGGCAAATACTCATTGTCGCCGACCCAAATAGCACGATGACAGAACAGACACTCCGTTTGCTCCATCAGGCAAAACAACAGGTAAATAACAATCTGGTAGGAGTCAGTACCGATGAGGCCAGTTTTCTTCAAAGAAACTATGGAATGATTGCCGGAATAACGACTGCAGGAGATAAAATTTTTGGTGCTGTCGGAGATGCTGGAGAAAAATACTTCAAAACTATAGAAACCACGCTAAAAAAAATAGAGGCCAGCTATCAAAATCAGTTTCGGACACAAGGTACGCTTATAGGACAACAGTTCTTTGTTGAGAGAAATCAACTACTGGCTGAACTTAAAATATTAGTTAATAAACCTATTATTAAATATTTAGCAAAACACTCAATCAAATTCCGACCATATGAGGATATGCGAAGAGCATTAAACCTATCCAGTCGTTCAATTGTCCATGAATGGTCAACGGTTGGAGTAGGTGCTATCCCTGGATATTCCACCTATACCGGTAATGCTGCCAGAGCGGCCCGTTTTTTAAAGTATGGCGGATATATTGGCATTGCATTTTCGTTTGCTGGGGCAACAAATAACGTTATAAAATCTTGTACTACTGGAAGAGAAAGTGAATGTGGTAATACAGCATTTAAAGAATATTTTAAATTTGGTGCAAGTACGACGTTAGGTTTAGCCGGAGGTGCTTATGGCTCCACCGGCGCAGTAGCCCTTTGCGTGGGCGTAGGGCTAGCAACAGCTGGAACAGGGGCATTGCCATGCGCGATTATCGGGGGTCTTGCCGGAGGATATATAGGTGGTAAGTTCGGCGAGTACTCGTCAAAAAAAATATTGGAATTAACAGGATACTAGTAATATGCAATACCTGAGCTATGCGTTATTGATTTGTTGTGTGATAGGCATCCTGTTAATGATCGTCTCGTATTTCATATTCATTTCTCACAGAAAAGAATATAGTGCCATCTTAGAAAGTTATTTAGCAAGCAAGCTTGAATTTCCAATGCTATACAACATCCAATCGATGACTGGTTTTTTTGGAGCTTATCCTGTATCACGTTTCTTTCTGGGATTAAAAGAAAATAAAAAAATCCTTTTCATCACAAAAGAAAGCAACGCATATTCATTCTTCTTACAAAAACCAACATTATCAATAGAATGGATGAAGAAATTCTGTTTTTTCTGGAAGACATCTGTAATGTTAGTTCTTATTCCTTGTATTACCGCTTCAATTATTCACGTACTAAGTTTGGCATAACTTTCGTTTTCTTCACCATCAGTAAAGCGCCAGCAATGTTTCCAGCAGGTTTAAGTCAAAGCCACTTTCAGCGAAAATGGCTTTGACGATGGCGACAACAATGTTAGCCGCTTACAAACGCCCCTGCGCCTGTAGCCATTCACGCACCAGAAACAGCGCGCTGACGTTACGCGCTTCATTGAAGTCTTCTTCTTCCAGTAGCGACATCAGCTGCGACAGCGGCCAGCGCACCTGCGGCAGCGGTTCCGGCTCATCGCCCGGCAGCGATTCCGGATAGAGATCTTCCGCCACCATAATGTTCATTTTGCTGGAGAAATAAGATGGCGCCATGCTGAGCTTCTTCAGGAAGGTCAATTGACGGGCGCCGAAACCCACCTCTTCTTTCAGCTCGCGGTTGGCGGCTTCCATGGCCGTCTCGCCGGGGTCGATAAGCCCTTTGGAGAAACCCAATTCGTAGGATTCGGTACCGACCGCATATTCGCGGATTAAAATAATGTGGTCGTCAACAATCGGCACAATCATTACGGCTTCACGCGCGGTGGGCCGCATGCGTTCATAAACGCGACGCACGCCGTTGCTGAACTCCAGGTCCACGCTTTCAACATTAAAAAGACGCGAACGCGCTACCGTTTCAACGTTGAGAATGGTGGGTTTTTGTAATGATTTGCTCATTGTCATCGGTCTATGCTGTGATTACAGAAGTCATTGTGCGATACGCAGCACGGTTTCGGCAATCCAAATTGCCACTAATTTACATAGTTGCAACGTTTTGCTTGCAATGCAAAGATTCATAAAGATAAAAAAGTCAATAGGTTGAATTTGTTTTGAGAATTTACCGATTCCTGAGTTTTCCCGTTTTTGATAAGCTTACATGCTGCTGCATTGCACAATAAAATTTCCTGCATTAGACAACATGTGCCGATAAACAATTAAAATTACTATGACGATGGGATGGGCATGGGCACCTTTCTGACCTTTTTCACAGCTCTGCTACTCTGTGTCTTGCTTATCGGGTGGTGGTATCGATCTCATGCCAGACGTCGTCGCCTCCCCTTACTGCAAGCCTTTAGCGACGCGACGACCCGCAAGCTTTCTGATGATGAACGCCAGGCGGTCGAAAAGTATCTCGATGGCCTCAGCCAGTCGCAACAGGTACCGGCGACCGGCGCCAGCGTCGCGCCTGTCGCCCTGAAACTGAATGAGCAGAGCGACACCGTTTATACCGTCACCCGCGCCGTCACCCGCTATGGCATTTCGTCTGATGAGCCCAACAAATGGCGATACTTCCTCGACTCGGTGGAGGTTCACCTGCCGCCGTTCTGGGAACAGCATATCAACGACGAGAACAGCGTCTCGCTGATCCCAACCGACAGCCTGCCGCTGGTGATTGTTCTCAATGACCACACCTTGCGCGACTATCCGCAGGAAGCCCGCAGCTACGCGCTTGAACGCGCATCGGCTACCCAGGCGTCGATTCGCGGTGAGGAGAGCGAGCAGGTCGAGCTGCTGAACATCCGCCAGGAAACTCAGGAAGAGCATGCTCTCAGCCGTCCTGACAGCCTGCGCGAAGGGATTATGATCGTCGCAGCCTTCCTGCTGTTCTATTGCTGCCTGATCTCCCCTGACGTCTTTGCGCCGTGGCTGCTCGGCGGCGGCGTACTGTTGTTGGCAGCGGGCTTATGGGGCATCTATGCGCCGCCGCTGGCCGGTTCGCTACGCGAGATCCACTGCCTGCGCGGAATGCCGAAACGCTGGGGACTGTTTGGCGAGAACGATCAGGAACACGTCAATAATATTTCGCTGGGGATTATCGACCTTATCTATCCGCGCCACTGGCAACCGTGGATCGCCCAGGACCTGGGGCAGCAAACCGATATTGATATTTATCTTAACCGCCATGTGGTTCGCCAGGGGCGCTTCCTGTCGCTGCACGATGAAGTGAAAAACTTCCCGCTGCAGTACTGGCTACGCAGCGCGATTATCGCCGCCGGCGCGCTGCTGGTCGTCATCATGCTGTGGATTAGCGTCCCGCTGAATATGCCCTTTAAATTCACGCTCTCCTGGCTTAAGGGGGCGCAGACCATCGAAGCCACCACCGTCGGCCAGCTTGAGAAGGCGAAAGTCCGCATCGGCGACACGCTGCAGTTAAAAGGTACCGGAATGTGCAACATCCGTACGCCGGGCGCCTGGAGCGCGAAAGAAGCCTCACCGTTTACGCCGTTCGATTGTTCGCAGATCATCTGGAACGACGCGCCTCCCCTGCCGCTGCCGGAGTCCGATATCGTCGGTAAAGCCACGGCGCTGGTCCAGGCGGTACAGCGCCAGTTGCATCCTGACCCGGACGACGATTCACACGTTAGCCCGGCATTACGTTCGGCAATTCAAAAATCAGGAATGGTACTGCTGGATGACTTCGGCGATATCGTGCTGAAAACCAACGAGCTCTGTTCGGCGAAAGATGATTGCGTGCGTCTGAAGAACGCGCTGGTCAACCTTGGCAATACCCGCAACTGGGAAGCGCTAACCAAACGCGCCACTGCCGGTAAGCTCGATGGGGTAAACGTGTTGCTGCGGCCGGTGAGCGCCGAATCGCTGGAGAATCTGGTGACCACCTCAACCGCGCCGTTTGTGATGCGTGAAACCTCCCGCGCGGCGCAGGCGCTAAATAGCCCGGCCCCTGGCGGATTCCTGATCGCCAGCGATGAAGGCAGCGAACTGGTCAATCAGCCGTGGCCGGCTATCAGCCTGTACGATTATCCCGCCCACGAGCAGTGGGGCGAGCTGCAGCGTCTGGCGGGTATGCTGATGCATACACCATTCCATGCGGAGGGGATTGTCACCAATCTTTATACCGACGCCAATGGCACCCAGCATATCAACCTGCACCGCATTCCCGATCGCAGCGGGCTGTGGCGCTATCTTGGCACCACTCTGCTGCTGCTGGCGATGCTTGGCTGTATGTCGTGGCACGGCGTGCAGGCGATCCGCCGCTATCAGCGCCAGCGTCAGCGCATGGAAGAAATTCAAAAATATTATGAAAGCTGCCTGAATCCGGTTCTCATCCCTTCCCCGGATCATCAAGATTAATTCCTGCGCGGCAGGGTGTGATACCCTGTCGCGCATTTCCCCCCTCGCTGGAGACTCACCATGCAAATCAATATCGCGTGGCAGGAGGTTGATACCGTTCTGCTGGATATGGATGGCACGCTGCTCGACCTCGCCTTCGACAACTACTTCTGGCAAAAACTTGTCCCGGAAACCTGGGGCGCCGCGCGCGGACTCAACCTGCAGGAAGCCAAAGCGGCAATGCATCAGGAGTATCACGCCGTGCAGCATACGCTAAACTGGTACTGTCTTGATTACTGGAGCGAGCGACTGGGTTTGGATATTTGTGCGATGACCAGCGAGCAGGGGCCGCGGGCAAAACTGCGGGAAGATACCGTGCCATTCCTTGATGCGCTGCGGGCCAGCGGCAAGCGCCGCATCCTGTTGACCAATGCGCACCCGCATAATCTGGCGGTGAAGCTCAAGCACACCGGTCTGGACGCGCACCTTGATTTATTACTTTCCACCCACACATTTGGTTATCCGAAAGAGGATCAGCGCCTGTGGCGCGCGGTGGCGGAAGAAACCGGCCTTGATGCGCGCAAAACGCTGTTTGTCGATGACAGCGAGGCTATCCTGGACGCGGCGGCGCAGTTCGGTATTCGTTATTGCCTGGGCGTCACCAATCCGGATTCAGGCCTGGCGGAAAAACAGTATACCCGCCATCCCGGCGTGAACGATTACCGGCGGCTGATCCCTTCCCTGACTCCGGAGGAGAGGCCATGAAAGATAAGCCCGCAGAAAGCGTCAGGCTGGACAAATGGCTTTGGGCAGCCCGCTTTTATAAAACCCGCGCCATCGCGCGCGAGATGGTTGAAGGCGGCAAAGTGCACTACAACGGACAACGTAGTAAGCCGAGCAAAATCGTCGAGCTGAATGCCACCCTGACCCTGCGTCAGGGCAACGACGAGCGTACCGTTATCGTCAAAAGCGTTACCGAACAACGCAGGCCAGCCAGCGAAGCCGTTATGCTGTACGAAGAGACGGCGGAGAGTATTGAGAAACGCGAAAAAGTGGCGCTGGCGCGTAAGCTGAATGCGCTAACGATGCCGCACCCAGACAGACGTCCGGACAAAAAAGAGCGCCGCGACCTGATGAGATTTAAACACGGCGACAGCGAATAGCGCTGCCGCCAGCAAGAGAGATGATTATGACTCAACACGATCAATTACATCGTTATCTGTTTGAAAACTATGCCGTGCGCGGTGAACTGGTCACCGTATCGGACACGTTGGAACAGATCCTGGCCAACCATAGCTACCCGCAGCCGGTGAAAACCGTTCTGTCGGAGCTGCTGGTCGCCACCAGCCTGCTGACCGCCACGCTGAAGTTCGCCGGCGATATTACCGTTCAGCTGCAGGGCGACGGCCCGCTCTCGCTGGCGGTGATCAACGGCAATAACCAGCAGCAGCTGCGCGGCGTCGCTCGCGTTCAGGGCGAAATCCCGGAAGGCGCGGACCTGAAAACGCTGGTCGGCAACGGCTACCTGGTCATTACCATCTCTCCACAGGAAGGCGAGCGCTATCAGGGCGTTGTTGGCCTGGAAGGCGATACCCTGGCGGCATGCCTGGAAGATTACTTCCAGCGTTCCGAACAGCTGCCGACCCGACTGTTCATTCGTACCGGCGAGCACGACGGTAAAGCGGTGGCTGGCGGCATGCTGTTGCAGGTGATGCCGGCTCAGGACGCGCAGCTTAACGACTTCGAGCATCTGGCGACCCTGACCGAGACCATCAAGGCGGAAGAGCTGTTCACCCTGCCGGCGACCGATGTATTATGGCGCCTGTACCATGAGGAAGAGGTGACGGTATACGACCCGCAAGACGTCGAGTTCAAATGCACCTGTTCTCGCCAGCGCTGCGCCGATGCGCTGAAGACGCTGCCGGATGAAGAAGTCGACAGCATCCTCGCCGACGAAGGCGAAATTGATATGCATTGCGACTACTGCGGTAATCATTATCTGTTCAACGCGATGGATATCGCCGAGATCCGCAATAACGCCTCGCCGGCGGATCCGCAGGTACACTAATTGCCCCTCTCGCCGGGCGTTGCCGGGTTTTTCTGGCCCGCCGCGCCTGGCGTCAACTATTTCGACCGCGTGTTGAATCGATTTTCACTGAAAGAGTTACGTAACTTTCTTTCAAGAAAGCGATTACATTCACATTTCAGCAGTTTTTTTAATTACTTTTTAACCATTCGGAAACATCTATCGCCACCTGCGGCCGTTTTCCTGAGATAATCACGCGCACTTCGTGACAGGAGTCACTGTGTTTTTCGTAAGAAAGGCGTTTGTCGAGATACGTAAATCTATGAGCCTGGTCGCGGTCTATTCCCTGAAAGAAACCCTACAATTTAAAGCAGTACATATTGGCTAAGGAGCAGTGACATGCGCGTTAATAGTTTAACCCCGCAGGATCTCAAGGCTTACGGTATCAATGACGTCCAGGAAATTGTCCACAACCCGAGCTTCGATACGCTGTATCAGGAAGAGCTCGACCCGAAACTGGAAGGTTATGAGCGTGGCGTATTAACCAATCTTGGTGCCATCGCCGTCGATACCGGCATTTTCACCGGCCGTTCGCCGAAAGATAAATATATCGTCCGTGACGATACCACTCGCGATACCGTGTGGTGGTCTGATAAAGGCAATGGCAAGAACGACAACAAGCCGCTCTCCCAGGAAACCTGGCAGCACCTGAAAGGCCTGGTGACTCACCAGCTGTCGGGCAAACGCCTGTTTATCGTCGACGCCTTCTGCGGCGCCAACGCCGACACCCGCCTCAGCGTGCGCTTCATTACTGAAGTCGCCTGGCAGGCACACTTTGTTAAGAACATGTTCATTCGCCCGAGCGAAGAAGAACTGGCAGCCTTCGAGCCGGACTTTATCGTCATGAACGGCGCGAAGTGCACCAACCCGCAGTGGAAAGAGCAGGGTCTGAACTCCGAAAACTTCGTGGCTTTCAACCTGACCGAGCGCATCCAGCTCATCGGCGGCACCTGGTACGGCGGCGAAATGAAGAAAGGGATGTTCTCGATCATGAACTACCTGCTGCCGCTACAGGGCATCGCTTCGATGCACTGCTCCGCTAACGTCGGCGAAAAAGGCGATGTCGCCGTGTTCTTCGGCCTCTCCGGCACCGGTAAAACCACCCTCTCCACCGACCCGAAACGCCGCCTGATTGGCGATGACGAGCACGGATGGGATGATGACGGCGTATTTAACTTCGAAGGCGGCTGCTACGCGAAGACCATTAAGCTGTCGGAAGCCAACGAGCCGGATATCTATCACGCGATCCGCCGCGATGCGCTGCTGGAAAACGTCGTGGTACGGGCTGACGGCACCATCGATTTTGATGACGGTTCGAAGACCGAGAACACCCGCGTCTCCTACCCGATCGACCATATCGAAAATATCGTTAAGCCAGTGTCGAAAGCCGGTCACGCCACCAAGGTTATCTTCCTGACCGCCGACGCCTTTGGCGTATTGCCGCCGGTTTCACGCCTGACCGCTGACCAGACTCAGTACCACTTCCTGTCTGGCTTTACCGCCAAGCTGGCCGGTACCGAGCGCGGCGTCACCGAGCCGACCCCAACCTTCTCCGCCTGCTTCGGCGCCGCGTTCCTGTCGCTGCACCCGACGCAGTACGCTGAAGTGCTGGTGAAACGCATGCAGGCTTCCGGCGCCCAGGCTTACCTGGTCAACACCGGCTGGAACGGTACCGGCAAACGTATCTCAATTAAAGATACCCGCGCGATTATCGACGCTATCCTCGACGGTTCGCTGGATAACGCCGAAACCTTCACTCTGCCGATGTTCAACCTGCAGATCCCAACCGAGCTGCCGGGCGTCGATACCCAAATCCTCGACCCGCGTAATACCTACGGTTCTCCGGAGCAGTGGCAGGAGAAAGCCGATCAGCTGGCGAAACTGTTTATTGAGAACTTCGAGAAATATACCGATACCCCGGCCGGCGCTGCGCTGGTTGCGGCCGGTCCGAAGCGTTAATCAGGTCACAGAGACAACAAAGCCGGGCGATGCCCGGCTTTTTTATTTTTATACGCTAATCAACTCTCTTTCGCAGGCTTCGCCGGCGACAGCGCGCGATGCACCGGAATTGGTAGCCAGGCGCGGATCAGCAGGCCGCCGCGTTCGCTGGTGCCAATCTCCAGGCGACCGTTATGATTGTCGATAATACGCTGCACTATCGCCAGCCCCAGCCCGGTGCCGCTGGTGCTACGGGCGCTATCGCCACGCACAAACGGCTGGAACAGATGTTCGCGCTGTTCCGGTTTAATTCCCGGGCCGTCATCTTCCACCTGGAACCAGGCACGGCTGGCTTCGCTGCCGCTGCTGACTTTAATCCAGCCCTTACCGTAACGAGCGGCGTTCACCACCATATTGGCTAGCGCACGTTTAATCGATAGCGGATGCAGGCGCAGCGGAATTTCTCCGGCCTGCAGATCGGTGGCGATTTCCCGCTCGTAGCCGCTTTCAGCGGCGATCACTTCGCCTAAAACGGCATTGAGATCCGCAAGCTCCATCGGCATCTCCTGGCCGGTGCGCAGGTAATCAATAAACTGCTCGATGATGGCGTTGCACTCTTCGATATCTTTATTGATCGACTCGGCAAGATAGCCGTCCTGTTCGCCCATCATCTCCGTCGCCAGCCGGATCCGCGTCAACGGCGTGCGCAAATCGTGGCTGACCCCGGCCATCAGCAGCGTACGGTCATCCGCCAGCTGTTTGACCCCGGCGGCCATATGGTTGAAGGCGCGGGTCACCGAACGCACTTCCGACGCGCCGTATTCGCGTAGGGGCGGCGGAATAATCCCACGTCCGACCTGCAGCGCGGCGTGCTCCAGGTCGACCAGCGGCCGGTTCTGGATACGGATGAATAGCCACGCGCCGCCAATGGCCAGCAGCATTATCGCCAGCGTATAACGGAATAGCGGCGAGAAATCGCCCTGATGGATTTCAGTCAGCGGCACCCGCACCCAGATATTCGGCGACAGCCAGGTCTTCAGCCACACCACCGGCGAGCTTTTGTTGACCTCAACCCGCACTTCGGTCGGCCCGCCAAGCTGGTGCGCCATCTGCTGGCTTAAGAATTCATAATGCTGCGCCCAGCGCAGGCCTGCGTCTTCCGCCGCCTCATTGGAATAGAGCGAAATCCCCAGCTCGCGGTAAATTTCGCGGCGAAACGCCGGCGGAACCACCAGTTGGGTGCCGTCTTCCAGCTGCAGTTTATCGGTCATGAGCATACGGACTTCGTATGCCAGCACCTTGTTAAACTGCTGCAGGCTCGGCAGGATCGCGAAATTCAGCACCACCAGATAGGTCGTCACCAGGCTGACGAACAGCAGGGTGACGATCAGTAACAGGGTGCGGGCAAATGAGCTTCGCGGCGAAAAACGCACGCGCTTCATGCCTTAGAACCGTCCGGCACGAAGACGTAGCCCAGTCCCCAAACGGTCTGGATGTAGCGCGGATGCGCCGGATCTTCTTCCACCATGCGGCGCAGGCGGGAGATTTGTACGTCGATGGAACGCTCCATCGCCGAGTACTCGCGGCCGCGGGCAAGGTTCATCAGCTTATCGCGGGACAGCGGTTCACGCGGGTGGCTAACCAGCGCTTTTAATACCGCGAACTCACCGCTGGTGAGCGGCATCGGCTCATCTTCACGGAACATCTCGCGGGTGCCGAGGTTCAGTTTAAATTTGCCAAAAGCGATCACCGCTTCTTCTTGCGATGGCGCGCCCGGCAGCTCGTTCGCCTGGCGGCGCAGCACGGCGCGGATACGGGCCAGCAGTTCACGCGGGTTAAACGGTTTAGGAATGTAGTCATCGGCGCCGATTTCCAGGCCCACGATACGGTCCACTTCTTCCCCTTTCGCCGTCACCATAATGATCGGCATCGGGTTGCTCTGGCTACGCAGACGGCGGCAGATAGATAAACCATCTTCGCCCGGCAGCATCAGATCCAGCACCATCAGGTGGAAGGATTCACGGGTCAGCAGGCGATCCATCTGTTCAGCGTTCGCCACGCTACGAACCTGGAAGCCCTGCTCGGTCAGATAACGTTCCAGCAGCGCGCGCAGGCGCATATCGTCATCCACAACCAGAATCTTATAATTCTCTTGCATTGTTTGTACTCCCAAAGGTTCACTGCAATCGTTAGTGCGTATTCTTAAAAACCCACGCTAATACGACCAGCCAAATCTGGTATATATTCTAGTCGAAATTGTTACAAAGCATATTAAACAGCAGTTTATACCCGTCATTCTTCAAGTTGCACGTGCGTTGGCTGCGTGCGCTCACCCCAGTCACATAGTTATCTATGCTCCTGGGGATTCACACACTTGCCGCCTTCCTGCAACTCGAATTATTTAGGGTAAACCCGTCATTCTGAGCAAAATTTACCACCGGCGCGACAAAAAAGAAAAAGGCGGAGGGTCTCCTCCGCCTTTTTAGCTAATTTTGCCGCTTACGCGCGTCGTTGGCTCATGCCGTACCACAGTACCACCAGGAAGCATAGCAGCGGCAACCCATAGGCCAGCGCGGTGCTGTAGCGGTCGGCCAGCGCCCCCATAAAGTAAGGCATAATCGCCCCGCCGACGATGGCCATAATCATAAACGAGCTGGCGCGTTTGGTATGGCTGCCCATATTTTTAACGCCCAGCGCGAAAATGGTCGGGAACATAATCGACATAAAAAAGAAGACCGCAATCAGCGCCACCACCGACACACCGTCGATACTCATCATCACCAGACCGCAGAGCACGATATTGACCAACGAATACACCATCAGCAGCGTCGCCGCCTGCACCCGCCCCATCAGCCAGGTACTGAAGAAACGACCGACCATAAAGCTAATCATCGCAATCGACAGCAGATAGGAAGCGTGCTGGTTTGTCACGCCATGCCAGTGCTCGGTCGCATAGTTGATAAAGAACGCACCCACGCCGACCTGCGCGGCAACATAAAAGAACTGGGCGATAACCCCGCCGGTAAAGTGGCGATGCTGCCACAGCCCCTGCGCCGCTTCTTGCTGACTGCCCTCCTCTTCGCGAATATCCGGCATCGGCGTGCGGCGGAACAGCAGCGCGATGGCCAGCACCAGCACGGCGATAGCGACATAGGTGATTTTTACCGAGCTCTGATCGCCGGTATCGCCCTGAGTAGCTGAAAAGAACAGCGTGCCGCCGATCAGCGGGCCAATAAATTGCCCCAGTCCGTTAAACGACTGCGCCAGATTCAACCGCCGCTCAGCGCCTTTACTATCGCCAAGTACCGTCGCATAAGGGTTCGCCGCGGTCTCAAGGCAACCTAATCCACAGGCAATCACAAACAGCGCGAACAGGAACAGCGCAAAGCTATTCACGCTCGCCGCCGGCACAAACAGCAGCGCGCCAAGCGCATACAGGCACAAGCCGACCAGGATCCCCGCTTTATAACCGCGTTTATCCATAAAGTAGCCGGCGGGCAGCGCCACCAGGAAGTAGGCGCCAAAATAGGCCGCCTGCAGTAAACCGGACTGCGCTTTGGTGACGTGCAGGGTCTCCTGAAAATGTTTATTGAGAACATCGAGCAGGCCGTAGGAGAGCCCCCACATAAAGAACAGGCTGGTGACCAGCATAAATGCCCAGCGCAGATTAGGGGTCGCCCCGGCGCGGGCCGCCAGCGGCTCCGCCGTTTTATTCACTAGCATGGTGAGATCCTCAGTAGAGTACAGAGTTGTTTTATTGATCCTGCAAAGAGAATATGCGCTCCATCGACACCCATTTTTCGCCTGCCGGCGTCCAGGGGGTGGGAACCTGGTATTGCCACATCAGCGCTTCCCAGCGCTGAATGACCGGGTGGTTCAGGCTGTGCTGAGCAAAGCGTTCGCCATCGAAATCCCCGGCGACCTCCATCACCATAAACAGCCGCGTGCCAAGCCGGTAAATCTCCATATCCAGCACGCCATGGGCGCGCAGATGCCCGGCGACTTCCGGCCAGATACGTTCATGCAGACGCTGGTATTCGGCAATTTTCTCTGCCGAATCGACCAAATCCAACGCCTGACACAGTCGCCGCCGCGCGGCGGTAACGCTCATGACAGCGCCCTGTCGAGATGCAAATACCCGCCATCCACCGATAGCCACTGCCCGGTAGTGTGCGACGCGCGCGCGGAGATAAGAAACACCACGGTATTGGCGATCTCTTCCGGCGTGGTCATGCGTTTGCCCAGCGGGATGCGTTGGTTAATCGCCGCCATCTGCCGCTGCGGATCGGGGAAGGTATTTATCCAGCGCTGGTACTGCGGCGTCAGCACTTCCGCCGGAACCACCGCGTTGACGCGCACGCCGCTCTCGCGCAGCGATACCGCCCATTCACGGGTTAATGCCAGCACCGCCCCTTTCGCCGCGGTATAGCCGCTGGTGCCGCCCTGGCCGCTGAGCGCGGTTTTCGAGGCGATATTGACGATAGTGCCCCGCGCCGCCTCTAACGCTTCGCGGCACAGGTGAGCCATCTGGTAGTAGTGGATCAGGTTTTTCTCAAGCGATCCGAGAAACGCCTCACGCCCGGCCTCGAGCCCTACGCCATCGTTCACTCCGGCGTTATTCACCAGCGCATCAATGCGGCCAAAGCGCGCCAGCACCTGGCCTACCGCCCCGGCACATTCGGCCTCCTGGCACAGGTCGGCGATAATCAGCTCACTTTGCGGCGCGATTTGCTTCAGCCTATCCATAAACCCCTGCTCTGGCTGGGCGTTAGTGACGATGACCGGCACCGCCCCCTCTTCCGCCAGCAGTTGCGTTACCGCCGCGCCGATCCCCGAGCCGCCGCCGGTGACGATAACCACTTTGTCTTTAAGAAATAGATCCACGCTTCGCCTCCGTTAAACCATAAACCCGACAGGCAGTGCCGCCCCAGATAGCTGACCGCTGCGTTTCCGTCAGCGGGGCCAGCGCCGTTTCGCACAGCTGGTAAACCTGGCGGTACTCCGCCGCCAGCAGGCATACCGGCCAGTCGGAACCAAACATCAGCCGCTGCGGGCCAAACAACTCCAGCGCGGCGTCGAAGAAAGGCAGCAGTTGCTGCTCGGTCCAGCATCCGCCCGCGGCCTCGGTCACCAGACCAGAAAGCTTAAGCGCCACGTGCGGTAGCGCCGCCAGCGGCCGCGCCTGTTCGGCCCAATGGGCCGCGCCGCGCGCGATATCCGGCTTGCCGAAATGGTCGAGTACCAGCCAGTGATCATCGTGGCGGGCGGCAAAGCGTGCCGCCGCCGCGAGATGACGATGGGTAACCAACAGATCCCAGCTATAGCCCTGGCGCTGCAACTGCTGCATTCCTCGCGAGACCGCCTCGCGCTCAAGCCACGCTGCCGGATCGGCTTCATCCTGCACCTGATGGCGCAACCCGCACAGCTGGCCGCGCCACTGCGTCAGCTTGTCCTCGAGATCCGCGGCGGTAATATCCAGCCAGCCCACTACGCCGCATACGCCAACCGCCTGAGAAACCTGCGCCACCAGCCAGGCGGTTTCGTTTTCATCATGACGCGCCTGCACCACCACCGCGCCATCGAGCCGGTGCTGCGCCAGCAGCGGCTGGAGCTGCGGAGGGTAAAAATCCCGGCGCAGTTGCGGCATGTCGTCATCAATCCACGGGTAATCCTGTGGCTGATAGCGCCAGTAGTGGTGGTGGGCGTCAATGCGCAACATGCGCTTCTCCACGGTAGCGGTACTGCTCGATAGAAGCCTGATGCATTTCAATCGAGTAGCCCGGCGCCTGCGGCGGCATATAAGCTGCGCCGCGGATTTCGCAAGGGTGCAGGAAGTGCTCGTGCAGATGGTCAACAAACTCAATCACCCGCCCTTCATGGGTACCGGCGATGCACAGGTAGTCAATCATCGACAGGTGCTGGACGTATTCGCACAGTCCGACGCCGCCGGCGTGCGGGCAAACCGGCAGGTTGTACTTCGCCGCCATCAGCATCACCGCCAGCACTTCGTTGACGCCACCTAACCGGCAGGCATCGATCTGCACCACGTCAATCGCGCCGCGCATAATGAACTGTTTGAACATAATCCGGTTCTGGCACATCTCGCCGGTGGCGACCTTCACCGCGCCGATGTTTTCGCGGATCTTGCGGTGGCCTTCGATATCATCCGGGCTGGTCGGCTCTTCGATAAACCACGGGTTGGCGAAGGCCAACGCTTTGACCCATGGAATAGCGGCGTCCACTTCCCATACCTGGTTGGCATCAATCATCAATTTCCGCTCGGGGCCAATCACTTCCCGGGCAATGCGCACGCGGCGGATATCATCTTCAATATCGCGCCCGACCTTCAGCTTGATATGCGAGAAACCGGCGTCCACCGCCTGCTGACAAAGGCGACGCAGTTTTTCATCACCGTATCCCAGCCAGCCCGCTGAGGTGGTGTAGCACGGATAACCCTGCGCCTGTAGCTGTTCGAGACGCTGGGCTTTGCCCTCTTCACGGCTTTCCAGCAGGCGCAGCGCCTCCTCCGGGGTAATGCAGTCGGTGATGTAGCGAAAATCGATACAGCGTACCAGCTCGGCCGGGCTCATATCGGCGACCAGTCGCCAGACCGGTTTGCCTTCGGCCTTCGCCCACAGATCCCACACCGCATTGACCACCGCGCCGGTCGCCAGGTGAATCGCCCCTTTGTCCGGGCCAATCCAGCGCAGCTGGCTATCGCTGGTAAAGCGCCGCCAGAAGGCGCCCATATCGGCGGCGATCGTCTCGAGTTGCTCGCCGACGATTAAATGCTCCAGCGCCTGAATCGCCGCGCAGCAAATTTCGTTGCCGCGGCCAATGGTGAAGGTCAACCCGTGACCGGTGAGCTTAGGATTGTCGGTTTCGAGGATCACGTAGGCGGCGGAGTAATCCGGATCGGGATTCATCGCATCGGAGCCGTCCAACTGCTGCGAAGTGGGGAAGCGAATATCCTCTACCCGCAGGGCGGTAATTTGCGTCATTGTTTGTCCTCCACGGTCAGCTGCTGCTGTTCGCCCAACCCTTCAATGCCCAAACGAATAGTCTGGCCGGCGCGTAAATAAACCGGCTGCGGTTTCTGGCCCATACCCACCCCAGGCGGCGTACCGGTGGAGATGACATCGCCCGGCTGCAGGCTCATAAAGCGGCTCAGGTAGCTGATGATATAGGGCACTTTGAAAATCATGGTGCGGGTGTTGCCGTCCTGATAGCGCTTGCCATCGACCTCCAGCCACAGGTTAAGCGCGTTGGGATCGGGGATTTCATCAGCGGTGACCAGCCAGGGGCCGGTCGGCCCGAACGTGTCGCAGCCTTTGCCCTTATCCCAGGTGCCGCCGCGCTCGATTTGATACTCACGTTCGGAGACGTCATTAATCACGCAGTAGCCAGCAACGTGCTGCATGGCGTCGCGCTCGTCGATATAGCGCCCGCCTTTGCCAATCACTACCCCTAATTCGACTTCCCAGTCGGTCTTTTGCGAACCGCGCGGGATAATCACGTTGTCGTTAGGCCCGACCACCGCGCTGGTCCACTTGCTGAATACCACCGGCTCCTGCGGAATATCGGCGCCGGTCTCCGCGGCGTGATCGGCATAGTTCAGGCCGATGCAGATAAACTTACCGATACCGCCAACGCAGGCGCCAATACGCGGATTGCCATCAACCAGCGGCAGGCTGTAGAGATCCAGCTGGCGCAGACGCGCCAGACTTTCCGGCAGCAGCGCGTCGCCGCGCAGATCGGTCACATAGTTCGATAGGTCGCGCAGGCGGCCGTCGTTATCGAGTACGCCCGGACGCTCGCTGCCGGGATTGCCAAAACGAAGTAATTTCATGCGTTTTCCTGATAGTGAAATAAAGAGCCGCGCGGTTAGTTGCTCCAACCGCCGTCAATAATCTGCACCGTGCCGGTGGTGTAGGCGCTGGCGTCGGAAGCCAGGTACAGCGCCAGTTGGGCGATCTCTTCCGGCTTGCCGATGCGGCCAATGGGCTGGCGGGCGGCAAACGCCTCATAAACCGCCTCTTCGCTCAGCCCCTGCTCGCGCGCCTGCTCGGCAATACGTCCGCGTAGGGAAGGTGAATCGACGGTACCCGGACAAATCGCATTACAACGAATGCCCTGGGTGACGAAATCCGCCGCTACCGAGCGGGTCAGGCCAATGACCGCCGCTTTACTGGCGCTGTAGGCGAAGCGGTTTGGTACTCCTTTCACGCTGGAAGCTACCGATGACATGTTGATAATCGAGCCGCCGCCGCGGGCGATCATCGCCGGCAAAAAGGCGCGAATCGTGTGGAACATGGCGGTGACGTTCAGATCGAGGGCGAACTGCCACTCCCGCTCGCTACATTCAAGAATGTTGCCGCTATGCACCACCCCGGCGCAGTTGAACAACACATCCAGCGGGCCCAGCGTTTCCGCGGCGGCGGCAATCGCATCCGCGCGGGTGACATCCAGCTGCAGCGGCCGTACGCCGGGGATATCGCTCAATCCGGCAATGTTGATATCGCTGGCAATCACTTCCGCGCCGGCGGCGGCAAACAGCCGCGCGCAGCTATTGCCAATCCCCTGCCCTGCGGCGGTAATCAGAACGCGTTTTCCGGTTAGTTCCATTTCTCTCCCCTGGTCTAAAGGACTAATGGTCAGGCCATTAGTGGTAGTCAAAGGCCTGACCTTTCGCATGACAAGTCAGGCATAACCCGCTATCGTGAAGCTTAGATGTTGCAAAAACGGCCACAAACGGCACATTGGTTAACCAATTAATTACACTCGACTAACAAACACTCAAGTGTGCTGGCCAATATTTGTGCGCTTTATCACTGTCTATCGCATGAGCAAAGGTGAAACATGCCGATTACCAGACTGGAAAACCCAAGGATTTACAGACAGATAGCAGACCAACTCAAGCGATTAATTGAGAACAACGAATTTCCGCCCGGCAGTCGTCTTCCGTCTGAGCGAGATTTAGCCCAGCAATTGAACGTCAGCCGCGCATCGGTACGCGAAGCGCTGATTGCGTTGGAGGTGATTGGCCTGGTGGACGTGCGCGTAGGCAACGGGGTAATCGTCAAATCGCAAACGCCGCTCGTCGCCACCAAAGAGCCGGTGATGGCGCAGGCCGGTCGCGACCAGTGGACGGAGATCGACGACGAACTCAACATAGACCTCGATTTTAACGCCGAACTACCGCCCTTTTCTCTGCTGCAGGCGCGCCTGTTAATCGAACCGGAAACCGCCGCGCTGGCGGCACGCCACGCCAGCCCCGAAGAGCTGGCCGCTATCCGCGAGGCCTTTGAGCAAAACTGTCGCGATAACCGCGCCGGTTCAACCACCCATCCCGGCGACCGCCTGTTCCATATCCGTATCGCTCAGGCCAGCGGCAACCCGGCGTACGCGTTTATCATCGGCCACCTGCTCGGCCACCGCTATGGCAGTATGTTCCGCATGCTGCAGCGCCATTACACCCCGGACGATATGCCGCATCGCTCGGAACAGGAGCATCGCGCGATCCTTGAAGCCATTGCGGCCCACGACGTACGTGCGGCAAAGAAAGCAATGAAAAATCATATTGATCAGGTGATTACCATTTTTACCCGCAGCCAGTAGCCGTGATTTCTGCGCCTGGCGCTTTACCTTGCCGAAACGGCTGGTTAAGGTACGGCGGGACGAGATTATTTTGGATGAACCACAGATGAAAACGCCGCTGATCACCCGTGAAGGGTATGAAAAACTGAAGCAAGAGATGGATTACTTGTGGCGTACAGAGCGCCCGGAAGTCACCAAGAAAGTGACCTGGGCGGCGAGTCTTGGCGACCGCAGTGAAAACGCCGATTATCAGTACAATAAAAAGCGCCTGCGCGAAATTGACCGCCGGGTGCGTTATCTCACCAAGTGTCTGGAAAATCTCAAAATCGTCGATTATTCCCCGCAGCAGGAAGGCAAAGTTTTCTTCGGCGCGTGGGTGGAAATAGAGAACGACGATGGTGATACCAAGCGCTTTCGCATTGTCGGCTACGATGAAATCTTCGGCCGCAAAGACTATATCTCCATCGATTCGCCAATGGCGCGCGCTTTACTGAAGAAAGAGGTGGGCGACCTGGCTATCGTTAACACTCCAGCGGGCGAAGCCAGCTGGTACGTCAATGAAATTGAATACGTGAAATAGCGCCGGAACATTCCGAGAGAACCCGGTCGCGGCTGGCATTTTAGCCTGGCAGCCCGTATAACTATCCCCTGATTTTTGACCCTAATGATGAATAAAACCGATGATGAATGATTCGCTCTGCCGCATTATTGCGGGTGAACTTCAGGCCAGAGCCGAACAGGTAGAAGCTGCCGTTCGCCTGCTTGATGAAGGGAACACCGTGCCGTTTATTGCACGTTATCGTAAGGAAGTCACCGGCGGTCTGGATGACACGCAGCTGCGTAATCTGGAAACTCGCCTCGGGTATCTGCGCGAACTGGAAGACCGCCGCCAGGCGATCCTCAAATCGATCGGCGAACAGGGCAAGCTCAGCGAAGCGCTGGAAAAAGCCATCAACGCCACCCTCAGCAAAACCGAGCTCGAAGATCTCTACCTGCCGTACAAACCTAAACGCCGCACCCGCGGGCAAATCGCCATTGAAGCCGGTCTCGAACCGCTGGCCGATCTGCTGTGGAATGAGCCTTCCCACGATCCGGAAACCGAAGCGGCAAACTATATCGATGCCGATAAAGGCGTGGCGGATAGCAAAGCCGCTCTCGACGGCGCGCGCTATATCCTGATGGAACGCTTCGCGGAAGACGCCGCCTTGCTGGCGAAAGTACGTGATTATCTGTGGAAAAACGCCCATCTGGTGGCCAGCGTCGTCAGCGGCAAGGAAGAAGAAGGCGCTAAATTCCGCGATTACTTCGACCACCATGAACCGATCGCTTCCGTGCCGTCGCACCGCGCGCTGGCGATGTTCCGCGGGCGCAATGAGGGCGTGCTGCAGCTGTCGCTCAACGCCGACCCGCAGTTTGATGAGCCGCCGAAAGAGAGCCACTGCGAGCAGATCATTATCGATCATCTCGGCCTGCGCCTGAATAACGCCCCGGCGGACAGCTGGCGCAAAGGCGTCGTCAGCTGGACCTGGCGCATCAAGGTGCTGATGCACCTCGAAACCGAATTAATGGGCACCGTGCGCGAACGCGCGGAAGACGAAGCGATTAACGTATTCGCCCGTAATCTCCATGACCTGCTGATGGCCGCACCTGCCGGCCTGCGCGCCACCATGGGTCTTGACCCGGGCCTGCGTACCGGCGTCAAAGTGGCGGTAGTCGACGGCACCGGCAAACTGGTGGCCACCGATACCATCTACCCGCATACCGGCCAGGCGGCTAAAGCCGCCGTCGTGGTGGCGGCGCTGTGCGAAAAACATAACGTTGAGCTGGTGGCTATCGGCAACGGTACCGCTTCCCGCGAGACCGAGCGTTTCTTCCTCGACGTGCAAAAACAGTTCCCGAAAGTGACCGCCCAGAAGGTGATCGTCAGCGAAGCCGGCGCGTCGGTCTACTCGGCTTCCGAACTGGCGGCGCAAGAGTTCCCGGACCTCGATGTTTCCCTACGCGGCGCGGTCTCTATCGCCCGCCGTCTGCAGGATCCGCTGGCCGAGCTGGTGAAAATCGATCCGAAATCAATCGGCGTCGGCCAGTATCAGCATGACGTTAGCCAGACGCAACTGGCGCGTAAGCTGGATGCGGTGGTGGAAGACTGCGTAAACGCCGTTGGCGTCGACCTTAACACCGCCTCGGTGGCGCTGTTGACCCGCGTCGCGGGCCTGACCCGTATGATGGCGCAGAATATCGTCGCCTGGCGCGACGAGAACGGCCAGTTCCACAACCGCCAGCAGTTGCTGAAGGTAAGCCGTCTGGGGCCAAAAGCCTTTGAACAGTGCGCCGGCTTCCTGCGCATTAACCACGGCGACAACCCGCTGGACGCCTCGACCGTTCACCCGGAAGCCTACCCGGTGGTCGAGCGTATTCTGGCCGCTACCCAGCAGGCGCTGAAAGATCTGATGGGCAACAGTAGCGAACTGCGCAACCTGAAAGCCTCTGATTTTACCGATGATAAGTTCGGGGTGCCGACGGTATCCGATATCATCAAAGAGCTGGAAAAACCGGGCCGCGATCCGCGCCCTGAGTTTAAAACCGCTCAGTTCGCCGACGGCGTTGAGACGATGAACGACCTGCTGCCGGGGATGATTCTGGAAGGCGCGGTCACCAACGTCACCAACTTTGGCGCCTTCGTCGATATCGGCGTGCACCAGGATGGCCTGGTCCATATCTCTTCACTGTCGAATAAATTCGTTGAAGACCCGCATACCGTGGTCAAAGCGGGCGACATCGTCAAAGTGAAGGTGATGGAAGTGGACCTGGCGCGTAAACGCATCGCGTTAACGATGCGCCTGGATGAACAGCCGGGCGACAGCAACGCGCGCCGCGGCGGCGGCAACGACCGCCCGCAGGGCAACCGACCGGCAGCCAAAGCGACGAAGCCGCGCGGTCGCGATGCTCAACCAGCCGGCAACAGCGCGATGATGGATGCGCTGGCGGCCGCGATGGGCAAAAAACGCTAATCCTTCCCTGCCCCTCTTCGAGGGGCAATTTTCCGCTTTTTAATGCCTGAGCCTCGATTAATATATTCCAGTAACCTTTCAATAAGTTCGAAATTTATAAAGTTTCATTCTGTTAACTAATGAAACCTTTATTAAACATTAAGTGAATAAATTAATTTTTGACTTATTTTTGGCTACAACAGGGTTCTTGCGTCATATCAAAAAATAAGCAAATACCTATGAAAAACGCATTTATTATCCATGCCATGTATTGATGATACAAACCATTCTCATTATCATCGTTATCAATGACGTTTTATTCTTCTTCGTTGGCTATAGTCCCCAGCGCCGCTTTAATAGCCGCGCCTGGAAATTCTCTTTTCGGTTAGCGATAACAAGTAGGCCCTATGCAATTCACTCCTGATAGTGCGTGGAAAATCACCGGTTTTTCCCGCGATATTAGCCCGGCTTATCGGCAGAAACTGCTCTCCCTGGGAATGTTGCCCGGCTCTTCGTTTCATGTCGTGCGCGTGGCGCCGCTGGGCGATCCTATTCATATTGAGACCCGGCGCGTGAGCCTGGTATTACGTAAAAAAGACCTCGCGTTAATTGAACTGGAAGCGGTTGCGCAATAACACCTGACCCGGCACTAAGAGTCTGAAAAATGAAAAAATTAACCGTTGGTTTAATTGGTAATCCTAATTCCGGCAAAACAACGTTATTTAATCAGCTAACCGGCGCGCGCCAGCGGGTGGGTAACTGGGCGGGGGTCACCGTTGAGCGTAAAGAAGGCGCCTTCACCACCACCGACCACCAGGTTACTCTGGTTGACCTGCCGGGCACCTATTCGCTGACCACCATCTCCTCGCAAACATCGCTCGATGAACAAATTGCCTGTCACTATATTCTCAGCGGCGATGCCGACCTGCTGATTAACGTCATCGACGCCTCGAACCTGGAACGTAACCTCTATCTGACCCTGCAGCTGCTGGAGTTGGGTATTCCCTGCGTCGTCGCGCTAAACATGCTCGATATTGCCGAAAAACAGCAAATCCGCATCGACGTCGACGCGCTGGCGGCCCGTCTCGGCTGCCCGGTGATTCCGCTGGTCTCCACCCGCGGTCGCGGCATCGAAGCGCTGAAAATGGCGCTTGACCGCCATGAGCAAAATCAGCCGCTGGAACTGGTGCACTATCCGCAATCCCTGCAGCGCGAAGCCGATATGCTGGCGCAGGCGATGCCTGCTGATATGCCGCTGCGTCAGCGCCGCTGGCTGGGGCTGCAGATGCTGGAAGGCGATATTTATAGCCGCGCCTTTGCCGGCAACGCCGCCGACAAACTGGATCTGGCGCTGACCAACCTGAGCGGCGAGATGGACGATCCGGCGCTGTATATCGCCGATGCCCGCTATCAAAGTATCGCCGCGGTATGCGATGCCGTCAGTAACACCCTGACCGCTGAGCCAAGCCGCTTCACCACGGCGATGGATAAAATTATCCTTAACCGCTTCCTCGGCTTACCGATCTTCCTGTTCGTGATGTACCTGATGTTCCTGCTGGCTATCAACATCGGCGGCGCCCTGCAGCCGATTTTCGACGCCGGCTCGGTGGCTATCTTCATCCACGGCATTCAGTGGTTGGGCTACACTCTGCACTTCCCGGACTGGCTGACCGTGTTCCTCGCGCAAGGGCTGGGCGGCGGTATCAATACCGTGCTACCACTGGTGCCGCAAATCGGCATGATGTACCTGTTCCTCTCTTTCCTTGAGGACTCCGGGTATATGGCGCGCGCGGCCTTCGTAATGGACCGCCTGATGCAGGCGTTAGGCCTGCCGGGGAAATCCTTCGTGCCGCTGATCGTTGGTTTTGGCTGTAACGTGCCTTCCGTTATGGGCGCCCGTACGCTGGATGCGCCGCGTGAACGGCTGATGACTATCATGATGGCGCCGTTTATGTCCTGCGGCGCCCGATTGGCGATTTTCGCGGTCTTCGCCGCCGCCTTCTTCGGCCAGAACGGCGCGCTGGCGGTCTTCTCACTGTACGTGCTGGGCATCGTGATGGCGATCCTCACCGGCCTGATGCTCAAATACACCATTATGCGCGGCGAAGCCTCGCCGTTCGTGATGGAGCTGCCGGTGTATCACGTACCGCACATCAAGAGCCTGGTTATCCAGACCTGGCAGCGCCTGAAAGGCTTCGTCCTGCGCGCCGGTAAGGTCATTGTCATCGTCAGTATTTTCCTCAGCGCGCTGAACAGCTTCTCGCTTAGCGGCAAAGTGGTCGATAACATCAACGACTCGGCGCTGGCTTCGGTCAGTCGGGTGATCACCCCAGTGTTTAAGCCCATTGGCGTGCACGAAGATAACTGGCAGGCAACCGTCGGCCTGTTTACCGGCGCGATGGCGAAAGAAGTGGTGGTCGGTACGTTGAACACCCTCTACACCGCGGAAGATATCCAGAATGAAGAGTTTAACCCACAGGAGTTTAGCCTTGGCGACGAGCTGTTAGCTGCCGTCGATGAAACCTGGCAGGGGCTGAAAGACACCTTTAGCCTGAGCGTGCTGGCGAACCCGATTGAAGCAAGCAAAGGCGATGGCGAAATGGAAACCGGCGCCATGGGGGTGATGGGCAGTAAATTCGGCAGCGCCGCCGCCGCGTACAGCTACCTGATCTTCGTCCTGCTCTATATTCCATGCATTTCCGTGATGGGGGCGATTGCCCGTGAGTCCAGCCGCGGTTGGATGATGTTCTCGGTGTTGTGGGGATTGAATATCGCCTACTCGCTGTCGACGCTGTACTACCAGACCGTGAGCTTTAGCCAACACCCGCGCTACAGCCTGGTATGCATTCTGGCGGTAATTCTGTTTAACGTCGTGGTCTTTGGCCTGTTGCGTCGGGCGCGTAGCCGGGTGGATGTTTCCCTGCTGACGACGCGTAAAACCCCGACGTCCTGCTGCCAGAGCCCAGCCGGCGACTGCCACTAAGGAGTTCTCATCATGGCATCGTTAATAGAAGTCCGCGATATGCTGGCCCTGCAAGGGCGAATGGAAGCTGCACAGCTGAGTGCCCGCCTGCATACGCCGCGGCCGCTGATCGACGCCATGTTAAGCCGCCTGGAAGCGATGGGGAAAGCGGTCAAGATGACCGAAGATGCCGATGGCTGCCTTTCCGGCAGTTGTAAAAGCTGCCCGGAAGGGAAAGCCTGCCTGCGGGAATGGTGGTCTTTGCGCTGAATAGACATCCCGGCTGGCGGCGCGTAGCGCCTTATCCGGGCTACCTGAAGCCCTGCCAGGCGCAGCGCTGGCAGGGAAAATTAGGCTTACTTATACACGTCGGCGTTCGCGTGAACCGTCTTCTCGTTCTTCTCGCCGGCAATCACTACGAAGTACTTACCACCCAACTCATCCGCTTTCTTCGACAGATCGCGCTTCGCGTCCATCGGCGACGTGGTACGGGAAGTCGTGATGCTACCGACCTTGGTCAGATTCATCTTCGCGACTTCATCTTTTTGAATCTCTTTCGCCGCGAACGCGCCAAAAGAGAGGGAGCCTATCACCAGAGATGCAACAATACCTGTAACAAGTTTCATAGCCTTTACTCTCCATAAGGTTGTTATTTTTAGTTTGCGGCGGCAAAAACGAAATAATCAACCACCGCAACAACCTAAGTATTGCCCGATCCTGATGATTTACCACGCGGCGCTAAAAATAATTATTCAGCCGGTTTTTCAGCGCGATGAGAGGCTCACAGAATGGCTGGGGATGTGAAATAAACGGCGCGTGGGCCGCCTTTTCGAAGACAACAGACTCACTTTGCGGCCACAGCTCATCCAAAAGAGGAACGATTTTACGCGGCACCAGCCCATCCAGTCGGCCATAGAGGCGCAAAAACGGCATGGTCAGCGCGGCGAGCGGTTGACGCAAATCGGCGGTTTTGAGGATTTCCAGCCCGCCGTTGAGAACCTCGGCAGGCGGCATCGGCAGCGACAGAACGGTGCTTTTCAGCGCCCGGGCGTCCTGGCGCGCGCTTTCGGTGCCCATGGTTTGTAGGGCAAGAAAACGCTCGACGGTACGCTGGAAATCTTCACTCAGCTGTTGCTGGAAGCCGCTCAGCACTTCCGGTTTAATCCCCGGCCACTGGTCGCGCGCGCCAAAACACGGCGAAGAAGCGACGGTCACCAGCGCCTGCACACGTTGCGGGTGCTGCAGCGCCACCAGGCTCGCTACCAACCCGCCCAGGCTCCAGCCAAGCCAGATAGCCTGCTCCGGCGCTTTTTCAACGACCTGCTGCGCCATCTCTTCAAGCGTTAAGGCGCCAAAACCACCGCTGCGGCCATAGCCCGGTAGATCCACCAGGTGAAGGGTAAAATGCGTAGCCAGTTCCGGCGTAATGCAATCCCATACGTTGGCATTCAGCCCCCAGCCGTGCAGCAGCACAAGATGACAATTTCCTTCGCCCATGGTTTGCCACCAGATGTCATTCATCAGTTACTGTTCTCTTTCCATCACTATGAGGGGAATTATGCTAACAGCACACAGCTTATGCTGGCTATGCCAAATGCCGCTGGCCATGGCTCACTGGGGGATGTGCTCGCGCTGCACCGCCTCGCTGCTCGTCACGCCATCGCTCTGCCCGCAGTGCGGTTTACCGGCATTGGCGCCCGCCTTGCCCTGTGGACGCTGCCTGCAAAAACCACCGCCCTGGCAGCGGCTGGTGACGGTGAATAGCTATGCCCCACCGCTAAGCGGGCTGGTACACCAGTTTAAGTTTGCCCGTCATCCGGAACTCGCGGCGGCGCTGGCGCGGCTGCTTCTTTTACGCCTGCGCCTTAATTGCGGGCTGCCGCCAGTGGATCGGATTGTCAGCGTGCCGCTTTGGCAGCGCCGTCATTGGCGTCGGGGATTTAACCAAAGCGAGGCGCTATGTCGCCCGCTGGCGCGCTGGATGGGCTGCGCCTGGCGCGGCGATGCGCTGAAGCGAAGCCGGCGTACCGCAACGCAGCATCAATTAAGCGCCAGATTACGTAAGCAGAACCTGAAAAATGCTTTCCAGGTTGAATTATCCGTTCGGGGCCTCCATATCGCCATTGTGGATGATGTTGTCACAACCGGAAGCACCGTCGCCGAGATTTCCCGCCTGCTTTTGCGAAACGGCGCCGCGACGGTTCAGGTATGGTGTTTGTGCCGTACCTTGTAGACCCCCGCTGATGGGCGTATTATAACCCAGTAAAATAGTCAACTATTAGGCCAACGCTATGATCCGTATTTCCGATGCTGCACAAGCGCACTTTGCCAAACTGCTGGCAAATCAGGAAGAAGGGACGCAAATTCGCGTATTTGTGATTAATCCCGGCACCCCAAACGCTGAGTGCGGCGTATCCTATTGCCCACCGGATGCGGTGGAAGACACCGACACGGCGCTGAAATTTGAACAGCTGACCGCGTATGTTGATGAACTCAGCGCACCTTATCTGGAAGATGCTGAAATTGACTTCGTCACTGACCAGCTCGGTTCCCAGCTGACGCTGAAAGCGCCGAACGCCAAAATGCGTAAGGTTTCCGACGATGCCCCGCTGATGGAGCGCGTAGAGTACCTGCTGCAGTCGCAGATCAACCCACAGCTGGCCGGTCACGGCGGCCGCGTTTCGCTGATGGAAATCACCGAAGACGGTCTGGCTATCCTGCAGTTCGGCGGCGGTTGCAACGGCTGCTCAATGGTCGATGTGACCCTGAAAGAAGGGATCGAAAAGCAGCTGCTGAACGAATTCCCGGAGCTGAAAGGCGTGCGCGATCTGACCGAACACCAGCGCGGCGAGCACTCCTACTACTAAGCTTCCCCCTCTCGCCCGGCAACAATCCGTTTGCCGGGCGACTTCTCCCTTCAGCATGTTACCGCACAACATTTCTGACTAGCCATCACGGCAAAAACCCGGCAGAGAGTATGACTTAAGTCTCATATTTAAAATTTACCCCGCGCAGGGCATTCTCAAAGCTCACATGTTACCCGTATCATCCACAGCAAGCACCACCGACAAAAAAATAGCCAGCTATCCTTTCTCTGGGTCAGGAATAAGCCAGCTTTACGGTGCAAGACATCCTTGTTCCTCTGCGGAACGGATACTGTAGATGTTCAGACTTTAACGTTACCCATAACAAGTTAAGGCCAGGTAAATCATGCCATTAGTCATCGTAGCTATCGGGGTTGCCCTGTTATTGTTGCTGATGATCCGTTTCAAAATGAACGGCTTCATCGCTCTGGTTCTGGTGGCGCTCGCCGTCGGATTAATGCAGGGTATGCCTCTGGATAAAGTCATCGTATCCATCAAAAACGGCGTGGGGGGCACGCTCGGCAGCCTCGCACTGATCATGGGCTTCGGCGCTATGCTCGGTAAAATGCTGGCGGACTGCGGCGGCGCGCAGCGTATCGCCACTACCCTGATTGATAAATTCGGTAAAAAACATATTCAATGGGCCGTTGTACTGACCGGTTTCACCGTCGGTTTCGCCCTGTTCTATGAAGTCGGTTTCGTGCTGATGCTGCCGCTGGTCTTTACCATCGCCGCTTCCGCGCGTATCCCGCTGCTGTACGTTGGCGTACCGATGGCCGCGGCACTCTCCGTCACCCACGGTTTCCTGCCGCCACACCCGGGCCCGACCGCTATCGCGACAATTTTCCACGCCGATATGGGCAAAACGCTGCTCTACGGGACAATTCTGGCTATCCCGACGGTTATTCTCGCCGGCCCGGTTTTCGCCCGTTTCCTGAAAGGTATTGATAAACCGATCCCGGAAGGCCTGCACAACCCGAAAACCTTCACTGAAGAAGAGATGCCGGGCTTTGGCGTCAGCGTCTGGACCTCTCTGGTACCGGTGATCCTGATGGCGATGCGCGCCGTCGCCGAGATGGTTCTGCCGAAGGGCCACGCCTTCCTGCCGGTGGCCGAGTTCTTCGGCGACCCGGTGATGGCGACCCTGATTGCGGTGCTGATCGCGCTGTTCACTTTCGGCCTCAATCGCGGCCGTTCCATGGAGCAGATCAACGATACGCTGACCTCCTCTATCAAAATCATCGCCATGATGCTGTTGATCATCGGCGGCGGCGGCGCCTTCAAGCAGGTGCTGGTGGATAGCGGCATGGATAAGTACATCGCTTCTATCATGCACGAATCCAATATGTCACCGCTGTTTATGGCGTGGTCTATCGCTGCGGTGCTGCGTATTGCGCTGGGCTCAGCTACCGTTGCCGCTATCACTGCAGGTGGTATCGCCGCGCCGCTGATTGCCACCACCGGCGTTAGCCCGGAGCTGATGGTTATCGCCGTGGGTTCCGGTAGCGTTATCTTCTCGCACGTGAACGACCCAGGTTTCTGGCTGTTCAAAGAGTATTTCAACCTGACCATTGGCGAGACCATCAAGTCCTGGTCGGTACTGGAAACCATCATTTCCGTGTGCGGCCTGGTTGGTTGTCTGCTGCTGGGGATGGTGGTGTAACCTTCGTTCCCTGAGATAAAAAAGGCCGGGTGCGCATCATGCGCCCCGGCCTTTTTTGTTCTTCGTTTCCCGGATAGCGGCGCAAAGCGCCTTATCCGGGCTACCCGCGGTGCCGTTTTTTGTCGGATGGCGGCTAACGCCTTATCCGACCTACGGTCCGCGCGGCCTGCATTTAATTTATTCACCATGCTGGCTGAAACTGCAGGTGTTGGCGGCCTCAAAATCGCTGAGACGTTCCCGGAAGGCCGGGGCAGCCCGCATGGATGCGGGCTGAGGGCCGTGTTTTGCACGGACGCTGCCTCGGCCCGACCCGAAGCCTGCCGGGATAAGTCGAAGGTACCACGAAGTGGCGATTTTGGCGGCCAGAGCCCGGGGGTACAGGGGGCGGTGGCAACTGGCCGCCCCCTGTGCGCTCCCTGCGCCATGAGAGACATAACGCAGAAGAAATATCGGGAGCGCAATGTGCTCGGAATTAACACAAAGCACATGTTTTCCCCGACCAAAATCGTTGCAAACCGATAACAGTATCTACCAGTAGCCCCGGTAAGCGCAGCGCCACCGGGGCATTCTCTCTGGATTAACGGGCCTTGCGGCGCTTATCCAGGTCTTTAATCAGCTTATTCACCTGCGCATCGGCAAACATCTGCTCGAGCGTCACACTAAGCTTACGCCGCCAGTTGGGATACTCGGTACTGGTGCCCGGGATGTTGACTGGCGAAGCCATCTCCAGCCAATCTTCCGGCTGCAGCCCAAGCAGGGCGCTGTTGCTGTCGGCGATGTAGCGCTGCATCCCGCGATTGAGCGTTGAGGTCATCGCCATCAGCGAGGCTTTATGTCCGGCGCGCTTCGGCAAACAGCCGTGCCGATGCAGCGCATCCAGCAACCCCTGCTTTGCTTGTTCGCGATCGGCATATAAGCCGCGCAGCACCACTTCATCCGGATACAGACCCAGCGTCTTCCCGAGCGTCAAATCACCGCTCTCCCAATAGCCGCGCAGCGTCGGGAGATCGTGGGTCGTTGCGACCGCCATCGACTGCTGTGGATAAGCCTTCGGCGCGCGGAACGTTTTATCAGGGCCATTTTCGAAATAGAGCACTTTATACGAGTAAACACCGCTTTTGCGCAGCTTGCCGACGATTTCAACCGGTACGGTACCGAGGTCTTCGCCAATGACCATGCAGCGGTGCCGCTGGCTCTCCAGCGCCAGGATCGCCAGCAGGTCATCCACGGGATACTGCACATAGGCGCCATGGTCGGCGGTTTCGCCATACGGTATCCACCACAAACGCAGCACCGACATCACGTGGTCAATACGCAATGCGCCGCAGTTTTGCATATTCGCCCGTAGCAGTTCGATAAACGGCTCGTAGGCGCGGGCAACCATTACATGCGGATCCATCGGCGGCAGGCCCCAGTTCTGTCCCAGCGGGCCGAGGATGTCCGGCGGCGCGCCGACGGAAGCCTTGAGGCAATACAGCTCGCGATCGCACCACGTCTCCGATCCGCCTTCGGCGACGCCGACCGCCAGATCGCGATACAGGCCAATCGGTATCCCGTCCTGCTGGCTGGTGTGCCAACAGGCGGCGAACTGCGTATATGCCAGCCACTGCAGCCATAGATAAAAGCTCACCTCATCGGCATGCTCCGCACAGAAGGTTTTCACCTGCGGGCTGCTCGTGCTCTGATACGCTTCCGGCCATGCCGGCCAGCCCCAGCGCATCGGATCCTGACGGCTTTGCCAGGCATGCAGCGCATCAAACGCCGCCTGCCAGTAGAGACTTTCGCCCTCGCGCAGCACGAACTGACGGAACTCCGCCATTTGCTCATCTTCACGCGTAGAAAACTCGGCCCACGCCAGACGCAGCGCGGTCAGCTTCAGCGCGGTGACAGCGGTATAGTCGACATCAGCGGTCTGCCGCGCGGCCTTCAAGGCCTGCTGGGTTTCCGCAAGCTGCCACCATGCCTGCGCGGCAGGGCTACGCTGGAAATCCTCCACCGCGTTAACGTCGATATAGATGACGTTAAGCCAGCGGCGCGAGGACGGACTGTACGGACTGGCGCTCTCCGGGTTCGCCGGATAGAGCGCGTGAATCGGGTTGAGGCCGATAAACGCGCCGCCGCGACGGGCGATTTCCGGCAGCATGGCGCGTAGATCGCCGAAGTCGCCGATGCCCCAGTTATTCTCAGAACGTAGGGTGTAGAGCTGGACGCAGGCGCCCCATAGCTTTTTGCCCTCTTTTAGCGCCTGCGGTTCGTAGCAACGCGCCGGGGCGACGATCGCCCGGCAGTGCCAGCGTTCGCCGTCCCGCGTGAGGGTCAGGGTGTGATAGCCCGTCGGCAATCGCCCAGGCAAAGCGAGCGTTTCGCCGCCGCGCGTCTCACCCTGATACTGCTTACCTTCTTCGGTCGTCAGCAGCCAGTGAAACGCGCCGCTTCCCGCTACCGGCAACTGCATTTTTTTACCGTGAGTAAAAACCTTGACGCTGGGCAGCGGTTCTACTGCCGCTTTCGCGGCAGTAGAAGTACGATGCATAGCATCCAGCAAACGTTGTTTGGTGGCCGCCGCGATCGACTGCGGCTGGCCGTGCGCGTTGATATAGCTGGGGCTGATCCCCGCCGCCAGCGCGGCATTATCAAGGCGTTTATTCTCCATAGGCCTGTCCTTAGCGTTTTGCCTGCCAGATACGTTGCTGATAATCACGAATAGAGCGGTCGGAGCTGAACATGCCGCAGCGCGCGGTGTTGAGGATCGCCGCACGGGTCCAGGCTTCCTGGTCGCGATACAGTTCGTCTACCTGCTTCTGCGCCGCGACGTAAGCGCTAAAGTCAGCCAGCACCAGGTACGGATCGCCGCCTTGCAGCAGGCTATGCAGCATCTGATCAAAGGCGTGTTTGTCGCCGCCGCTATATTTACCGCTTTCCAGCTCTTTCAGCACCGCGTCCAGCAGCTTATCTTTCTTGCGCCATTTCAGCGGATCGTAGCCTTTCGCCTTCAACGCCTTAACTTCTTCCATGGTATGGCCGAAGATAAAGATATTGTCCTCGCCAACCTGCTCGGCGATTTCAACGTTGGCGCCGTCAAGAGTGCCGACGGTCAACGCGCCGTTCAGCGCCAGCTTCATGTTGCCGGTACCAGAGGCCTCTTTACCCGCCGTGGAAATCTGCTCGGAGACGTCCGCCGCCGGGATCAGCATTTCCGCCGCCGATACGCAGTAATCCGGCAGGAAGACCACTTTCAGCTTATCGCCCACCAGCGGATCGTTATTGATCGCCTCGGCCACCTTGTTGATCGCCAGAATAATATTCTTCGCCAGGTAGTAGCCCGGCGCGGCTTTAGCGCCAAACAGGAAGACGCGCGGTACGCGGTCGGCCTGCGGGTTTTCGCGGATCTCTTTATACTGCGCCAGAATATTCAGCAGGTTGAGGTGCTGGCGTTTGTATTCGTGCAGGCGCTTAATCTGGATATCAAAAATCGCCTGCGGGTTGATGTCGATACCGGTACGCCGCTTCACGAACTCAGCGAGACGCACTTTATTCGCCTGCTTAATGTCACGATAAACCTGACGGAATTTGGCATCGTCGGCGTACTTCTCCAGCTTGATCAGCTGGTCGAGATCGTTGGCCCACTCTTTCTTCAGCGTCTTATCAAGCAGGGCAGCCAGCGCCGGATTACACTGTTTAATCCAGCGACGCGGCGTAATGCCGTTGGTCACGTTATGGAATTTGTTCGGCCACAGCTGGTGATATTCCGGGAACAGATCCTTCACCACCAAATCGGAGTGCAGCGCCGCGACGCCGTTCACCGCAAAGCCGCTCACCACGCACATGTTGGCCATGCGAACCTGTTTATCATGGACCACCGCCAGCTTCGCCCACACCTGCTTATCGCCCGGCCAGGTTTTCTCCACCAGCAGTTTAAATCTGTCGTTAATCTCTTTGATTATCTGCATGTGGCGCGGCAGCAGTGCCTTGACCAGCTTCTCATCCCAGCACTCCAGCGCTTCCGGCATCAGAGTATGGTTGGTGTAAGCGAAGGTTTTGCTGGTGATGGCCCACGCATCGTCCCAGCTTATCTGGTGCTCATCAAGCAGCACGCGCAGCAGTTCCGGGATAGCGATGGTCGGGTGGGTGTCGTTCAACTGGATCACTTCATAATCCGCCAGCTCATGCAGCTTGCGGCCAGCCAGATGGTGACGACGCAGAATATCGGCCACCGAGCAGGCGCACTGGAAGTACTGCTGCATCAGGCGCAGTTTTTTCCCCGCCAGATGGTTGTCATTCGGATACAGCACCTTGGTCAATTTTTCGGCGTCGATACCTTGCTGCTCCGCGCGCAGGAAATCGCCGTCGTTGAATTTGGTCAGGTTGAACGGATGGGCATGCTTCGCCTGCCACAGACGCAGCGGCTGCGCGACGTTATTGCGATAGCCAAGCACCGGCAGATCCCAGGCTTCGCCGGTAATCACGAAAGCCGGTTGCCATTCGCCGCTTTTGCTGACTTTACCGCCGATGCCCACCTGCACATCCAGCGCTTCGTTGTGGCGGAACCACGGATAGCTGCCGCGTCCCCAGTCATCCGGCGCTTCCATCTGCTGACCGTCAGCGAAGGATTGACGGAACAGACCGTACTGGTAGTTCAGGCCGTAACCGGTCGCCGACTGGCCGACGGTGGCCATAGAATCCAGGAAGCAGGCCGCCAGACGGCCCAGGCCGCCGTTGCCCAGCGCCGGATCGGTCTCTTCTTCCAGCAGGTCGGTCAACTGGATGTCGTACGCCTTCAGCGTCTCGCTCACTCCTTCATACCAGCCCAGGTTGAGCAGGTTATTACCGGTCAGGCGACCGATCAGGAACTCCATCGAAATGTAGTTAACGTGGCGCTGTCCTTTAACGGCTTCCGCCGCCGGTTGCGCCGCCAAAAGCTCCGCCAGCGCGCCGCTGACCGCGCGCCACCACTGGCGTTGGGTCATCTCTGCGGCTGACGATAAACCGAAACGCTGCCACTGACGCGTCAGTGCAGCCTGAAACTGAGCCTGGTTAAAAGAAGTCTGTGACATAAGAAATCCTGGTCCTTTACTAAAACGTTAGCCTTAGTGTGCCGACCTCCCGAGGCCGCTGCCTCCTCCCGAGGGGGATTAGACAGGGAGGAGTAGCGGGGATGAGCGAAAATTGTGATCGCGGCCACTTTAACGTTAGCTCGTCGACGGGAATTCGCCGCCCTATTGCGCGTGTAGAACAATAATTTCGCCAGCGCAACGAACGGCAAATTTGTTACAGCGCAATTCATAGCGCAAAGCAAAATTCGCACAGGCCATTATCGTGAAATAAAAAATAAACTACTGACAGAATAAAAAGATGCCATGACAAAAATACGTGAAATAGATTAAACCTAAGAATCCACTGACGATAATTTAATAAAAACAATCAACTACAAAAAATGCCGGGTAAAGTAATTTCGTCCCGGACGAAATCGTCGTAAACCGAGGCATGACGCGTTCTGGTAGCGGTTTAAAGCTAATTAAAAACCGAAGCGAGAAATTGTGACCGAGAGCAAATTCAAGAGCATCAATTTTGGACATAACTTGCAATAACTTTCATTATCGCCGACCTTAGGAGTCATTAATTACGAAGCGCAAAAAAAATCCCCATCCCTTTCTTGCACAGCGAAAAAGTGAACTATGTTGATTCCGTCAAAATTAAGTCGTCCATCCCGTCTTGAACACACTGTGGTTCGCGAACGGTTGCTGGCGAAACTTTCCGGCGCGAACAATTATCGTCTCGCGTTGGTGACCAGCCCGGCAGGTTACGGCAAAACCACGCTCGTTTCGCAGTGGGCCTCGGGTAAGCATGACCTTGGCTGGTTTTCGCTCGATGAAGGCGATAATCAACAAGAGCGCTTCGCCAGCTATCTGATTGCGGCGATTCAACAGGCGACAGGCGGCCACTGCGCCGCCAGCGAAGCCATGGTGCAAAAGCGCCAGTACGCCAGCCTGCCATCGCTGTTTGCGCAGCTGTTTATAGAGCTTGCCGACTGGCAGCGCCCGCTGTACCTGGTCATTGATGACTATCACCTGATCACCAATCCGGTAATCCACGATGCCATGCGCTTCTTCTTGCGCCATCAGCCAGAGACCATGACGCTGGTAGTGCTGTCGCGCAACCTGCCGCAGTTGGGGATCGCCAACCTACGGGTGCGCGAGCAGTTACTGGAAATCGGCAGCCAACAGCTGGCTTTTACTCATCAGGAGGCGAAACAGTTCTTTGACTGCCGCCTCGCCTCCCCCATTGAAGCCGATGACAGCAGTCGCCTGTGCGATGACGTCGCCGGCTGGGCCACCGCCCTGCAGCTCATCGCCCTCTCCGCCCGGCAGAAAAACACCTCAGCCCAGCACTCCGCCCGTCGTCTCGCCGGGATTAACGCCAGCCACCTTTCCGACTATCTGGTCGATGAAGTGCTGGATAACGTCGATGCCCGTACCCGCAGCTTCTTGTTAAAAAGCTCGCTGCTGCGCTCGATGAATGACGCGCTTATCGTCCGCGTCACCGGCGAAGAGAACGGCCAGATGCAGCTGGAAGAGATCGAACGTCAGGGGCTGTTTCTGCACCGGATGGATGACTCCGGCGAGTGGTTCCGCTATCACCCGCTATTCGGCAACTTCCTGCGCCAGCGCTGTCAGTGGGAAATAGCCACCGAGCTACCGGAAATTCACCGCGCCGCCGCCGAAGCGTGGATGGCGCAGGGGTTCCCCACCGAAGCCATCCATCATGCGCTTGCCGCCGGCGATGCCGCCATGCTGCGCGATATTTTGCTCAACCACGCCTGGGGCATGTTCAACCACAGCGAGCTGGGTCTGCTGGAACAATCGCTGGCGGCGCTGCCGTGGTCGAACCTGCTGGAAAACCCGCGGCTGATCCTGTTACAGGCCTGGCTGATGCAGAGCCAGCATCGCTATAGCGAAGTGAATACCCTGCTGGCCCGCGCCGAGCAGGAGATGGATGTCGAAATGGATACCGCGATGCACGGCGATTTCAACGCCCTGCGCGCGCAGGTCGCTATCAACGCCGGCGATCAGGACGAAGCCGAGCGTCTGGCAATGGTGGCGCTGGATGAACTGCCGCTGGCGAGCTATTACAGCCGCATCGTCGCCACTTCCGTTCACGGCGAAGTGCTGCACTGCAAAGGCCATCTGAGCAAATCGCTGGCGGTGATGCAGCAAACAGAACAGATGGCTCGCCGTCATGACGTCTGGCACTACGCCCTGTGGAGCATGATCCAGCAGAGCGAGATTCTGTTTGCCCAGGGCTTCCTGCAGGCGGCATGGGAGATTCAGGATAAAGCTTTCCAGCTTATCCGCGATCAGCATCTTGAACAGCTGCCGATGCATGAGTTCCTGTTGCGCATCCGCGCGCAGCTGCTGTGGGCGTGGGCGCGTCTTGATGAAGCAGAAGAAAGCGCCCGCAGCGGCATCGCTGTGCTGGCAAACTACCAGCCGCAGCAGCAGTTGCAGTGCCTGGCGTTGATGGTGCAGTGCTCGCTGGCGCGCGGCGATCTCGACAACGCCCGCAGCTTATTAAACCGCCTGGAAAATCTGCTGGGCAACGGCCACTATCACAGCGATTGGGTCTCTAACGCCGACAAAGTGCGGGTGATCTACTGGCAGATGACCGGTGATAAAACCGCAGCGGCCAACTGGCTGCGCCAGACGCCGAAACCTGAATTCGCCAATAACCACTTCCTGCAAAGCCAGTGGCGCAACATTGCCCGCGCACAGATCCTGCTCGGTGATTTTGATTCCGCCGAAATGGTACTGGAAGAGTTAAATGAAAATGCCCGCTCGCTGCGGCTGATGAGCGATATCAACCGTAACCTGCTGCTGTTGAACCAGCTGTACTGGCAGGCGGAGCGCAAGGGCGAGGCGCAAAAAGTGTTAATGGAAGCCTTAACCCTCGCTAACCGCACCGGCTTTATCAACCACTTCGTGATTGAAGGCGAAGCCATGGCCCAGCAGCTGCGCCAACTGATTCAACTGAATACGCTGCCGGAGCTGGAGCAGCACCGCGCCCAGCGCATCCTACGCGATATTAACCAGCATCATCGACATAAATTCGCCCATTTCGACGAGAGCTTCGTCGAACGGCTGCTGAACCACCCGGAAGTGCCGGAGCTTATCCGCACCAGTCCGCTGACCCAGCGCGAGTGGCAGGTGTTAGGGCTTATCTATTCCGGTTACAGCAACGAGCAGATCGCCGGCGAACTGGATGTCGCGGCCACCACGATTAAAACGCATATTCGCAATCTATATCAGAAACTGGGCGTCGCGCACCGCCAGGATGCCGTTCAGCATGCCCAGCGGTTGCTCAAAATGATGGGATACGGCGTATAACGCCGTTTAGCACAGCTCCAGCTGCAGGTTGTTGTCTTTAATCACCTTCAGCACGCCTGCGGGCGGCATGATATCGGTATAAACCGCATCGACCATACTAATGCTGCCCATGTTCACCATCGCATTACGGCCAAACTTCGAGTGATCCACCACCAGCATCACGTGGCGCGAGTTTTCGATAATCGCCCGCTTGGTGCGCACTTCATGGTAATCAAACTCCAGCAGCGAGCCGTCGCTATCAATACCGCTAATACCAAGAATGCCGAAGTCGAGGCGGAACTGGGAGATAAAATCGAGCGTCGCTTCGCCGATGATCCCGCCGTCGCGGCTACGCAGCTCGCCACCGGCGAGGATAATGCGAAAATCGTCTTTCACCATCAGCGTATTCGCGACGTTGAGATTGTTGGTCACAATCCGCAGGTCATTATGATCGAGCAACGCATGGGCCACCGCTTCCGGCGTCGTGCCAATGTCGATAAACAGGGTTGCGCCGTCGGGTATTTCGCTCGCCACTTTCCGCGCGATGCGCTCTTTTTCCGCCGTCTGGGTCGCTTTCCTGTCGTGCCACGAGGTGTTGACCGAGCTTGAAGGCATCGCCGCGCCGCCGTGGTGGCGGAGGATCATTTTTTGTTCCGCTAAATCATTCAGATCGCGACGAATAGTCTGCGGGCTGACGGCAAACTGCTCCACCAGCTCTTCGGTACTGACGTATCCCTGTTTTTTTACCAGCTCGATAATCGCGTCATGACGTTGTGTTTGTTTCATGAAATATCCCTGGGAATCTCTACGTTCGTTTTCGCACATTTAGCGTATCGACAAACGCCATTGCCAGCCCGACTGCCAGGCCCGCCACGTGCGCGCCATTGGCGATCGACATGCCGAAAACATCAAACCATCCTGCCACTAACCACACTAAAGAGAAGAGGATCAGACCGCGTTGCAGATAAATACCGCTCTGCGGGTCGCGCTCGCCGCGCAGCCAGACATAGCCCATTAATGCATAGACTACCCCCGACAAACCGCCGAACCACGGGCCGCTAACCTGATGCTGGACGAATCCGCTCAGCAGAGCGCTGATAATGGTAATCACCACCAGTTTGCCGCTACCGATGCGCTTCTCCACCGCACCGCCGAGGTACCACCACCATAGCAGGTTAAACAGAATATGCATCAGCGAGAAGTGCATGAAAGCATGGGTAAGATAGCGCCAGGCTTCGAATTTCAGCGATGGATCGTAGGGCCAGGCAAGCCAGATCATCATCGTCTGATCGCCCAAAACGTTTTGCAGTATGAAGACCAGGATACAGGCCAGCAAAATCGCCCACGTAAACGGCCCGGCGTTGTTACGCAAGGTAGCTAAAAACGGGAAGCGTTGATAATGCAATCCGCTATTGGTATGCCCCGATTGCCAGCTGGCGGCGAGATAGCGCGGGTCGGCCGGGTTTTCGAGAAAACGGGCCAGCTCGGCCTGCACCCGCGCGGCCTGGCTTTCATCAGCCAGCCAGACATCGCTCTGCGTGTGCTGTTGGATAGTCAGGATGACCCCCTGCGTCGCCATATAGTCGACAAACGCCTGGGCCACGCGCGGGTTGGCAAAAGAGGTAATCATTAACATACAGCGGATCGCTTATTCCACACAAAGGGGGCTAGTATATACCGTACCGCGCTTATAGCGAGCCGTGCGCGACTTCCGCCGGGAAATGACGATGCCAGGCGTCAAAACCGCCATCGACGCTGTAGACGTTCTCGAAGCCCTGCTGCAGCAGATACTGCGCGGCGCCTTTACTGCTGTTGCCGTGGTAGCACATCACCATCACCGGCGTCTCAAAATCGTTATCGCGCATAAAAGCGCCCAGGGTATCGTTGGTCAGATGAAACGCGCCCGGCGTGTGCCCCATGGCATAGCTTTGCGGATCGCGGATATCGACCAGCACCGCCTTCTGCTGATGCAGTTTCTGATGCGCTTCTTCTACATTGATACATTCAAATTGTTCCATGGTTCTCTTCTCTATTGCACTTCATGACGGGCGGTGACCGACCCTGATTTTACCCGCTAGTGTACCGTCAGGCGGTAAATAAACGCCAATATGTTACATGCATCACTCTGAAATGTTTTTTTGATGTTACCAAAAGCGCGTTTGTTTGCTATAGTGAGCGATATCGAACATTTATGAGCTTAAACGAAAGTGAACGAGGTGCGAGCGTGGAAATCAAAGATCTGATTGTGATAGGCGGAGGCATCAACGGTGCCGGTATCGCGGCAGACGCCGCCGGGCGCGGTTTATCCGTGCTGATGCTGGAAGCGAGAGACCTTGCCTGCGCCACCTCGAGCGCCAGCTCAAAACTAATTCACGGCGGCCTGCGCTACCTGGAACACTACGAATTCCGCCTGGTCAGCGAAGCGCTGGCGGAGCGCGAGGTGTTATTAAAAATGGCGCCGCATTTGGCCTTCCCGATGCGCTTTCGCTTACCACATCGCCCGCATCTGCGCCCGGCGTGGATGATTCGTATCGGTCTGTTTTTATACGATCATCTCGGCAAACGCACCAGCCTGCCGGGCTCGACCGGTTTGCGCTTTGGCGCGGAATCGGTACTTAAGCCGGAAATCGTGCGCGGTTTCGAATATTCCGACTGCTGGGTCGACGATGCGCGTCTGGTTCTTGCCAACGCCCAGATGGTGGTACGTAAAGGCGGCGAGGTTCGCACCCGCACCCGCGCTATCTCGGCAAAACGCGAAAACGGTCTGTGGGTGGTGGAAGCGGAAGATATCGATAGCGGCGAAAAATTCACCTGGCACGCGCGCGGTCTGGTTAACGCCACCGGCCCGTGGGTGAAACATTTCTTCGACGAAGGCATGCATCTGCGCTCGCCCTATGGCATCCGCCTGATCAAAGGCAGCCATATCGTGGTGCCGCGCGTGCACACCCAGAAGCAGGCCTATATCCTGCAAAACGAAGATAAACGTATCGTGTTTGTCATCCCGTGGATGGATGAGTTCTCAATTATCGGTACCACCGACGTCGAGTACAACGGCGATCCAAAAGAGGTGGCGATCGATGATAAAGAGATCAACTACCTGCTGAACGTCTACAACGCGCACTTTAAAAAGACGCTGTCGCGCGATGATATCGTCTGGACCTACTCCGGCGTGCGTCCGCTGTGCGACGATGAATCCGACTCGCCGCAGGCGATTACCCGCGACTATACCCTCGATATTCACGATGAGAACGGTCAGGCGCCGCTGCTGTCGGTATTCGGCGGCAAGCTCACCACCTACCGTAAACTGGCGGAACATGCGCTGGAAAAACTGACGCCGTATTATCAGGGGATTGGCCCGGCGTGGACCAAAACCGCCGTTCTGCCCGGCGGCGATATCGGCGGCGACCGCGACGACTACGCGGCGAAACTGCGCCGTCGTTTCGCGTTTATCAGCGAATCAATGGCCCGCCACTACGCCCGAACCTACGGTAGCAACAGCAAGTGGATCCTTGGCGAAGCGACGTCTCTTGCCGATCTGGGAGAAGATTTTGGCCACGAGCTTTATGAAGCCGAGCTGAAGTACCTGGTCGAACACGAGTGGGTTCGCAGCCTGGATGATGCTATCTGGCGCCGTACCAAACAGGGGATGTGGCTGAATGCCGAGCAGCAGGCGCGTATCAGCGAGTGGTTGGCGCAACATACGGGAAAGTCTGAACTGTCGTTAGCGTCCTGATATACCCCGGGCGGCGGCTGACGCCTGGCCCGGGCTACATCACCGCACACACAAAAACGGGGCCAACTGGCCCCGTTTTACTGATGCTTAACCGATTACAAACGAACCGGGTCGATATGCCAGATATGTTTGGCGTACTCCTGGATCGTGCGGTCGGATGAGAAATAGCCCATGTTGGCGATGTTCATCATCGCTTTATTGGCCCACTCCTCCGGATGGCGGTACAGCTCGTCCACCTTATCCTGGCAATCAACGTAGCTGCGGTAGTCCGCCAGTACCTGATAGTGGTCGCCAAAGTTGATCAGCGAATCCAGCAGGTCGCGGTAGCGGCCAGGCTCCGAAGGACTGAACAGGCCGGTGCCAATCTGCGTCAACGCCTGATGCAGCTCCTCATCCTGCTCATAATAGTCGCGCGGTTTATAGCCGTTGCTGCGCAGGGCTTCTACCTGTTCCGCGGTATTACCGAAGATAAAGATATTGTCCTCGCCAACATGTTCCAGCATTTCAACGTTAGCGCCATCCAGCGTACCAATGGTTAGCGCGCCGTTGAGCGCAAACTTCATATTGCTGGTACCGGACGCTTCCGTTCCCGCCAACGAAATCTGCTCGGAGAGATCCGCCGCCGGGATAATCAGCTGCGCCAGGCTCACGCTGTAGTTGGGGATAAACACCACTTTTAGCTTATCGCCAATCTGCGGATCGTTGTTTACCACCGCCGCTACATCGTTGATCAGATGAATAATATGCTTCGCCATGTAGTAAGCCGACGCGGCCTTGCCGGCGAAGATATTCACCCGCGGCACCCACTCCGCCTGCGGATCGGCTTTGATCCGATTGTAGCGGGTGATGACGTGCAGGATATTCATCAGCTGGCGTTTATATTCGTGGATGCGTTTGATCTGCACATCAAACAGCGCCTTAGGATTGACCACCACGTTCAACTGCTGGGCGATATAGTTCGCCAGCCGCTGCTTATTCTCAAGCTTGGCGCGGCGCACCGCCTGGTTCACCGTCGGATAATCAATATGCTGCTGCAGATCGCTTAGTTGGCTTAAGTCGGTGCGCCAGGTGTGGCCGATATTCTCATCCAGCACCTGCGACAGCGGCGGGTTCGCCAACGCCAGCCAGCGCCGCGGCGTGACGCCGTTGGTGACGTTGGTAAAGCGCATCGGGAAAATCTTCGCAAACTCGGCAAACAGCGACTCGACCATTAAGCGCGAATGCAGCTCGGACACGCCGTTGACTTTATGGCTGACGACAACCGCCAGCCACGCCATACGCACCCGGCGACCATTGGATTCATCAATGATCGAGGTACGGCTCAGCAGCGCGGTATCGTTGGGATACTGCTCCTGCAGCGTCTTGAGGAAGTAATCGTTAATCTCGAAGATAATCTGCAGATGGCGCGGCAGGATTTTCCCCAGCATATCGACCGGCCAGGTCTCCAGCGCTTCGCTCATCAACGTATGGTTGGTATAGGAGAAGACCTGGCAGGTCACCTCGAAGGCTTCATCCCAGCTAAATTTGTGCTCATCGATCAGCAGACGCATCAGCTCAGGGATCGACAGCACCGGATGGGTGTCATTGAGGTGAATGGCTATTTTCGCCGCCAGATTGTCGTAGGTGCGGTGCAGCTGGTAGTGGCGGCTGAGGATATCCTGCACCGTCGCCGAGACCAGGAAATACTCCTGACGCAGGCGCAGCTCGCGCCCGGAATAGGTGGAGTCATCCGGGTACAGCACCCGCGAAACGTTCTCGGAGTGGTTCTTATCTTCCACCGCCGCAAAGTAGTCGCCCTGGTTGAATTTACCGAGGTTGATTTCGCTACTGGCCTGCGCGCTCCACAGACGCAGGGTGTTAGTGGCATCGGTATCGAAACCGGGGATAATCTGATCGTAGGCTTCAGCGATAATCTCTTCGGTCTCTATCCAGCGGGTATTTTTTCCTTCCTGCTGCACGCGGCCGCCGAAACGCACTTTATAGCGCGTATTGTGGCGTTCGAACTCCCACGGGTTGCCGTACTCCAGCCAGTAATCCGGCGACTCTTTCTGCCGCCCGTCGACGATGTTCTGCTTAAACATCCCATAGTCGTAGCGGATACCGTAGCCGCGGCCCGGCAGGCCCAGCGTCGCCAGAGAATCGAGGAAGCAGGCGGCCAGGCGCCCTAAACCGCCGTTGCCTAAACCGGGGTCGTTTTCTTCATCAATAAGCTCTTCCAGATCGAGCCCCATATCGGCCAGCGCATTATTCACGTCTTCATAAATCCCTAACGACAGCAGCGCGTTAGAGAGGGTGCGGCCAATCAAAAACTCCATCGACAGATAGTAAACCTGCCGCACTTCCTGCGACAGCTGGGCGCGGTTTGAACGCAGCCAGCGCTCGACCATGCGGTCGCGAACGGCGAACAGGGTGGCGTTCAGCCATTCGTGTTTGTTGGCGATCGCCGGATCTTTTCCGATGATAAACATCAGCTTATACGCGATAGAATGCTTTAACGCCTCAACGCTCAGCGTGGGTGATGCATAACTAAAGGGTGCATTCATAGCCATAGCTCCTGTGGTTACATCAAGCGTTGATACAGTTCACGATAGGATTTCGCCGCCACCTGCCAGCTAAAGTCCATATTCATCGCCTGACGCTGAACGTAGCGCCACAGCGATGGCCGCGACCACAACACAAAGGTGCGCCGGATGGCCCGCAGCAACGACACCGCGTTACTGTCCTCAAAGACAAAGCCGCTGGCGACGCCGTCGGCGAGGTTTTCCAGCGAACAGTCGGCCACGGTATCGGCGAGACCGCCGGTGCGGCGCACCAGCGGCAGGGTGCCGTATTTCAGGCCATACAGCTGAGTCAGGCCGCACGGTTCAAAGCGGCTGGGAACCAGAATCACATCGGCGCCGCCCATGATGCGGTGCGAAAACGCCTCGTGATAGCCAATCTGCACGCCGACCTGGCCCGGATGTTCGGCGGCGGCGGCGAGGAAGCCCTCCTGCAGGACCGGATCCCCGGCGCCGAGCAGCGCCAGTTGCCCGCCCTGCTCCAGCAGGCCCGGCAGCGCCTCCAGCACCAGATCCAGCCCTTTTTGGCTGGTCAGGCGGCTCACCACGGCGAACAGCGGCGCTTTGTCATCCACCTTCAGCCCCATGGCGATTTGCAGCTGCCGTTTATTCTCGGCTTTCTCTTCCAGGCTATCGCGGTCATAGCGCGCCGCCAGCAGCAGATCGCTTTGCGGATTCCAGATAGCATCATCGACACCGTTAAGGATGCCGGACAAGCGGCCCTCGTGTTGGCGCTGGCGCAGCAATCCTTCCATGCCGTAGGCATATTGCGGTTCGGTGATTTCCCGCGCGTAGGTTGGACTCACCGCCGTGATATGGTCGGCATAGTACAGCCCGGCTTTGAGGAACGAGATCTGACCGTTAAATTCGAGGCCGTGCATGTTATAGAACGACCACGGCAGTTCTATCTCATTCATATGCCAGGAGTAAAACATTCCCTGGTAGGCGAGATTGTGCACCGTAAACACCGATTTCGCCGGACGGCCGCGCGCCGCCAGATAGGCCGGCGTCAGGCCCGCGTGCCAGTCATGGGCGTGCACCACCTCCGGGCGCCAGAATGGATCCAGCCCGCAGGCCATTTCGCTCCCCACCCAGCCGAGCAGCGCAAAGCGCAGCACGTTGTCGGTATAGGCATTCATGTTGGCGTCGTGATACGGGCTCCCCGGACGATCGTAGAGATGCGGCGCGTCGATCAGATAGATACCGACGCCGTTAAAATGGCCGAACAACAGGGTGATGCGCCCGGCAAAGGTATCCCGGCGGGTGACGACCTGCGCGTCGGTAATCCCGCGGCGGATATCCGGATACCCCGGCAGCAGCACGCGGGTATCCACGCCGTCTGCGATCTGCGCCGCAGGCAGCGCGCCGATAACGTCAGCCAGACCGCCGGTTTTTAACAACGGGAACATCTCTGAACATACGTGTAAAACCTGCATTATCGCTCCTGTTTGTGCCCCAGTTTCCGCAGCATGTCGCGCGTAACCAGCACGATCCCTTCTTCTGAACGATAGAAGCGGCTGGCATCTTCTTCCGCATTCTCCCCAATGACCATCCCTTCCGGGATGACGCAGGCGCGATCTATCACGCAGCGGCGCAGGCGGCACGAGCGCCCGACCCAGACATCCGGCAATAAGACTGCCGAATCAATGTTACAAAACGAATTCACCCGCACTCGCGGGAACAGCACCGACTGCACCACCACCGAGCCCGAGATAATGCAGCCGCCGGAAACCAGCGAGTTCAGCGTCATGCCGTGGCTGCCGGAGCGGTCCTGGACAAACTTCGCTGGCGGCAGCGATTCCATATGGGTACGGATAGGCCAGTGCTGGTCGTACATATCCAGCTCCGGCGTCACCGAGGCCAGGTCGAGGTTGGCCTTCCAGTAGGCTTCCAGCGTCCCGACATCGCGCCAGTACGGCTCGGCTTGCGGGTCGGATTGCACGCAGGAGAGCGGGAAAGGATGTGCATAAGCCATGCCAGCTTCGGTAATTTTCGGGATGATATCTTTGCCGAAGTCGTGGCTGGAGTTTTCGTCGAGATCGTCGGCGGCCAGCAGTTCATAAAGGTAATCCGCATCAAAGACATAGATGCCCATACTGGCAAGCGAGCGGGTAGCGTCGTTCGGCATCGCCGGCGGGTTGGCCGGTTTCTCGACGAACTCGATGATCTTCTCGCTTTCGTCGACCGCCATCACGCCAAAGGCGGATGCTTCTTCGATGGGCACCGGCATACAGGCGACGGTGCAGCGCGCGCCTTTTTCGACATGGTCGATCAGCATGCGCGAGTAATCTTGTTTGTAGATGTGGTCGCCGGCGAGGATCACCACATATTCGGCTTTATAGCGACGAATAATGTCGAGGTTCTGCGTCACCGCATCGGCCGTACCGCGATACCAGTTTTCACCGTGTACCCGCTGCTGCGCCGGCAGCAGATCGACGAATTCATTCATCTCTTCGCTGAAGAAAGACCAGCCGCGCTGGATATGCTGCACCAGTGTGTGCGATTGATACTGGGTAATCACGCCGATGCGGCGAATACCTGAGTTAAGACAGTTAGATAACGCGAAGTCGATAATACGGAACTTACCGCCAAAGTGGACGGCAGGCTTCGCGCGCTTAATGGTTAAATCCTTAAGCCGGGTACCACGCCCGCCAGCAAGGATCAGCGCCACCGATTTGAGAGGAAGTTGACGCGCCAGCATCAACGGATCGTTCTTTTCTAGCCCAACCATGATTAACTCCTTTTGATTCCCCTGCTTCACGGCCCATTCATCATGAACGCGCCGAAAACCCCCAGGGACTACGACCTTTGAAATACGCAAACTCCGTGCGCGGGCCCATGCCAGACAGCCATGATGACCGGATTATCCTCTCCGGCGAATGGAGGAACGGCGCGCCACTCCCCCGCAGGTAAAACCATATCCGCCACCTCCGCGGTGGCATTCAGCGCGATCAACCAGCGATCGGATAACAGGATTTGCAGCCGCGCGGCGCCATGTTGCCACTCGTCGGCGTTTAACGGTTCTCCGCGCTGATTGAGCCAGCTCACGTTGCCGTCCTGCTCCTGCCACCACTGATTACGGGTTAATGCCGGAATGCGCCGACGCAGGTGGATAAGCGCGGCGACAAACGCGGTTAACCCGTGATTTGCCCGCCGCCAGTCCAGCCAGGTCAAGGCATTGTCCTGACAGTACGCATTATTGTTGCCGTGCTGGCTATGGCCATGCTCATCGCCCGCCAGCAGCATCGGCGTTCCTTGCGACAGCAGCAACGTGGTCAGGAGCGCATGTACGCTATCGCGCCGCCGCTCAATCACGGCAAGATTGGCTTCTAATCCCTCTATACCATGATTATTGCTGTAGTTATTGTTAGTCCCATCGCGATTCTCTTCGCCGTTTGCCTGATTGTGTTTCTGATTGAAACAGACGCAATCACGTAGGGTGAATCCATCATGCGCCGTGATCAGATTGATCGTCGCCGCAGGCCGTTTGCCATCGCGGGCAAAGAGATCGCTGGAGGCGGCGAAGCGCTGGGCGAAGTCACCCAACGACACGTTTTGTTGCAACCAGAAACGGCGCGCGGTATCGCGAAAATGGTCGTTCCATTCGGCAAACAGCGGTGGGAAGTTCCCCACCTGATAACCGCCCTGGCCAATATCCCAGGGTTCGGCAATCAGCTTGAGCGCCGACAATACCGGGTCGCGGCGAATGGCCTCAAACAGCGGCGCGTCCTGACGAAATTCCGGCGTACGCCCCATCACCGACGCCAGGTCGAAGCGAAAACCGTCAACGTGGCATTCATCAACCCAAAAGCGCAGGCACTGCAGGGCATACTCCACCACGCCAGGATGACTGAGGTTGAGCGTGTTACCGCAGCCGGTCCAGTTGTGATAATCGCCGTCGTCCCTGATCCAATAATAGCTGCGGTTATCGATACCGCGCAGGGAGACTGTCGGCCCTTCAAGATCGATTTCCGCGCTATGGTTCAGCACGATATCGAGGATCACCTCAATACCCGCCGCGTGCAGCGCCTTCACCGCATCGCGGAACTCATCGAGCGCCCGCTGCGGCTGGCTGGCGTAGCGCGGCTCCAGCGCAAACAGCGCCAGCGGGTTGTAGCCCCAGTAGTTGCTCAGCCCCATCCGCTGCAGGCGGGGTTCGCTGGCGAACTGCGCCACCGGCATCAGCTCCAGCGCGGTAATACCCAGACGGCGAAAATAATCGATTATCAGCGGGTGGCCCAGCGCCTGATAGGTGCCGCGGATCGCCTCCGGCAGCTCCGGATGCAGCCAGGTCAACCCTTTGACGTGGGCTTCATAAATGACCGTTTCGCCCCACGGCGTGCGCGGCGGTTTATCGCCGAGCCAGTCGTAATGCAGATCGACCACCTGGGATTTTGGCGCAATGGCTGCGCTGTCGCGGGCATCCGGTTCATACATACCGCCATGCAGACGCTCGTCGTCCAGCAGTTCGCCCGCCACCTGATGCGCGCAAGGGTCGAGCAGCAGCTTGGCCGGATTGAAGCGATGCCCCTGCGCCGGATCCCACGGCCCATGCACCCGATAACCGTAGCGTAGCCCCGGACGCGCATCGGCCAGCCAGCCGTGCCAGATATCGCCGCTGCGCGCCGGGAGGTCGTAGCGCCGCTCGTTGCCCTGCTGGTCGAACACGCAGAGCTCCACCCGCTCGGCGTGGGCGGAAAACAGGGTGAAGTTCACCCCTTTGCCGTCATAGCTGGCGCCCAAAGGCGTCGGTTTTCCCGCGGCAAGCGTCGTCATCAGGCCTCCCGTACCAGCCAGATGGTCGCCAACGGCGGCAGGGTAATCGACAACGAATGCTGACGGCCATGGCTGGCGACGGGCTCGCTCTCAACCACGCCGCCATTTCCGGCGTTACTGCCGTGATAATGCATCGAGTCGGTGTTCAATTCTTCGCGCCAGCGTCCCGGCTGGTTGATGCCGAAACGGTAGTTGTGCCGCGGCACCGGGGTAAAGTTGCTGGCGACGATAATCTCATTGCCGGCTTTATCGCGGCGCACAAAGATAAATACCGAACGCTCATGATCGTCGACCACCAGCCATTCGAAGCCGTAGGGATCGAAATCAAGCTCGTGCAGCGCTTTATGGTGACGGTAGGTGTGGTTCAGGTCGCGCACCAGTCGCTGGACGCCGTGGTGCCAGTTGTCGCCGCCCTCCAGCAGATGCCAGTCGAGACTGGCGTCGTGGTTCCACTCGCGGCCCTGGGCGAATTCATTGCCCATAAACAGCAGCTTTTTGCCCGGAAAGGCGAACAGCCAGCCGTAGTAGGCGCGCAGGTTGGCAAAGCGCTGCCATGCGTCCCCCGGCATGCGGTCGAGAATCGATTTTTTGCCGTGCACCACTTCATCGTGGGAGAGCGGCAGCACGAAGTTCTCGGTGTAGTTGTAGAGCATGCCGAAGGTCATTTTGTCGTGATGGTAGCGACGATGGACAGGATCGAGCTTCATATAGTCCAGCGTGTCGTGCATCCAACCGAGATTCCATTTGAACCAGAAGCCGAGGCCGCCGTCGGCGGGCGGGCGCGTCACGCCGGCAAAATCGGTGGACTCTTCCGCCATCGTTACCGCCCCTGGCGTCTGCTCGCCGAGAATACGGTTGGTGTTACGCAGAAACTCGATCGCTTCGAGATTTTCCCGCCCGCCGTATTCGTTGGGGATCCACTCGCCCGCTTTACGGCTATAGTCGCGGTAGATCATCGACGCCACCGCGTCGACGCGCAGCGCATCAATGCCGAAGCGCTCGATCCAGTACAGCGCGTTACCCACCAGGTAATTGCTGACTTCGCGGCGGCCATAGTTATAGATAAGAGTATTCCAGTCCTGGTGATAACCTTCGCGCGGATCGCTGTGTTCATACAGCGAGGTGCCATCAAATGAGGCCAGCGCAAAATCATCCGCCGGAAAATGACCCGGAACCCAATCGAGTATCACGTTAAGGCCTGCGGCGTGGGCGGCATCGATGAAATAGCGGAAATCTTCACGGGTGCCGAAGCGGCGTGTCGGCGCGTAGAGGCCGGTCGGCTGGTAGCCCCAGCTGCCGTCGAACGGGTGTTCGTTCACCGGCAGCAGTTCGAGGTGGGTGAAACCCATCCATTTTGCGTAAGGCACCAGTTGGTCCGCCAGTTCGCGGTAGCTAAGCCAGAAGTTATTGTCGGTATGGCGGCGCCAGGAACCGAGGTGCACTTCATAAATAGAGATCGGCGCATCAAACTGGTTCGCGGCTTTGCGCGCCGCCGGCTGTTCGACTTTTGGCGGCAAATCGCAGATAAGCGACGCGCTTTCCGGGCGCATCTGCGACTCGAAGGCGTAAGGATCGGCTTTGACCCGTAGATTGCCATGAGCGTCGATCAGCTCGAATTTATACAGCTGGCCATTAAGCGCGCCGGGAATGAAGAGTTCCCAGATACCGGACTCTTTACGCAGGCGCATCGGATGACGTCGGCCATCCCAATAGTTAAATTGCCCCACCACCGAGACCCGGCGGGCGTTTGGCGCCCAGACCGAAAAGCGCGTACCGGTGACGCCATCCATGGTGTCAGCGTGCGCGCCCAGGGTTTCGTAAGGGCGCAGGTGCGTTCCCTCGGACAACAGCCAGGCATCAACGTCCTGCAGCAGCGGGCCGAAACGGTAAGGGTCGTCAATCAGGTTTTGCTGTCCGTGCCAGGTGACGGCCAGCTGGTAGCGAAAAGCGTTTTTACGCCGCGGCAGCAGGCCGCTAAAGAATCCGCGCGAGTCGAGGCATTCGAGTTTGCCGACTTTACGCCCGGTTTTCGGTTCAATAACCCACACTTCGGTGGCATCTGGTAATAATGCGCGAACTTCCAGCCCCGCCTCGGTGCGGTGCATGCCAAGCACGGAAAAGGGATCCGCGAAATGACCTGCAATCAGCGCATTAATCACGTCTCTATCGATTCGATTCGACATGCTTTCATCCTGTTGTAAGTGTCGCCCTTTCCTGTAACCGGCGACTTTTTTGACCTGAACGGCGCAGCACCAACGTGCATCCTCCTGCTCCGTCCCACCTTCAGGTAAGGAACTCCTTACTTAAAGCATAGCCAAGGCTGCGTTACCTCCGTGGGGAAAAATCCAACATCCGCGTTTACTCCTTGTATTACGCAAAAAAAAGGGGTGTATCCACACCCCTTATCGTTTGTCCTGCGTTTACGCCAGCTGTCGTAGCATGCGGCGCAACGGTTCGGCGGCGCCCCACAGCAGCTGGTCGCCGACGGTAAAGGCCGACAGGTACTCAGGACCCATGTTCAGTTTACGCAGGCGCCCTACCGGGGTGGTCAGGGTGCCGGTCACCGCGGCTGGGGTCAGCTCGCGCATGGTGATGTCGCGATCGTTTGGCACCACTTTAGCCCACGGGTTATGCGCGGCCAGCAGCTCCTCAACGGTCGGGATAGAAACATCTTTCTTCAGCTTGATGGTAAACGCCTGGCTGTGGCAGCGCAGCGCGCCGACGCGCACGCACAGACCATCGACCGGGATCGGCGACGCGGTGGCGAGAATTTTGTTCGTCTCCGCCTGGCCCTTCCACTCTTCGCGGCTCTGGCCGTTATCAAGCTGTTTGTCGATCCATGGGATCAGGCTGCCCGCCAGCGGCACGCCAAAGTTATCGACCGGCAGGTCGCCGCTGCGGGTCAGCGACGTCACTTTGCGCTCGATATCGAGAATCGCGGAAGCCGGGTTCGCCAGCTCGCTTGCCACGTGGCCATGCAGTTGGCCCATCTGGCTCAGCAGTTCGCGCATATGACGCGCGCCGCCGCCGGAAGCCGCCTGGTAAGTCGCCACGCTGACCCACTCCACCAGGTCATGGGCAAACAGGCCGCCGAGGGACATCAGCATCAGGCTCACCGTACAGTTGCCGCCGACGAAGGTTTTGATGCCGTTATTCAGGCCAGCGGTAATGACATCCTGGTTAACCGGGTCGAGAATAATGATCGCATCGTCTTTCATGCGCAGCGAAGACGCCGCGTCAATCCAGTACCCCTGCCAGCCGCTTTCGCGCAGCTTCGGGTAAATCTCGTTGGTGTAATCGCCGCCCTGGCAGGTAACAATAATGTCCAGCGCCTTCAGCGCTTCCAGATCGAATGCATCCTGAAGCGTCCCCCCGGTACTGCCGCCGAATGACGGCGCGGGCTGACCCAGCTGAGAGGTGGAGAAGAAAACAGGGCGAATGGCGTCGAAATCACGCTCTTCCACCATGCGTTGCATGAGAACAGAGCCGACCATTCCACGCCAACCGATAAAACCAACATTTTTCATAACGTATTCCTGCGAGGTGTGTGCTGTTAGTGCCAGGCCAGTTTCCAACTGGGATGTCCTTCACATTACAAAATGCAGCTAAAGTCGCAAGTGAAATTAATCAATGATTGCGCGCCAATCAGAAAAGCAACTTATCCCACACTCCGCCCACCGTCGCTGGTAGTCATAAAAAGCGTAAAGATTATCGAGCAAATAACCCGCGTAATGGAATATTTTCCGTCGCTATTTTATTGATCCTGATTATGGATTCAGCGCGAAAAATATCGCTTTCACGCTTGCGAAAAAAAACGGATAAAGCCTTGTGCCGCAAGGCCTGACGAGCAATACGAACATTGTCGTAGCGCTGATATTCACGGCAAAAGGAAGTGGAAAAGAGGGAAAAAAAGCGTGTTACCGAAGAGAATTCAGGATAAGCGGCATTACCCTGATTTTTCCCCGGATACCGTGGTGGTGTCCGGGGAAATTATTTTTGCTTAGCTCAGCAGCTGGAAGGCAATCATCCCGACGATGGCGCCGGTGGTGCCAAGGATGGTTTCCATCATCGTCCAGGTTTTCAGCGTCTGCGCTTCGCTGGCGCCGGTAAACTTACCGAACAGCCAGAAGCCGGCATCGTTCACGTGGCTCACTACGATCGAACCACCCGCGATACAGATGGAGAGAGCCGCCATTTGCGCGCCGCTGTAGTTCAGTTGCTCAATGACCGGCATTACCAGGCCGACCGCCGTCAGACACGCCACGGTCGCGGAGCCCTGAATAATACGTACGGCAGCCGCCAGCACGAAGCAGGTAATCGCAATCGGCAGACCCAGGCCAGTCAGCGCTTCGCCGAGCGCCGGGCCGACGCCGGAGTCAACCAGTACCTGCTTGAAGACGCCGCCTGCGCCAATCACCAGCAGAATAATACCCGCCGGCTGCAGCGCCGCGCCGCAGATCTCCATCACGCGATCTTTCGCCATCCCCTGACGTACCGCCAGGCCGTAAATCGCTACCAGGCAGGCAACCAGAATCGCGGTGAATGGGTGGCCGATAAACTCGAACCATTCATAGGCGGTGGATCCCACCGGCACAAAGCGCGCGGCGATGGTTTTCAGGCCGACCAGCACCAGCGGCAGCAGAATCAGCGAGAGGCTAAAGCCGAAGGACGGCATTTTACCTTCGCCGAGATGCGGTTCGCTGATATCGTCAGGAATGTGCAGCTCAACGTAGCGGCTGATGAAGTTACCCCACAGCGGGCCGGCGATAATCATCCCCGGAATAGCGGCGCAGAGACCAATCAGGATCATCCAGCCGAAATCGGCGTGCATCTGCGAAGCCAGCAGCATCGGCGCGGGCCCCGGCAGCAGGAATGCCGCGGCGGCGGCTACGCCGGCGAACAGCGGGATCACCAGCTTCACGAGGTTAGTGCCGGTATGGCGCGCCATGGAGAACGCGACGCTAATCAGCAGCACGATCGCCACTTCGAAGAACAGCGGCAGCGCGCAGATAAGGCCGGCCAGGCCTATAGCATAATGCGCGCGGTTGTGGCCGAAGGACTTCAGCATTTTCACCGCAATTTGGTCGACCGCGCCGGTTTCATGCAAAATTTTACCGAACATCGCGCCCAGCGCGACGACTATCGCCAGGAAGCCCAGCGTGCCGCCCATCCCTTTTTCCATCGTCGCCGCGATTTTATCCAGCGGCATACCGGAAAAGAGACCTGCGCCAATAGAAACCACCATCAAAGCCACGAAGGCGTGCATACGCGCCTTCATGACTAAAAACAGCAGCAGCAATACCGAGCCGACTGCTGTTAAAACAAGCGTTAAAGTACTCACTAGTTACTGCCTTTGTTAATCACCTCAATGGTGCTGGCGACCACGCCTTCCAGTGACTGGTCGATATCGACGATAAGCACATCGCTTTCGTCAGCGCCTGGTTCCTGCAGTGTTTCAAACTGCGTCACCAACATTTGGGTTTTGAAGAAGTGCCCTTTACGCGCCTTCAGACGGCTTTCAATCACGTCGAAGTCGCCTTTCAGGTAGATAAAGGAGAGGTTCGGGTTGCCCTTGCGCAGAATGTCGCGGTAGCTTTTTTTCAGCGCTGAGCAGACGATCAGCGAAACTTTGTTGGTGCGCTGCATGGCAAATGCCGCGTCATTCAACGCCTGCAGCCACGGGGTGCGATCATCGTCGTTCAGCGGCTCGCCGGAAGCCATCTTGGTGATGTTGCTGCGCGGATGCAGAAAATCGCCATCGAGAAACGCGGCTTTCAGTTGATGCGCCACTTCGCTGGCGACGGCGGATTTACCACTGCCGGAAACGCCCATCAGGACATAGACGTGGTGATCATGGTTAGTCGTGCTCAAAGCGTCCTCCCACTGGACTGGTACGCCGCGCCGGGGCTGACTGATACAGCGCGAAAGCGGCGTACTGGTTAATGATTACGGGCAAGTGTTACGGGTAACTGTTATCGGTAACATTGTCATGCCGGACCCTGGGAGAAGCAATAACCATTCGTGTCAGATGTGAATATGTGTGATCTACTTCAAACTTGTCGGTTTAAATAGATCCACCCGGTGACAATGTGAAACCTAAATCTAACATCTTAGGGGTAATCGTCTCACCGCGGATGCGCGCCAGCAGACGCTCGGCGCCGATGCGCCCCATGCGCTCACGCGGGGTCAATACGCTGGCGAGACGCGGCTCCATCACCTGACCGATATCGTGACCGTGGAAACCGGCTATCGCCATGTCGTCCGGGATTTTCAGCCCCAGACGCTGGCACTCGAACGCCGCGCCGACCGCGAGGTCATCGTTGGTGCAGAAGATGCCGTCGAGCTGCGGATATTCGCGACGCGCCTGACGCATCAGCTCAATCCCTGACGAGTAGGAAGAGGATTGCTCCACCATCACGCTGTAGGGCGTCATGCCGGCATCGAGCATCGCCTGCTCGTACCCCTTCTGTTTGATGATAGTACGTTCATCCAGACGCGCGCCGAGATAAGCAACGTGGCGGTGACCGCGGGCGATAATCGCCGCCGTCATCTGCCGCGCCGCTTCGAAGTTATCGAAACCGACGGCAATGTCGAGGCACGGCGACTGGCTGTCCATCAGCTCAACCACAGGGATCCCGGCCACTTCAATCATTTTCAACGTGCGCGGCGTGTGGGTACGTTCAGTGAGGATCAGGCCGTCAATATTCCAGGAGAGCATCGATTCGAGGCGCTTCTCTTCCATCTCCGGCTTATAGCCGTAGTGCGCCAGCATGGTTTGATAACCGAAGGCGTCGGTGACGCTTTCAATGCCGCGTAGCACTTCCGAGAAGACCTGGTTAGTTAACGAGGGCAGCAGCACGCCGATGGCGCGGCTGGTGGCGTTAGAGAGAATATCAGGAGCACGATTGGGAATATAACCCAGCTCATCGAGTGCAACGGCAATCTTGCCACGCAGGGCCTCAGAAACCTGTTCCGGGTTACGTAAATAGCGACTGACCGTCATTTTGGTCACGCCGACAAGATCGGCTACATCCTGAAGTACGGGTCTTTTCTTTTTCATCGTCCTGACTGTGATCGGCTGGGAAACATTTTCTCAGTTTATCACGGACAAAGCGCAACCTTCCCGGAGAAAAAAGGGCCAAAAGATTTATTTAGAGTTGATACGCAAAATCATTCAAGTTGCATTGAGGCGGCAACGCAACGAATCCCCGGAAGCGTACAAAGGGTACGCGCCCGGGGTGAGTGAGGAGAGCCAACAAAAATGCGGCTTGAAGGATGACGCGTATCAAACCGGCGGCAGATCGAACAGCAGAATTTCGCTATCGCTGTCGGCGTGAACCGAAATCGCCTGCTCGTCCCAAATCGCCAGACCATCGCTGGTGGTGGCTTTGGTGCCGTTAATCGTCACTTCGCCTTTCACTACCTGGATCCACACGCGACGTTCCGCGGCAATCTGGTGAACCGACTGCTCATCTTTCAGCAGCGCCCAGCGATACAGTTCCATATCCTGATGCACTTTCAGCGACCCTTCGCGCGCATCTGGCGACAGCACCAGCTGTTTGCCCTGCGCGGCATCAAAGCGGCGCTGCTCGTAGCGCGGCGTAATGCCGGTTTCTTCTGGAATAATCCAGATCTGATACAAACGCAGACGGTCGGTGCTGCTCGGGTTGTACTCAGAGTGACGCACGCCGGTACCCGCGCTCATGATCTGGAACTCGCCAGCCGGAACCTGCTCTTTGTTACCCATGCTGTCCTGGTGCTCAACCGCGCCTTCCAGCACATAAGTCAGGATTTCCATGTCTTTGTGCGGGTGGGTGCCAAACCCCTGGCCGGCGTCGATTACGTCATCGTTAATCACGCGCAGCGCGGAGAAACCCATAAAGTTCGGGTCGTAGTAGTTGGCGAAAGAGAAAGTATGCCAGGAATCCAGCCAGCCATGGTTAGCGTGGCCACGTTCGTTAGCTTTGCGTAAGTAGATCATGTTGCACCCCCGTATGTTTTCGATGGAGTAAGTGTGGACCCATTCCGCCGGCGATCATAGAGGGTGAAAATTGACTCCTCTGTTCAAAAAATATGAACAAGCGGCGAGGAGCCAGATTTTCTTATTTTGCGAGGGTAATAGTAGCCGGAGAAGGTTGTTCAAAGCCGCGCTGCAGAATCTCCATATTGGTGAGAACTTCAGATTCCTTGACGTAATTCGGCTGGCCGTTAACGAGGGTGTCATACAGCGCGTCATACACTCGTCCGTAGTCGCCGGTTTCCAGCGGCACCTCTTCACGTACCGCCACGCCCGCCTCGTTGATATAGACCAGTTGCCCTACGCTGTCATCAGCGCCGAACCCCGTGTCGCCCGGCATAATGTTGGCCTTCAGGCTGGTCTCCTGCTGGTCAATGCCGTATTTCACAAACGAGCCTTTATGGCCATGAACGATGAATTTCGGGTAGTCAATCTGTACCAGATGGCTGGTTTTGACGATCGCTTTCAGGTCGCCATAAAACAGTTGAGCTTCAAACGTGTCATCGGGATTGGCTTTATTACGTAGTGATCGCAGATCGTAGGAAACATGATCCGGGCGACCAAACAGCGAAATGATCTGGTCCATGGTATGCACCCCGAGGCCATAGAAATCGCCGCTTTGCGGTCCCCCCTGGATGGTTTCCGCCACCGGTCGGTAGTTATCAAAATGACTTTCAATTTCCACCAGTTCGCCGAGCTTACCGCTTTCAATCACCTTTTTGGTGGTCAGGAAACAGGAGTCGAAGCGGCGGTTCTGATAAGGCGTCACCGTCAACCCTTTGCTTTTCGCCAGCGTAAACAGGGCTTTCGCCTCTGCCAGCGTCGGGGTAAAGGGCTTTTCGACCAGTACGTTTTTCCCCGCTTCCAGCGCCCGCTTCGCGTATTCGAAGTGGCTATCGGCATGGGTGCAGACCACCACCAGTTTGACCTGCGGGTCGTTCAGCACTTCATCGAGGTCGCTGGTGAAGTGGATATGGGAATACGCCGGCGCTTGTTCTTCCGGCCTGGCGCTGCGGCGATAAATATGCGCGACGTGCCAGCGGTATTTGCGATGCAGGACGTAAGGAAGATGATAGCGGGTCGTGCTTTTACCGAAGCCAATAAATGCGCAGTGCAGAATCATAACGCTGTCCTTAGTTGATGTGCTGCCTTTAACCATAGCGCAAGCCGGGGGCTCACTTCATCCCCCTTTCCGCCAGCCAGGAGAATTCACCAATAAAATATCTCGGCTACCACCCATATATAATTATTGATAAGTAATTGATTAATAAATAAATATTTTTCATTTTCTCTACTAAAATGCTTGCTTTCGATGGCAAAACTGCGCATAAGTGAGGGGCAACCAGGACGTTGCTAAAGACTAACGGAGTAGCCAGCCGCTGCTGATGGAAAAAAAGTACCTCGCCATAAACTGTGCCATGTGTTTCTGGCTTCTCGCTTTGATCGCCTGGTTTAGCGATGAGATTGCGCTGGCGCGCCTTGCGGCCGCCTGTACCCTCTTCGCATTCCTTATTCATACCCAAAGGGAAAAAATTAACGCTATGTTTATGAAGAAAAATAAAACCGAAGCGCAGGCTGCTGAAGTCGCGGCGCCAGCCGTGGCGGCAACAGAGCCAGAAACGGCAAGCGTCAAAAAACAGGAAACCACGGTGATCGCCAGCGGCGTGCATTTTGTCGGCAACATCGTCGCCAGCGGCCATGTCTATATCCACGGCCAGGTCACCGGCAACATTGAGGCCAAAGAACATCTGATTAAGGTGATGCGCGAAGGTCAGGTCGAGGGCAATATCAGTTGCCGCGAGCTGATCGTCGACGGCAAGGTTCATGGCCAGTGCCGTGGCGATAGCATCGCTATTGAGGAACATGGCAACATCGACGGCACCCTCGCCTATCGCGCGCTGGCGATTAAAAAGGGCGGCCTGTTTACCGGCAGTGCAGAGGTATTGGCCGCAGCGGAAAGCAAAAACAAAAGCAATATCGTCGGCCTGATCCCGGAAGAAGGGACGAAACCCGTAAAATCGCAACACGCCTGAAATGAGCGCAAAAAAAAAGCCAGCACCCGGCTGGCTAAAGTAATACTGGAAGCAATGTGAGCAATGTCGTGCTTTCAGGCTTTCCGCAAGGGTCTCCCTGAATGCAGGACAATAATAATCATTCTCATTCGCACTTGTCTACTTTTTTTTGCAAATAATGCGTGTTGACTCGAACGCCGTACTCAGTGATGTTTAAAGGGACTTTTCACCTGAATGAGGAACAAGGAATGAGTGATATCGTGATACGCCATGCTGAACCGAAAGATGTTGACGCGATTCGTCAAATTCACGCCCAGCCGGAGGTGTATCACAACACGCTACAGGTCCCTCATCCATCCGAGCATATGTGGCGGGAGCGGCTAACCGATACGCCTGGCGTGAAGCAACTGGTGGCCTGTATCGATGGGCAAGTCGTGGGGCATTTATGCATTGCTGTCGCCCAACGTCCCCGCCGTAGTCACGTTGCCGATTTTGGTATCAGCGTGGATTCGCGCTGGCACAACCGCGGCGTCGCCAGCGCGCTGATGCGCACCATGATTGATATGTGCGACAACTGGCTGCGCGTCGAGCGCATTGAGCTGACGGTGTTCGCCGATAACGCCCCGGCAGTCGCGGTGTATAAGAAGTACGGCTTTGAGATCGAAGGCACCGCCAAGGGTTACGCATTGCGCAACGGCGAGTATGTGGATGCGTATTATATGGCGAGAATGAAGTAGCGTGTTGCCGGGTGGCGGCTTCGCCTTACCCGGCCTACGTTCGTGCGGCCTACCTTTAATTTATTCACCATGCTGGCTGAAACTGCCGGTGTTGATGGGCCTCAAAATCGCTGAGACGTTCCCGGAAGGCCGGGGCAGCCCGCATGGATGCGGGCTGAGGGCCGTGTTTTGCACGGACGCTGCCTCGGCCCGACCCGTAGCCTGCCGGGATAAGTCGAAGGAACCACGAAGTGGCGATTTTGGCGGCCAGAGCCCGGGAGTACAGAGGGCGGCGGCGACTGGCCGCCCTCTGTACGCTCCCTGCGCCACGGAAAACATATTGCAGCAAAATTAACCGGGAGCGCAATGTGTTCAGAATTAACACAAAGCACATGTTTTTCCCGGACCAAAACAGTTGCAAACGGATAACAGTATCTACTTTCATACAGTTGTCGGCCCGGTAAGCGCAGCGCCACCGGGCAACACCTTAATACCCTGCGGTCAAATCACCGGGTGAACGCGGATCGGAAGCGCCATACAGCGTGCCGTCCGGCCCCACCATAATGCTCTGGGTACTGCCCATCGCCTCTTTCAGCGCGACTTTCTGCCCCTTTGCTTCCAGCAATTTCACGGTATCCGGGCTAAAACCTTTCTCCACCCGCAACTCGTCCGGCAGCCACTGGTGGTGGAAGCGCGGCGCATTGGTGGCCTCCGCGACGTTCATCCCAAAATCAATGGTGTTGACCACCATTTGCAGCACGGTGGTGATAATTCGGCTACCGCCCGGGCTACCGGTCACCAGCCAGGTCTTCCCGTCTTTTACCACGATAGTTGGCGACATCGACGACAGCGGACGCTTTTTCGGCCCTACCGCGTTGGCGTCGCCGCCCACCAGCCCATAGACGTTAGGCACGCCGGGTTTCGCCGAGAAATCATCCATCTGGTTGTTGAGTATAATGCCGGAGTCGCCGGCCACGATGCCGGTACCAAAGGTGGTATTCAACGTATAAGTCACCGCCACCGCATTGCCGTCTTTATCGACCACCGAGAAGTGGGTGGTCTGGTTGCTTTCATACGGCGCCAGTTTGCCCGGGCGGATCTGGCTGGAAGGCTTCGCCTTGTTGACGTCGATCTCAGCGGCGATCGCTTTGGCGTAGGCTTTGCTGGTCAGCGCCTGCCACGGCACTTTGACGAAGTCAGGGTCGCCGAGATATTCCGAACGGTCGGCATAGGCATGTTTCTCCGCCTCCGCCATCACCTGCATGGCGTCGGCGCTGCCAAAGCCATATTTCTGCATATCGAAGTTTTCGAGGATATTGAGGATCTGCACGATGTGGATCCCGCCAGAGGACGGCGGCGGCATGGAGTAAACCTCATAGCCGCGATATTCACCGCTAATCGGCGTACGCTCCACGGCCCTGTAGTTGGCGAGGTCGGCTTTGGTGATAAGCCCGCCGTGTTTTTTCATCTCACCGGCAATCTGGTCGGCGATAGCCCCTTTATAGAAGGCGTCCGGGCCGTGCTCGGCAATCAGCTCCAGGCTTTTCCCCAGATTCTTTTGCACCAGCCGGTCGCCTTTTTTCAGCGGCTCGCCATTCTTCCAGAAAATCGCTTTGCTGTTTTCATGCTGCGGGATCACTTCGCTGCCATAGGTTTTTAAATCGTCAGCCAGCGCATCGTTAACGATAAAGCCCTCTTCCGCCAGCTTAATCGCCGGGCGGATCACCTTATTCAGCGGCATGGTGCCGTATTTTTCCAGCGCGAGAGAGAAGCCCGCGACGCTGCCTGGCGTACCGGAAGCGAGATGTGAAGTCAGCGATTTTTTACTGTCCGGATTGCCATGTTCATCAAGGAACATATCGCGGGTGGCCTGTTCCGGGGCCATCTCGCGGAAATCGATCGCCGTGGTTTTACCGTCTTTAGTACGCAGCATCATAAACCCGCCGCCGCCGATATTACCGGCCTGCGGATGCGTGACCGCCAGCGCGTAGCCGACAGCCACCGCCGCATCGACGGCGTTGCCGCCCTGACGCAAAATATCCACGCCGACGCGGGTCGCCAGCGCATCCACCGAGGCCACCATCCCCTGCTGGGCGCGCACCGGGTGAAACACATCTTCCTCAACGCCATACGAGACCGGCGGCGGGGGCGGCGGATTGGCGGCGACGGTAAAGCTGCCCCCCGCCAGTAACGCTGCGATGACCACCTGACGCCATATTGTTGTTTTTATCATTGTCTTACTCCTGAAAGGTAGGTTTTATATCCCGGCTTAAGCCTGGTTGATAACTCCTAAAAAATCATTGTTATGGCGAATTCGAGGTACACTTAAGTGATCCCACGCACGGGAGGAGAAAACAATGAAAGCGATTTTATTCCTGGCGGCGCTGATGCCGCTCGGCGTTTTAGCACAGCCGATTAACATCGATAACAACCCTAACCAGCCGGGTTATGTGGTGCCCAGCCAGCAGCGAATGCAAAATGAGATGAAGGTGCAGCAACAGCAGCAGCAAAGCATGCTTAAGCAGAATCTGAATAATCAGACCCGTTCGCAGCAGCAGCATTTGCAGAGCCAGTTGCAAACCAATCAGCAGCGCGCGGCGCAGGGCGGCAATCTCAATTCGCAGCCGCAGGTACTGCCGAACAACAACGGCGGGATGCTGCGGCAGACTAACCCGTAAAGATCGTCCGCCGCAAATCAGTATTAAGGCTGGAAATTCGGCCCGATGACGTCAATAGCATCGGTGCAGATGCAATCTACGCCCCAGCGCAGCAGTTCAGCGGCGCGCTGGGGTTTATTGACCGTATACACCAGAATATGCAGGCCGGCCTGTTTCAGGCTCGCTACCCGAGCCGCATCCAGCAGCTTGTGGTTGAGATGAATAGATACGCAGCCCAGCCGGGCGGTCAATTCGCGCCAGTCATCGCGCCACTCATCCAGCAGCAGCCCGCGTGGCAGCTCGGGCGCGGCTTCCTGCGCCGCTTCCAGCGCGTCGATTTCAAAGGATGAGAGTAGCGGCGCGGTCATATCGGCCCACAGATCGCGCGCGGCCAGCGCCACCACTTTGCCGGTCTGCGGCCCCTGCCCGGTGGTCGGCTTAATTTCGATATTCGCCATCATGCCGTGACGGCGGCAGCGTTCCGCCACCTGAGAGAGCAGCGGCAGCGGTTCGCCCTTAAATTCACGGCTGTACCAGCTGCCGGCATCGACCTTCAGCAGATCGTCCCACGACAGCTCGCCCGCCACGCCCCAGCCGTTGCTGGTGCGTTCGAGATTATCGTCGTGCAGCAGAAAGATCTGCCCGTCCTTCGACAGCTTGGCGTCAAATTCAATCATCGTGTGCCCGTAGCGGGCGCCGACGTCGATAGCCGCCAGGGTGTTCTCCGGCGCCAGTTTACCGCCGCCGCGATGGGCGACGATGTGGGGATAAGGCCAGTTACTCATGCGCGTTGTCCTGTTTCACCATCAAAGAGGTGCAGATGTTCCAAAGGCAGATGCAGCCATAGCGTGCTGCCACCCGCCGGGCGCTGCTGATGCGGCAATCTGACCACCAGCTTCTGCTCGCCCCAGCGCCCGTGGGCGAGGTTATCGGCACCTAAAATTTCCAGCGTATCCATCAGCAGCGGAATGCCGCCTTGCGCCTGCGAGCTTAAAATAAAGTGCTCCGGGCGGATACCGAGAGTCATTTTACGCCCGGCGTAACGCCGATGCTCGTGATTCATCGGTAGCTGTATACCGCCTTCCAGCTCAAAGCGGCCGCCATCATCGCTCACCCGCCCCTCCAGCAGGTTCATGGCCGGGCTGCCGATAAAGCTCGCCACAAAGCGGCTGGCGGGCTTTTCGTACACTTCGACCGGCGTGCCGATCTGCTCGGCAATCCCCTTATTCATTACCATCACCCGCTGGGCAAGGGTCATCGCTTCGACCTGATCGTGGGTGACATACAGCGAGGTCGTTTTCAGGCGCCGATGCAGCTGTTGCAGTTCCAGACGCATCTGCACGCGCAGCTTGGCGTCGAGGTTTGACAACGGTTCGTCGAACAGGAATACCGCCGGGTCACGCACGATAGCGCGGCCCATCGCCACGCGCTGGCGCTGACCGCCGGACAGTTCCCGCGGGCGGCGCTTGAGCAGGCCATCCAGCTCAAGAATACGCGCCGCCTCCTGTACGCGCTCGGCGATCAATCCCTTACCCATGCCGCGAATCTTCAGACCCCACGCCATGTTCTCTTCCACGCTCATATGCGGATAAAGCGCATAGTTCTGGAACACCATCGCGATACCGCGATCCTTCGGCTCCATCTCGGTCACCCGTTTACGATCAATCCAGATATCGCCGCTGGTCACTCGTTCAAGTCCGGCAACCATCCGCAGCAGCGTTGATTTCCCGCAGCCCGACGGGCCGACCATGACGATAAACTCCCCGTCCGCCACGTCCAGCGTTAGCGGTTGAATTACCTGGGTTTTGCCATCCCAGCTTTTGCTTACTGCTTGTAGTTTTAAACCAGCCATTTTATTTCTCACTATCGACCAGGCCGCGCACAAACGCGCGCTGCATGGCTAAAACGATGACGACCGGCGGGATCAGGGTCAGCAGCATCGCCGCCATCACCTGATTCCACTGGGTAGTACCTTCACCGGTGGCGATCATGCCTTTAATACCGGCGACGGCGGTGCCAAGATTCACATCCTGAATAATCAGCAACGGCCATAGATACTGGTTCCAGCCGTAGATAAAGGTGATGACGAACAGCGCGGCGAGGTTGGTTTTCGACAGCGGCAGCACGATGTCGCGAAAGAAGCGCATCGGCGAAGCGCCATCGATACGCGCCGCTTCAATCAGCTCGTCCGGCAGAGTCATAAAGAACTGGCGGAACAGGAAGGTGGCGGTAGCCGAAGCCATCAACGGCAGCGTTAACCCGGCATAACTGTCGAGCATTTTGAGGTTGGCGATCACTTCCACCGTCGGGAAAATACGCACCTCGACCGGCAGCATCAGAGTGATGAAGATCATCCAGAAGAACAGGTTACGCAGCGGAAAGCGGAACCAGACGATGGCGAAAGCCGAAAGCATCGACACCACGATTTTGCCTACCGTAATGGCGAACGCCATGATAAAGCTGTTGAGCATCATCAGCCAGAACGGCGCGCTGTTGACGCCGACGCCGTTCACCCATATGGTCTTCATGTTCTCCAGCAGATGTCCGCCGGGGATCAGCGTCATCGGCGTTTCAAACACCGATTTGTTATCCAGCGTCGCCGCCACGAAGGCGACATACAGCGGGAATAAAATGACGGCAATACCCAGAATGAGCATGGTGTGGCTGAAAATCGTCAGCCCGCGACGGTTCTCAATCATTGGTAACGCACCTTACTTTCAACGTAACGGAACTGCACCACCGTCAGGATAATGACGAGGAACATCAGCACCACCGACTGCGCGGCGGAAGCGGAAAGATCGAGCCCGGCGAAACCTTCGCGATAAATTTTGTAGATTAGGGTGGTGGTCGCCTGCACCGGGCCGCCGGCGGTGGCGGCATCGATCACCGGGAAGGTGTCGAAGAAGGCGTAAACCAGGTTGACCACCAACAGGAAGAAACTCACCGGCGCAATCAGCGGCAGCGCCAGCTTGAAGAAGCGACGAATCGGCCCGGCGCCGTCGATGGCGGCGGCCTCAACCAGCGAACGCGGGATCGACTGCAGCGCGGCGAAAAAGAACAGGAAGTTGTAGCTTATCTGCTTCCAGACCGAGGCGAAGACCACCAGAAACATCGCCTGGCCGCTGTTCTGCGCGTGGTTCCAGTCGTAACCCAATTCGCCGAGGAAATGAGTGATCAGCCCGCGTCCGGGATTGAAGAGGAAGATCCACAGCACCGCCGCGACGGCGGGAGCCACGGCATACGGCAGCAGCATCAGCGTTTGATAAAAGCGGCTGCCGCGCACCACATAGTCGACCAGCGCGGCAAAAAACAGCGAAATAAGCAGGCCGCTGACGGTTACCAGGGTACTGAATTTTATGGTCGTCCAGAAAGAGTCCAGATAGTACGGGTCGTGGAATAGCGTGACGAAGTTATCCAGGCCGACAAACTGGCTGGAAAGGCCAAACGGATCGACGCTCTGCAGCGAGTACCACAGCGCTTCGCCCGCGGGCCAGATAAAGAAAATCAGCGTGATAATCAGCTGCGGCGCGACCAGCACATAGGGCAGCCAGCGCGAGCGGAATACCGGACGGGATGATGACATGAAGATTTTATTCCTGAACAATGCCGGGTGGCGGCTACGCCTTACCCGGCCTACATAGGGCACATCGTAGGCCCGGTAAGCGCAGCGCCACCGGGCAAGTTACAGATTACGATTTGGTTGCTTGCTCGAAACGGCGCAGCAGTTGATTCCCGCGCTGAACGGCGGAGTCCAGCGCCTGTTGCGGGGTTTTCTTGCCGGTCCACACGCTCTCCAGCTCTTCATCAACGATGGTGCGAATTTGCGGCATGTTGCCCAGGCGCAGGCCTTTGGTGAACGGCAACGGCGGCTTGTTCAGCATCTGGCGAGTGGCGATATCAGCGCCTGGGTTCTTATCATAGAAGCCCTGCTGGCGCGTCAGATCGTAGGCCGCGGTGGTAATCGGCAGATAGCCGGTTTTCTGGTGCCACTCGGCGGCGTTTTCCGGTTTGGTCAGGAAGTCGAGGAACTTCGCCACGCCGGTGTAGGTCTCTTTGTCCTTGCCCTGCATCACCCACAGGCTGGCCCCGCCGATGATAGCGTTCTGCGGCGCGCCTTTCACATCAGCGTCGTAAGGCATCATGCCGACGCCGTAGTTGAATTTCGCGTACTGACGAATATCCGCCAGCGAGCCGGATGAGGCGGTAGTCATCGCGCAGTCGCCGTTATAGAACTTCTCGGTGGATTCATCCTTACGCCCGAAATAGCTGAAATCGCCTTTCTTGTTCATCTCTTCGAGCAGCGCGATATGCTTCACCTGCTCCGGCTTGTTGAACTCAAGAACCGCGTCGGTACCGTCAAAGCCGTTATTTTTCGTGGCGACCGGCAGGCCGTTCCAGGCGCTGAAGTTCTCAATCTGGATCCAGCCCTGCCAACCGCTGGCATAGCCGCACTTCATTCCGGCCGCTTTCAGCTTCGTGGTGTAGGCCGCCAGATCCTGCCAGGTTTTAGGCGGCTGCTCAGGGTCCAGACCCGCTTTCTTGAAGGCGTCTTTGTTATAGTACAGCACCGGCGTGGAGCTGTTGAACGGCTGGGAGAGCAGATGGCCGGTTTTTGAATCGGTGTAATAACCGGACACCGTCGGTACGAACTGCGATTCATCGAACTTAATACCCGCATCGCTAAAGACCTGGTACACCGGCTTAATAGCTTTTGACGCCATCATAGTGGCGGTGCCGACTTCATACACCTGCAGAATCGCCGGCGCGTTACCGGTACGGAAGGCGGCGATACCGGCGCTCAGGCTCTGCTCGTAGTTGCCTTTGTACATCGGAACAATTTTGTAATCAGGATTGGCCGCGTTGAAACGTTGCGCCAGAGAATCAACTTCTTTACCCAGTTCCCCTTCCATCGAGTGCCAGAAAGGGATGGTGGTTACTGCCAGTGCCTGGCCAGCAAATGCCAGGCTCAGCGCCAGTCCTAAAGCTGTATGTCGTAACGATATCATCGGTTATCTCTCTTGTTGTTCCGGATGCGCGATTTCACGCGTTTTATGTTCGCGGGGTAACATGACATGTTCGAATTACAGAAAAATAACTTTTTTATTACAAAAAAAAGATAGTAACGGGTCAGGGAGATGACAAGCCGATGAAAGGATGGGGGAAGTAAAGTGGGAGCTGAGACACGGATAATATTCGTGCGATCGGCTCCCGGGGTCGGCGCAAGCGCCTCGCCCGGGCTACAAACCGGCGAAATGAATGACGCCGGGTTACAATGTATTAACCGCCGAGATAGGCGCTGCGCACCGCCTCGTTGGCCAACAGCGCGTCGCCGGTATCCTCCAGCACCACGTGACCGTTTTCCAGTACGTAGCCGCGATCGGCCAGCTTCAGCGCCTGGTTGGCGTTCTGCTCAACCAGGAAGATCGTCATCCCCTGCTCACGCAGCTGTTCGATGGTATCGAAAATCTGCTGAATGATAATCGGCGCCAGCCCCAATGAGGGCTCATCAAGCAGCAGCAGGCGCGGCTGGCTCATCAGAGCGCGACCGATCGCCAGCATCTGCTGCTCGCCGCCGGACATGGTGCCGGCGCGCTGAATACGGCGTTCATGCAGACGCGGGAACAGCTCATACACCCATTTGATGCGGGTATGAAACTGGTCGCGGTCGGCAAAAAAACCGCCCATCGCCAGGTTCTCTTCCACCGTCATGCGCGAAAAGACGCGTCGCCCTTCCGGCACGATCGCCACCGCTTCACGCATGATTTTCGCCGTCTGCCAGTCGGTAATATCCTTACCGTCAAAGACAATGCGCCCGCTGGAGGCCCGCGGATCGCCGCACAGCGTACCGAGCAGGGTAGTTTTCCCCGCGCCGTTAGCGCCGATAAGCGTAACGATCTCACCCTGTTTGATATGCAGGCTGACGTTGTGCAGCGCCTGAATCTTGCCGTAGTGGGCGCTGACATTGTCAAAAGTTAACATCGCTTTTTCCATCTTATGCGTCACCACCATTATGCTTCACCTAAATAGGCGCGGATCACGTCCGGGTTATTACGAATCTCTTCCGGCGTCCCGTTGGCCAGCGGCGTCCCCTGATTCACGACGTAGATGCGATCGGAAATGCCCATCACCAGCTTCATATCATGTTCGATAAGCAGGATGGTGGTGTTGTGATGGCTACGCAGCTCGGCGATAAGCTCATCCAGCTCTTTGGTCTCTTTCGGGTTAAGCCCCGCCGCCGGTTCATCAAGCATCAGGATCTCCGGCTGCGTCACCATACAGCGAGCAATCTCCAGCCGGCGCTGGTCGCCGTAGGCCAGGTTGCTGGCCTGACGGTTGGCATGCTCCAGCAGGCCGATACGCTCAAGCCAGGTGGCGGCCCGATCCAGCGCTTCGCTCTGTGCGCGACGGAAGGCCGGCGTTTTCAGCAGACCGGAGAAGACGCCGGTTTTCAGCTGTTGATGCTGCGCCACCAGCAGATTTTCAATCACCGTCATTTCGCGGAACAAACGCACGTGCTGGAAGGTTCGCACCACCCCCATCCGCGCAATCTGCTGCCCCGGCAGCCCTTCCAGATGCTGGTCGCGCAGCATAATGGTGCCGCCGGTAGGTTTATAGAAACCGGTCAGGCAGTTAAAAACGGTGGTTTTTCCCGCGCCGTTTGGGCCAATTAAGGAAACGATCTCCTGCGGGCGCAGCTCAAGGGAGACGTTATTGACCGCCAGCAGGCCGCCAAAACGCATCATCAGGCCGTTCACGGATAATATTGGCTGACTCATGCCTGCTCTCCTTTCGCCTGACCGTTTTTCAGCTTCAGCTGCGGGCGCGTCATCGGCAGCAGCCCCTGCGGGCGCCAGATCATCATCAGCACCATCAACCCACCGAGCATTAACATACTGTATTCGTTGAAATCACGCATCAGCTCGCGCGATACCACCAGCAGAATAGCCGCCAGGATCACTGCAAACTGCGAGCCCATACCACCCAGCACCACGATCGCTAGCACAAAGGCCGACTCGGCGAAGGTAAAGGACTCCGGGCTCACGAAGCCCTGGCGCGCGGCGAACAGCGTGCCGGCAAACCCGGCAAACGCGGCGCTGATAGTAAAGGCGGTCAGCTTGATGCGCGTCGGGCTCAGGCCCAGCGAACGACAGGCGATTTCATCTTCACGCAGCGCTTCCCACGCCCGCCCGAGCGGCATCCGCAGCAGACGGTTAATAACGAACAGGCTGAGCACCACCAGCAGCAACGCTACCAGATAGAGGAAAATCACCCTATCGCTGGGATCGTACTTCAGACCGAAGAAGTTGCTGAAGGTATCCCAGCCGCCTTCACGGGCGGTACGGCTAAATTCAAGACCAAAGAAAGTCGGTTTCGGGATCTGGCTGATACCGTTCGGCCCGCCGGTGATCTCGGTATTGTTGAGCAGCAGAATGCGCACGATCTCGCCGAAGCCTAAGGTCACAATCGCCAGATAGTCGCCGCGCAGACGCAGCACCGGGAAGCCCAGCAGGAAGCCGGCCGCTGCGGAGACCAGACCGGCCAGCGGCAGGCAGGTCCAGAAGCCGAGACCGTAATAGTGGTTAAGCAGCGCAAAGGTATAGGCGCCGATGGCGTAAAACCCGCCGTAGCCCAATACCAGCAGGCCGGAAAGCCCAACCACCACGTTCAGTCCGAGACCAAGGATGATATAAATCATCGTCAGGGTGGCAATATCCACCGTACCGCGCGACACCATAAACGGCCAGGCCACGGCAATCACCAGCAGGGCTATCAGAAAGAGCTTCTGCTTGACCGTCGACCCGTCAATCGCCGGCATAATAAATTTCGGCCCGGAAACGTTCTTAACCGCTTTCTGGAACAGCGGGCGCAGCAGCTGGAAGAAAAAGACCACCGCGGTGCCGATGAAAATCCACTGCCAACGAATATCGGCGGCGGTATCGACCACCAGTTTGGTGCCATTCAGCTCCAGCTGCACGCCCATAAAGACGCCCGCCAGAACAAAGAACATCGCGGCGGAAAGCAGCGCCATCGCAATTTGCATCGGTTTCATACTTTTTCTACCTCCGGGCGGCCCAGAATGCCGGTCGGCATTACTAACAGCACCAGAATCAGCAGCGCGAAGGAGACGACGTCCTTATATTCGGTGCTGAGATAGGCAGAAGAGAGCGCCTCGGCGATACCCAGAATCAGGCCGCCGATCATCGCGCCAGGGATACTGCCGATACCGCCGAGCACAGCTGCGGTAAAGGCCTTCATCCCGGCCATAAAGCCGATGTAGGGGTTAATAACGCCGTAGAACTGCCCCAGCAGGACGCCCGCGACCGCCGCCATCGCTGCGCCAATGACGAAGGTCAGCGCAATAACGCGGTCGGTATTGATGCCCAGCAGGCTCGCCATTTTCAGATCTTCCGCACAGGCGCGACAGGCGCGGCCCATTCGCGAATAGCGAATAAACAGCGTCAGCGCCAGCATGGCGATAAAGGTAACGACCCAGATGACCAGTTGCATGGTAGTGATAGTGGCGGAGAAATTATCGCTGTGGCCGACAATCCACTGGCCGTTAAAGAGACTCGGCAGCGCGACATCGCGCGAGCCTTCGGTCAGGCTGACAAAGTTCTGCAGGAATATCGACATCCCGATGGCGGAAATCAGCGCGATCAGACGTTTGGAGCTGCGAACTGGCCGATAGGCCACGCGCTCGATACTCCAGCCGTAGGCGCTGGCGATAATGATAGCGCCAATAAAGCCTGCGGCGACCAGCAGCCAGCCGGTATCGATCCCCAGCATCATCAGGGCGGCGATAATCATGAACGAGACGTAGCTGCCGATCATGTAGACCTCGCCGTGGGCGAAGTTAATCATGCCGATAATGCCGTACACCATCGTATAGCCGATGGCGATCAGCGCATAGGTACTGCCCAGCGTGACGCCGTTAAACATCTGCTGCAGAAAATAGAGAAACTGCTCGGACATAAGGTAACCTTTTTCATGCCACCCGCGCGGTGCGGGCGGTGGGATAACGCGTCTTACTTAGCGACGGTGGATGAACCATCCGCGTGCCACTGGAAGACACCAAATTCAAATCCCTTCAGATCGCCTTTTTCATCCCAATTCAGCGGCCCAATCACGGTCTTCGCGCCGTGAGCTTTCAAATCTTTAATTAAATCCAGCGGCTGCTGGCTGCCGGTTCTGTCCATCGCCTGCGCCAGCGACTGAACGGCGGCATAGGTGATCCAGACGTACGGGCCGCTCGGATCTTTTTTATCCGCTTTCAGCGCATCAACAATAGCGCTGTTGGCCGGATCCTGGTCATAGCGTTTTGGCATCGTCACCAGCATACCTTCCGCCGCCGCGCCGGCGATGTTGGACAGCGAGGCGTTACCGACGCCTTCCGGCCCCATAAACTGCGTTTTCAGGCCGACGGAGCGCGCCTGGCGCAGCATCTGCCCCATTTCCGGGTAGTAGCCGCCGTAGTAGACGAAGTCGATGTTCTCTTTCTTCAGGCGCGCCAGCAGCGCGGAGAAATCTTTCTCACCGGCGGTAATACCGTCAAAAAAGACGATATTGGCACCGGCTTTTTTCAGGTTGTCCTGCACGGAACGCGCCAGTCCTTCACCGTACTGCTGTTTGTCATGAATAATCGCAATACGCTGCGGCTTCACCTGTTCGAGGATATATTTCGCGGCGGTCGGCCCCTGGGAAGAGTCAAGTCCAGCGGTACGCATAATGTACTGGTAGCCACGCTGGGTCAGTTCCGGGTTGGTCGCCCCGGGGGAGATCATCAGGATGCCCTCATCTTCATAGATGTCAGACGCCGGCTGGGTGGAGGAGGAACAGAGGTGGCCAATAACGTACTGAATGCCATCATTGACGATTTTGTTGGCGACCGCGACCGCTTGTTTCGGATCGCAGGCGTCGTCATATTCGACGCCAACCAGTTTGTCGCCTTTAATGCCGCCGCTGGCGTTAATGTCTTTAATCGCCTGGCGCGCGCCGTTGAATTCCATATCGCCCCACTGGGCAACCGGGCCAGACATCGCGCCGACGACGGCGACTTTAATATCCTTTGCCAACGCCGCGTGGGAAATCGCTAATGCAACGACTCCCGCGACGATCGTTTTCGCGTTCCTTTTCATGCTTCAGAACCCCGTTCGTGATGTGATGTAAATGTTTTGTATTTTTATGGTTAAAAAGCATTCTGTGCTTTTATTAAACAACGCCATTTTTACCATGAACTTTAATGGTTTAGCGCAGTTTTTTACCTGAATTATGATTAAAATCTCTATTTTTCAGGTGATTAAGAAAAGATAATATTCTGGTTTCAGGCGAAGATAAACAAAAAAAAGTCCAGTTCACAGCATAAAATAACGGCATATAAGGCGGAATAAAACGCTACATATCAGGTTAAAATTCTGCTTATTTTTCGATCCATAATGTATTGCGCTACCCCCACGCAACCAGGAAAACGAATCCCCTGATGAATGAGTGCAAAACAGCGCCCCGCCAAACAAGAAATTTGAGTACACTGTCGCATCTGTTTTGACTGGAACTGCCGCGTATGAAGCTCACCATTATCCGTTTACAGCACTTCAGCGATCAGGATCGCATTGATTTAGGCAAAATCTGGCCGTCGCAGGATCCTGCGGCGCTGATGCTGGATGAAAACCATCGTATTTACGCCGCCCGCTTTAACGAACGTCTGCTCGGCGCCGTACGCGTTACCCTGCGCGGCGTCGAAGGCGAGCTCAGCGATCTGTGCGTGCGTGAAGTCACCCGCCGCCGCGGCGTGGGGCAATATTTAGTGGAAGAGACGTTAAGCGATAACCCAAATATCAATAGCTGGCGCGTTGCCGATAGCGGGGTGGAAGACCGCGGCGTGATGGCGGCATTTATGCAGGCGCTCGGTTTCAGCGCCCAGCAGAATGGTTGGGAGAAGCATTAAGCCGTAGCCCCAATAAACGCAGCGTGACCAGGGAAGAACCCGGCGGCGCTTCGCTTAGCCGGGCTACCTGGAAATTGTAGCCCCGGTAAGCGCAGCGCAACCGGGGTCAGACAACGCATCCGCGGCATGAAAGGCTCCGCAGACAACGCATCTGCGGCGTGAAAGGCGCAGGTTAAATTATTTGGCGTCGGTTGCCGTACCGTTCGCATGCCAGGTAAACACGCCGAACTCGAACCCTTTCAGGTCGCCTTTCTCATCCCACGACAGCGGCCCCATGACGGTATCCACCTTCGCCCCTTTCAGGTATTTCGCGATTTCCGCCGGATCTTCAGACTGATTTAACCCCGCCTGCAGCGACTGCAGCGCCGCATAGGTGGTCCACACGAAGGCGCCGCTCGGATCCTGTTTCTTCGCTTTGATAGCATCCACAATCGGTTTGTTTGCCGGAACCTGATCGTAGTTCTTCGGTTTGGTGACCAGCAGGCCTTCTGCCGACTCGCCGGCGATGTTAGACAGGGAAACGTTAGCCACGCCTTCCGGGCCCATAAACTGGGTTTTCAGACCGGCTGCGCGCGCCTGGCGCAGGATCTGCCCCATTTCCGGGTGATAACCGCCGTAGTAGACGAAGTCGATATTTTCTTTCTTCAGGCGCGCCACGAGGGTAGAGAAATCTTTCTCACCGGCGGTGATCCCGTCAAAGAACACCACGTTGGCGCCGCCTTTCTTCAGGTTTTCCTGAACTGAGCGCGCCAGCCCTTCGCCATATTGCTGTTTGTCATGAACCACAGCGATGCGCTGCGGCTTCACCGTGCCGAGAATATATTTAGCCGCCGTCGGTCCCTGATCGGAGTCGAGACCGGTGGTGCGTAGAATCAGCTTATAGCCGCGCGCCGTCAGCTCCGGCGCGGTTGCCGCCGGGGTAATCATCAGGATGCCTTCGTCTTCATAGATGTCAGACGCCGGCTGAGTGGATGAGGAACACAGGTGACCGATAACGTATTTAATGCCGTCATTCACCACTTTGTTCGCAACAGCCACCGCTTGTTTCGGGTCGCAGGCATCGTCATATTTTACGATCTGCAATTTATTGCCTTTGATACCGCCCTTGGCGTTGATATCAGCTACCGCCTGCTCCGCGCCGGTAAACTCCTGGTCGCCATACTGGGCAACCGGGCCGGACATCGCTCCCACGACGGCAATTTTAATGTCTTCCGCCAGCGCGGAACCGCTCATAATTAAAGCAATACATCCTGCCAGTAACGCTTTACCCTTCATATTCATCCTGAGGCTCCCCATTATTATGGTTTTTGCATTTGTTGTGATGTTGTTTGTCAGCGCATTATTCTGATTTTTTAGTCATAATAAGTGTAGTATGACTGCATTTGGGTCTGCCGCCTGCGCTTTTGCAGCACACTATGCCAAAACATACCCCATTTTTCAGAATTTGAAACAACAATTTGCAAGAGATGTAAAAGTTATGTGACTGAAGCTAAAGGTCGCGACAAATCGCGCGGAGAGGGGAAACGGGTATGACGGGGATATAAAACAAAAAGCCCCCGCTGAAACAGCAGAGGCTTAATTCACTACGGCGCAGAAAGTCGAAGATTAAGCTTCGATAGCGGCGCGTAGTTTTTTCATCGCGTTCTTTTCCAGCTGACGAACACGTTCAGCTGAGACGCCATAACGATCCGCCAGCTCCTGCAGCGTGGACTTGTTGTCCTCGTCCAGCCAGCGAGCGCGGATGATGTCCTGGCTACGCTCGTCCAGGCCCTGCATCGCATCAGTCAGTTTATTAGCAGCCTGCTCTTCCCAGTTATCGTCTTCGATGCCGTCGGCAAAGTTAGACGTTTTGTCCTGCAGATAGAGCACCGGCGCCATCGGCTGGCTATCGGATTCGTCATCGGACGACATATCAAAGGTCATGTCCTGCGCTGCCATACGTGATTCCATCTCACGTACGTCTTTGCTCGACACACCCAGCTCGCGGGCAACCATCTCTACTTCGTCCTGGTTAAACCAGCCCAGACGCTGCTTGGTTTTACGCAGGTTGAAGAACAGCTTACGCTGCGCTTTGGTGGTTGCGACTTTAACGATACGCCAGTTACGCAGCACGTATTCGTGGATTTCCGCTTTAATCCAGTGCACGGCGAAGGAAACCAGTCGCACACCCACTTCCGGGTTGAAACGACGTACGGCTTTCATCAGACCGATGTTACCTTCCTGAATCAGGTCCGCCTGCGGCAGGCCATAGCCCGAGTAGTTACGAGCAATATGAACAACAAAGCGCAGGTGAGACAGAATCAGCTTTTTCGCTGCTTCCAGATCGCCCTGGTAATGCAGCTTTTCAGCAAGCTCCCGCTCTTCATCAGCCGATAACATCGGCCAAGTGTTAGCAGCCCGGATGTACGATTCCAGGTTACCAACGGGGGCTAAAGCTAAAGTTTGCATTTCTTTGGTCATTCAAATCCTCTCAATCGATAGTGTCTGACATGATCTTGTCCCCATCAGGCAACAAACATGCCAGCATTTATGAGCAACGAGAATATCACCCACAGTAGTATCAGACAGTGATTTTATCCACAAGTTCCATGCAACGTTGTGAGTAAATTACGCACAAAATGTGACATGGAGATGAAAGATTAGGGAAGAGGCGAACAGGGACTCTTTCCCTGCAGAGAGATATTCAGTGCAGGGAAAGATTATACCAGAAAATTTTTAGTCGGGGGTAAAGTGACGTAAATGTTGCACCGTCGCCAGCCATGCCGCGACCCAGCCAATCATCGAGCAGACGATTAGCATCAGCAGACACTCATCGAAGCCTAAGCCGCTGAGTTCAAATTTAGTACCAAACACTTTCGCCACTTCGGTCACCGCCGAGGAGAGGCGCATCACCAGAATCTCCGACAGAATCAGCGACAAAAACGCCCCGGCGAAGCCCAGCAGCGCGCCGCCGTAGAGGAACGGGCGCAGGATGAAACCGTCGGTAGCGCCGATCAGCTTCTGGACGTTAATGGTGTCGCGGCGGGCGAAGATGCTCAGGCGCACGCTGTTACCAATCACCAGGAACACCGCGGCAATCATCAGCACGCCGATCATCGCCGACACTCGGCCGACCAGCCCGGTCAGCGACGCCAGGCGCGCAAACCAGCTATCGTCCATGCGCACTTCGTCTACCCCCTGAATACGGGAGACGCGATCGCGCAGGGTGTTAAGCGAATCGGTATTCTGGAAATCGAGCTTCGGCACCACAATCGCTACCGCCGGCAACGGGTTCTCTTCCAGCATATCCAGCGCGCCGCCAAACCCGGACCAGTTGCGGAACTCGCCCAGCGCCTCATCGCGCGACAGATAATTTACCTTCTCAACGCCCTGCTCCGCCTGCAGTTGGCCAACCACCCGCGCCGCCGCATCGTCATCCAGCGTTTTTTCCAGATAGACGGTGATCTGCGGCGACGGATAATACTGCGACGCCGCGCTGTTGACGTTTTTGTAGACCATATAGCAGACGCTCGGCAGCGTCAGCGAAATAGCGATCACCATGATGGTGAGGAAGGTCGCCAGCGGCGTGCTTTTTAAATCCTGTAACGCGCCGTGCCAGGCGTAGCGCACCTGCTCGTTAAAGACGTTACTCTTCCGCGATGCCGGGTTCGGCGCCGCTTTTGACCGTTTTGGCGCATTGCGCCCGCCGTTGCCGCCGCCGGTGGCGTTACGGAGACGATCGAACTTGCTGCCGAACTGGCGAATCTGGTTCACTGCGTCGCGCTTATTCACCCCGATGGCCTCCATGCATATGACCGTCGCTTAGCGTCAGGACACGGTACGGACGGCTGGAAATAAGCCCCAGGTCGTGGGTCGCCATCAGTACCGTTACACCTACGCGGTTAAACTCTTCAAACAGACGTAAAATCCCTTCCGAGAGCGCCTCATCGAGGTTACCGGTCGGTTCATCCGCCAGCAGCACCGCCGGCTTGTTGACCACCGCGCGGGCAATGCCCACACGCTGTTGCTCACCGCCGGAGAGTTGGATGGGGAAATTTTTCGCTTTGTCCAGCAGCCCGACTTTATCCAGCGCTGCGGATACGCGGCGGCGAATATCATCGCCGCTGGCGCCGGCGATAATCAGCGGGATCGCCACATTATCGAACACGGTGCGATCCATCAGCAGGTGGTGGTCCTGGAAAATCATGCCGATTTGGCGGCGCAGGAACGGCACCTCGCGGCTCTTCAGGCGGCTGATATCATGGCCGCTGAACAGAATTTTCCCGGCGCTCGGCCGTTCGATACCACAGATAAGCTTCAGCAGGGTACTTTTCCCCGCGCCGGAATGGCCGGTCAGGAACGCCATCTCGCCCTGCTGCAGGTGGAACGTCACCCCCTGCAGCGCTTGTCTCCCACCGAGATAGGCTTTGCTGACTTGTTCAAAGCGAATCATTCTTAATCCTCTCGGGCAAAAAGTGCCTCAATAAAGTCGCCCGCATTAAACGGACGCAGATCTTCAATACGTTCGCCGACGCCAATATAGCGAATCGGAATACTGAACTGGTCAGCCACTGAGAAGATAACCCCGCCCTTCGCGGTTCCGTCAAGCTTAGTCAACGTAATGCCGGTCAGCCCCACCGCTTCGTGGAACAGTTTGGCCTGGCTAATCGCGTTCTGCCCGGTGCTGGCGTCGATGGTTAGCATGACTTCATGCGGCGCGTCGACATCCAGTTTCTTCATTACGCGGACAATCTTCTTCAGTTCTTCCATCAGATGCGATTTATTCTGCAGACGCCCCGCGGTATCGGCAATCAGCACATCAATATTGCGCGCTTTCGCCGCCTGAATGGCGTCAAAAATAACCGAGGCTGAATCAGCGCCGGTATGCTGGGCAATCACCGGGATCTCGTTACGCTGGCCCCAGACCTGTAACTGTTCCACCGCCGCCGCGCGGAAGGTATCCCCCGCCGCCAGCATCACGGATTTGCCCTGCTGCTCAAACTGACGCGCCAGCTTACCGATGGTGGTGGTTTTACCCACGCCGTTAACGCCGACCATCAGAATAACAAATGGCGTTTTCCCTTCAACATTCAGCGGTTCCTCAACTTTCGTCAGGATCTCGCTCATCTCTTCTTTCAGCAGACCGTATAACGCCTCGGCATCACGCAGCTGCTTACGGCTGGCCCCCTCGGTAAGATTGGTAATAATCTTACGCGTGGTTTCCACCCCAACGTCGGCAATCAGCAGCTGTTCTTCCAGCTCTTCAAACAGATCGTCGTCGATTTTTTTGCCGCGGAACAGGCTGATAAATCCGGAACCCAGATTCTGTTTGGTTTTCACCAGGCTGCGTTTTAAGCGGGCGAAGAAACCTTCTTTGGTCGGTTTTTCCTGCTCCTGCGGCGCCGCTTCCTGAGTTTCCGCTTCTTCTTCTGGCGTCTCTTCAACGTCTTGCGCCGCCAGAGCTTGTGCTTCGAGCTCTTCATCGCTTAGTTCGGCTTCGGGCTCTTCCGGGAGGATCTCATCTTCGATGACCTCAGGCTCCGCGACGATAACCTCTTCCGGCGTCTGTTCAGCGACCGCTTCGGCGATAACCGGCTCGGCAATCACCTCTTCAACCAGCGGTTCAGCGACTTTTTCTTCTACCGCAGGAACAACCGGCGCTTCTTCAACAGCGGCCTCTGGGGCAGAAATTTCCTCCGCCGCCGGCGATTCAGCCACTTTTTCCTGTGCAACGGCTTCGGTCACCACCGGATGCGGCAGTTCGCTTTCAACAACCTGTTCGGTGACTTCTACGACCTCAGCGGCAAAGGCCTCCGGATCTTCTTTTACCGTTTCCGCCGCGGGTACGGCTTCCGCAGGCGTTTCCGCCGCCGGAGCCTGTTCCACAACCTCTTGTTGTTCTTCTACTTTTTGTTCTGTTTCGCTTTCCTGAGCCTGTTCTTTTTGCCCAAAGCCCAGCCAGGAAAAGAAGCCACGTTTTTTCTCTTTTGCCATTTGCGACCACACTCCTCGCTGTTTATTCATGGCGCAGCTTCGACACAACCGCTTCAGAAGCTGAAAAAATGATGAAATTAGTTGGATAGTCTATCACTTAACTTAACTCGCATCACCGCCCCCGGATTAAGGTTTCGTCAATGGTCTTCGATCGTTAGAATAGCAGGCTGGAAGTTGAGACTTGAGCAAAGAGATGAAGAAACCAAATCACGCAGGCAGCGGCCAGATCCGCATTATCGGCGGACAGTGGCGGGGCCGTAAATTACCGGTGCCGGAGAGCCCGGGTCTGCGCCCGACCACCGACCGGGTTCGGGAAACGCTATTTAACTGGCTGGCGCCGTCGATGGTCGACGCCCACTGCCTTGACTGCTTCGCCGGCAGCGGCGCGCTGGGGCTGGAAGCGCTGTCACGCTATGCCGCCAGCACCACGCTACTGGAGATGGAGCGCGGCGTCGCGCAGCAGCTACAAAAAAATCTCGCGACGCTGAAAGCCAACAACGGCAAGGTGGTCAACACCAACACGCTGGCGTTTCTCAGCCAGCCGGGTACGCCGCACCATATTGTCTTCGTCGATCCTCCCTTCCGCAAAGGGCTGCTGGAAGAAACGCTCAGCCTGCTGGAAAAAAACCACTGGCTCGCAGATGAAGCGCTGATTTATGTCGAGAGCGAAGTAGAAAACGGACTACCGCCGGTTCCGGCAAACTGGCAGCTGTATCGCGAAAAAGTCGCCGGACAGGTCGCCTACCGCCTGTATCAACGCGAGGCACAAGGAGAAAACCATGCTGATTAATTTAGGCCGCCTGCTGATGCTATGCGTTTGGGCGTTTTTGCTGTTGAACCTGTTTCAACCTTTCCCAAAACCGCTGAATATCTTCGTTAACGTGGCGCTGATTTTTATGATTCTGATGCATGGCCTGCAGCTGACGCTGTTGAAAGCGACGCAAACGAAAGATGCGCCGCCGCTGAGCCGTTTTGAGCAGATTCGTATTTTCATCTTCGGCGTATTTGAACTGGTGGCCTGGCAGAAAAAGCTGAAGGCCACGCTGAAGAAGAAGTAACGGTTAATCGAGGGCTCAGTTATCGGCAACAAAGTCGACGAATTTTGAGCCCTTATAGCTCAGCATTCCCCGGTCGCCAACGCTCAGCGCGTGGTATTGCGGCGCATCAAGGCGGAACACCACTTCCAGACCGCCATTTTCCGGGCGGAAGCTCGCTTCATAACGCATCTCGCTGCCGGCTGGCGTCACCGTCTGCTGGCGCGAGCGGCGATCGTTAATCACCTTTTCTCGCTTATTGCTGACCACCACCCGCTTCTGCAGCAGCGGCGCGGCGTCGTTATCCATTTTCTCCCGGCGCTGCTGCACGTAGCGAAACGAGGCCGCCACCACAATCACCGCGACCACCAGCACAAAAAATAGCGGAACTTTACTCATTTGCGTACCCATAAGAATTATCAGGAATAAGGATAACGCGCATTGAATAACGTTGTCATCTTCTGGCCCAAACCACTACACTGAGATCCGGTACCGTAAGCGTAATCGCTTATTTAATGATAACAGATACAGGGACTTACTATGCTTTGGTCGTTTATTGCTGTCTGTTTCTCCGCATGGCTTTACGTCGATGCGTCCTATCGTGGGCCGGCCTGGCAGCGCTGGGTCTTTAAACCGGTCACCCTGCTTCTGTTGCTGCTGTTAGCCTGGCAGGCGCCGATGTTCAACGCCATTAGCTACCTGGTGCTGGCGGGCCTGTGCGCTTCGCTGCTCGGCGATGCGTTAACCCTGCTGCCGCGCCAGCGGGTGATGTACGCGGTTGGCGCATTCTTCCTCTCTCATCTGCTGTATACGATCTGGTTCGCCAGCCAGATGACGCTTTCGTTCTTCTGGCCGCTGCCGCTGGTACTGCTGGTGCTCGGCGCGCTGCTGCTGGCGATTATCTGGACCCGACTGGAAGAGATGCGCATGCCGGTGCTGACCTTTATCGGTATGACTCTGGTGATGGTGTGGCTGGCGGGCGAACTGTGGTTCGTGCGGCCGACCGATACCGCGCTCTCCGGCTTCCTTGGCGCCGCTTCGCTGCTGTTGGGTAACGCCGTCTGGCTGATTAGCCACTATCGCCGTCGCTTCCGCGCCGATAACGCCATTTCCGCGGCCTTCTACTTTGCCGGGCACTTCCTGATCGTTCGCGCACTGTATCTGTAATTTACTGCTTGACTCTGGAGTCGACTCCAGAGTGTATCCTGCGGGTAATGAGAAAATTATCATTACCCGGAGGGTGCCATGTCGACACCAGAATCTCAGGACAAAAAAGTCCCCCAGTTCTCGTCATTCAAATTTACCCCGGCGACAGCGCCCGCGGAAAGCTGCTGTAACGATCATAACTGCGCCGGAGAAACCGCCGCCGCTGAGCAGCCGCTCAATGGCGCCCGCTATAGCTGGCAGGTAGACGGCATGGACTGCGCGGCCTGCGCCCGTAAGGTGGAAACCGCCGTGCGCCAAATCGACGGGGTCAGCCAGGTACAGGTGCTATTCGCCACCGAGAAACTGCTGGTCAATGCCGACAGCGATATCCGTTCACAGGTTGAAAACGCGGTACGCGCCGCGGGTTATACCCTGCGCGATGCTGACGCGCCGCAGGAAGAGAAACCGCAAGGTTCATGGCTGCAGGAAAACCTGGCGTTATTGAGTCTGGTAGTGATGATGGCGCTCAGCTGGGGGCTGGAGCAGTTTAACCACCCGTTCGGCAAACTGGCGTTTGTCGCCACTACCCTCGTCGGCCTGTGGCCGGTTGCCCGTCAGGCGCTGCGGTTAATTAAAAGCGGCAGCTGGTTTGCCATCGAAACGCTGATGAGCGTCGCCGCCATTGGCGCGCTGTTTATCGGCGCCACCGCCGAAGCGGCGATGGTGCTGCTGCTGTTCCTGATCGGCGAACGACTTGAAGGCTGGGCCGCCAGCCGCGCGCGTCAGGGCGTGAGCGCCCTGATGGCGCTCAAACCTGATACCGCCGTTCGCCTGCGCAACGGCGAGCGTGAGACCGTCTCCCAGCGCGACCTGCGTCCTGGCGACGTGATTGAAGTCGCCGCCGGCGGGCGTCTGCCGGCCGATGGCGAGCTGCTATCGCCGTTTGCCAGCTTTGACGAAAGCGCGCTGACCGGCGAATCGGTACCGGTGGAACGTAAAGCCGGCGAGCGCGTAGCCGCTGGCGCCACCAGCGTCGATCGGCTGGTGCAATTGAGCGTTATCTCCGAACCGGGCGACAGCGCCATTGACCGGATCCTCAAACTGATTGAAGAAGCCGAGGAGCGCCGGGCGCCGATTGAGCGCTTCATCGATCGCTTCAGCCGAATCTACACTCCGGCCATTATGGTAGTCGCCCTGCTGGTTGCCATCGTACCGCCGCTATTCTTCGCCAGCGCCTGGCTGCCGTGGATCTATAAAGGCTTAACGCTGCTGCTGATCGGCTGCCCTTGCGCGCTGGTCATCTCTACCCCGGCGGCGATTACCTCCGGCCTGGCTGTCGCCGCACGGCGCGGGGCGCTGATTAAGGGCGGCGCGGCGCTGGAACAATTGGGCCAGGTGCGCCAGGTAGCGTTCGATAAAACCGGTACTCTGACCATCGGCCAACCGCAGGTCACCCACGTTATCACCACCGCCGACGTTGATGAAAACGGCCTGCTGGCGCTGGCGGCAGCGGTTGAACAAGGCTCCAGCCACCCGCTGGCGCAGGCTATCATCCGCGAAGCGCAGCAGCGTAAGCTGACTCTTCCCGTTGCGCGCAACCAGCGGGCGCTGGCCGGTTCCGGGATAGAAGCCGAGGTCAACGGCAGCCGCATCTTAATCTGCGCGGCCAGTAAGGCCGCCCCCGCTGAACATGAGGCGCAGATCCAGCAACTGGAGAGCGCCGGACAGACGGTGGTGCTGGTGATGCGCGATGATACCTTGCTCGGCATTCTGGCGCTGCGCGATACCCTGCGCGACGATGCGCGTCAGGCGGTGGAAGAGCTGCATCAATTGGGCGTACAAGGGGTGATCCTCACTGGGGATAACCCGCGCGCTGCGGCGGCTATCGCCAATGAACTGGGTCTGCAGTTCCGCGCCGGATTGCTGCCGGCGGACAAAGTGAACGCGGTGATGGCGCTTAACGCCAACGCGCCGCTGGCAATGGTCGGCGACGGTATCAACGATGCCCCGGCGATGAAAGCGGCGACCATCGGTATTGCGATGGGCAGCGGCACCGATGTAGCGCTGGAGACCGCCGACGCGGCGCTGACCCATAACCGCCTCACCGGCCTGGCGCAGATGATTTCGCTGGCGCGCGCCACCCATGCCAATATTCGCCAGAATATCGCCATCGCTTTAGGGTTGAAGGGGATTTTCCTCGTCACGACCCTTCTCGGCCTGACCGGGTTGTGGCTGGCGGTGCTGGCGGATACCGGCGCGACGGTGCTGGTAACGGCTAACGCCCTGCGGTTATTGCGTAAAAAGTAAGGTTGAACAGATATTCCCTGCTCGCGCAGCACGGTTCCAGATCGTTAGGTAGCCCGGATAAGGCGCAACGCGCCGCCATCCGGGGGTATTCCCTGCCCGCGCTGCGCTTAGCAGGGCTACGGTTCTGAGCGTTAGGTAGCCCGGATAAGGCGCAACGCGCCGCCATCCGGGGGTGTTCCCTGCTCGCGCTGCGCTTAGCAGGGCTACGGTTCTGAGCGTTAGGTAGCCCGGATAAGGCGCAACGCGCCGCCATCCGGGGGTATTCCCTGCTCGCGCTGCGCTTAGCAGGGCTACGGTTCTGAGCGTTAGGTAGCCCGGATAAGGCGCAACGCGCCGCCATCCGGGGGTATTCCCTGCCGCGCTGCGCTTGGCAGGGCTACGGTTGCGGACCGTTGGGTAGCCCGGATAACGCGGATTCAGTGGCTTTTGCGGATCAGGTAGCGGTACGGCAGGGCTTCGGTTTCCTGCGCCACCAGTTCATGCTCCATAAAGAGGCAAAAACCGGGAATATCGCGGGTGGTGGCCGGATCGTCGGCAATAATCAGCAGGGTCTCGCCCACCGGCATGGTACGCACGGTTTTACGCACCATCATCACCGGCTCCGGGCAGCGGAGCCCAAGGGCGTCCAGCGTATGGTCAGGACTGGAAAAAAGTTCGCTCATTTTTATCTCACTTCAACAAAACGGCCCTAGTTTACCCCCACTTCGCCAGTACGCAAGCCAGGTTAACGTTTGCGCGAAAAACAACCATTGCATTACGCTCGCAACGCAGTATCATGCAGCCGTTTTTAATTGGGTTCCCTCACCCCAACGTTCCGCTCCCGATTCCTTCATTGGTATGAAGCATGACGGACATAAAAAGGTCACAATATGAATCCCTTTACTACCGTACAGCGTAAGAAAGCGCTCGTCTGGCTTTCGCTATTTCATCTGCTGGTGATCACCTCCAGCAACTATCTGGTCCAGCTGCCGATCTCCATTTTTGGTTTCCATACCACCTGGGGGGCGTTCAGTTTTCCCTTTATTTTTCTCGCCACCGATCTGACGGTGCGCATTTTCGGCGCCCCGCTGGCGCGACGCATCATCTTCGCGGTGATGATCCCGGCGCTGATTATTTCCTATGGCATTTCGGCGCTGTTTTATATGGGCGAATGGCAGGGCTTTGCCGCGCTGGGCACCTTTAATCTGTTCGTCGCCCGTATCGCCGCCGCCAGCTTTATGGCTTATGCGCTGGGGCAAATTCTCGACGTCCACGTTTTCAACCGCCTGCGTCAGAATCGTCGCTGGTGGCTGGCGCCGACGGCGTCGACCCTGTTCGGTAACGTCAGCGATACCCTGGCCTTCTTCTTCATCGCCTTCTGGCGCAGCCCGGATCCGTTTATGGCCGCCCACTGGGGAGAAATCGCCATGGTCGACTACTGCTTCAAAGTGCTTATCAGCATTGTCTTCTTCTTGCCGATGTACGGCGTGCTGTTGAATATGCTGTTGAAAAAACTGGCGGATAAATCTGATTTGTCGGCATTGCAGCCAGGTTAAAGGTACTCGCTAACGGTTGTGATAAGATAACCGGATGAGCCGTTAATGGCCGTTTATCGAAAGGAAGATGTCAATGCGCAATTTGGTTAAATATGTCGGTATTGGCCTGCTGGTTATGGGGCTTGCGGCCTGTGATAACAGCGATTCAAAAGCGCCGACCGTCGGGGCGGCAGCAGAGAGCAATACCAGCGGCCAGGCGATTAGCCTGCTGGATGGTAAACTGAGCTTCACTCTGCCCGCGGGCATGGCCGACCAGAGCGGTAAGCTTGGTACTCAGGCTAACAATATGCACGTCTATTCCGACGCCACCGGCCAGAAAGCGGTGATTGTGATTGTCGGCGACAACACTAATGAAGATCTGGCGGTGCTTTCCAAACGTCTGGAAGATCAGCAGCGCAGCCGCGACCCGCAGCTGCAGGTTGTGTCTAACAAATCGATTGAGATTAAAGGCCACACCTTACAGCAACTGGACAGCATCATCTCCGCCAAAGGTCAGACCGCGTGGTCTTCCGTGCTGCTCGGTAAGATCGATGACAAATTGCTGACCCTGCAGGTCACTCTGCCAGCGGACAACCAGCAGCAGGCGCAGACCGAAGCGGAAAGCATCGTCAACACGCTGGTCATTAACTAATTTTATTGCCCTGATGCAGCGGCCTCCGGTTCAACCACCGGGGGCCGTTTTTTTAACCGCCAGCCCAGCAGTAGCGCGGCCATCACCAACCCTGCAGCCGCCAGATAAATCGTCGGTATCCCGGTCCACGCCATCAAAAGCCCGGCCAGCGGCCCGGTTATCCCCAACGACAAATCCATAAATACGGTATAGGTCGCCAGCGCCGAGCCCTGATTGTGCTGCGGCACGGCTTTTACCGCCACCACGCCCAGCGCCGGGAAGACCAGCGAGAAACCCGCGCCGGTGAGGAAAGTCCCGACTTTCGCCATCAGCGGCGTCTGTGCAAAGCCCACCAGCAGCAGGCCAATAACCTCCACGCTAAAACAGAGCATCGCCACGTTCAGGCCGCCGAGGCGGTTAATACCGTTGGGAAAAAGCAGCCGCGTGCCGACAAACGCGCAGCTGAACAGCGTTAACGCAAAGGCCGCGCCGTCCCAGCCTTTCGCGTCATAAAACAGGGTAATAAAGGTCGCGATAACCCCAAAGCCGGCAGAAGCCAACGCCAGCGCCATGCCGTAAGGCCAAACCCGGCCCAGCACCGCGCGAAATGACATCGCTTTCCCTTTCGTTGCCTTCACCGCCGTTCGCGGTAGCGCGCAAATGATAGCCACCAGAGCAACCGCCATAATGACCATCGCCAGGCCGCTGAGGCCAATGTATGAATAGCACAGCACGCCCAGCGGCGCGCCCATCGCCATCGCGCCGTAGGTCACAATGCCGTTCCACGAAATCACCCGCCCGATATGCAGCGAGCCGACAACGCCTACGCCCCATAGCGTCGACCCCGTGCCGGCAAAGCTCTGGCCAATGCCGAGGATCGCTCGTCCAAGGCATAACAGCAGCAGACTCAGCAGTGGCCAGCTGCTGCTCCAGGCTGCAAGCAGGTAGCTCAAACCACTCAGGAAACAGCCGCACAGGCCGAAAACGACAATCTTTTTCGGCCCGAGCAGATCGGCGTAGCGCCCGGCGTGCGGTCGGCTCAGCAGCGTGGCGAAATACTGGAGACTAATCACCAGCCCGGCCCAGAAGGCGCTAAAACCCATCACATCGTGAACGTAGCCCGGCAGAACCGCCAACGGCAGGCCGATAGTGAGGTAGCTGGCAAAGTTGAAAATAACGACGGAGACAATCCGCAGATTAAGGCGCAGTCCATTGAGCGCCGGTTCGGCGACGGGTTCGGGCATCAGGTTCCACCAGATATTGGCAACAGATATCTACTATTTACCATGTCCGGTCGGTAATTGCAGTTCCCGCTATTGGCGCCATCTATTCAGCGGAATTATCATCCTTTATGGGGAGATTAACGCAATAAATTGCACTAAGCGGTGAAAATACCGAAAATACAGCATTATCTCATCGCAAAGTTTTGCGCTGCGGATATGCTTGGCGTCACCCTTAGCTGGCGAGGCTGATTTTCGGTTGCAAAGCCCCCAATTAACGGCTTCGTGATGGTTATCGCCGGGTTTCGGGTTCTATAAACGTCGCGATCATAGAACTACAGGCTTACCGCGGACGCGCGTAGATGAATTTTACCCTGAACATAATCGACTGGCAGGCGAGAGCGCCTGGGCTTTGCGAAGCCGAACAGTGGCAGCAATGGTCACGGTATTCGCACACCATCGATCCGGCGGCCCCGGCGGCCAAACTCAACGAACTGCCAATGATGACCGCTCGCCGACTTAGCTCCGGCAGCAAGCTGGCGGTTGAGTGCGGGCTGGCGATGCTGCGCCGCCATGAGATCGACGCCGTTCTCTATACCAGCCGTCACGGCGAACTAGAGCGCAACTATCGGATCCTCCACGCCCTGGCGATGGAGCAAGCGGTTTCGCCTACCGATTTCGCCTTATCGGTACACAATTCCGCCGTTGGTAATCTGACGATTGCGGCGAAAAAACCCATTGTATCATCATCGCTTTCTGCCGGGCGCGACACTTTCCAGCAGGGATTATATGAAGTCATGGGGCTTCTGCAGGCAGGTTATCAACGCGTGTTGATGGTTGATTTTGATGGTTTTCTGCCAGAGTTTTACCATTCGCAGCTGCCGACGGCTATGCCGACCTGGCCCTATGCGACGGCCTGGGTTATTGAGTCCGGCGGCGAATGGCAGTGCCAGGCTGAGCGCTATGATGCCGTTCCTGAAAGCCCCCTACCGCAAAGCCTGCTGTTTTTACGGCACTATCTGCAGAATTCCCATACGTTCACCCTGCCCGGCGAGCGCGTGCAGTGGCGCTGGAGCCGCGCATGACGCCGCTTTTCCAACGGTTAAATCGCCTGTGGCGCGCAGCGATGACCGGTTTTTGTTTCGCGCTGTTTGGCCTTGGCGGGCTGCTGCTGTCACTGATCTGGTTCAATCTGCTGCTGATCGTAGTGCGCGATAGCACCCGCCGTCGTCGTCTCGCACGGCGCAGCATTTCCGCCAGCTTTCGCGTTTTTCTTAACGTCGTGAAAGCCGTCGGCGTACTGGACTACCAGATTAAAGGGCGCGAGATTTTACGTCAGGAGCGCGGTTGCCTGGTGGTCGCTAATCATCCCAGCCTCATCGACTACGTGATGCTGGCCTCGGTGATGCCGGAAACCGACTGCCTGGTGAAAAGCGCGTTGCTGAAAAACCCATTTGTCAGCGGCGTGATCCGCGCGGCGGATTATTTGATTAACGATCGCGCCGATACCCTGCTTCCGGCCAGTCGGCAGCGTTTACAGCAGGGCGATACTATTTTGATTTTCCCGGAAGGAACCCGAACGGTGCCGGGAGAAAAAATGCAGCTGCAGCGCGGCGCGGCCAATATCGCCGTGCGCTGCGGCAGCGATTTACGCGTCGTTGTTATCCGCTGTACCGAGCATATGCTGGGCAAACAGAGCAAATGGTACGACCCGCCGCGAACGAAGCCGTTATTTACCGTTGAAGTCGGAGAACGGCTACGAATAGACCAATTTTACGATGCCAACACACAAGAACCGGCGCTGGCCGCACGGCAGTTAAACCGGCATATTTTGCTTAAATTAGAATCAGGCGTTGCGCCTGAAACAGGAATTAATGATGGAAGCGCTCTATCTTGAAATTAAAAATCTGATTATCAGTACATTGAACCTGGACGAGTTGTCCGCTGATGATATCGACACCGATGCCGCGCTGTTTGGCGATGGTCTGGGTCTGGACTCCATCGATGCGCTGGAGCTGGGTCTGGCGGTGAAAAAACAGTACGGCGTGGTGCTGTCGGCAGAAAGCGAAGAGATGCGCCAGCACTTCTTTTCCGTCGCCACGCTGGCATCCTTTATTCAAGCGCAGCGTGCCTGAGGAGAACCGTTATGACCGAACAAAAAGCTATTTACGAAGAAGTCTCCGCGCTGCTGGTGAAGGTGTTTGAAATCGATCCGCAGGATATTAAACCTGAGGCCCGCCTGTACGAAGACCTCGAACTGGACAGCATCGACGCCATCGACATGATCGTCCATCTACAAAAGAAAATCGGCAAGAAAATCAAGCCAGAAGACTTTAAAACCGTACGCACCGTGCAGGACGTGGTCGATGCGGCGGATCGCCTGCTGAAAGAAGCGTAATTCACCGTGTCGGGCATCCGCTCGCTGCCGGTCGTTTCAATTATGACGGGGTTATTACTGCTGACCTGGCCATTTTTGATCTGGTTTGGCCTCGCGCATAACAGCCTGCCATGGCTGTTGCCGCTAATGGCGCTACTGCTGTTTTTACGCTTTCGCCAGACCCGGCGACAGTCAGGGCCGTTGAGCGTGGTCACTCAGATCGTTGCGGTAGCCGGCATGACGCTGTGCATTGCCAGCTACCTGCTAAAGACCCATCAGCTACTGCTATTTTACCCGGTGGTGGTAAGCGGCGTAATGCTAGCGGTGTTTGGCGGTTCGCTGTGGTCAAGTATGCCTGTAGTCGAGCGCCTGGCGCGGTTGCGGGACCCAGTTCTTCCTGAGCAAGCCGTGCGCTACACCCGCCGGGTCACCCAAATTTGGTGCGCCTTTTTCATCGGCAACGGCGGTATAGCGCTGGTTACCGCGTTATATGGCGATATGTCGCTATGGACGGCGTGGAACGGCATGATTTCCTATCTGCTGATGGGCATGTTGATGGCCGGAGAGTGGCTGGTGCGCCAGCGGGTGATTAAACGAGATAAACCATGATGCAGCCCCTCACGCTGGCCCAGTGGCTCAGCGCCCCGCGTCCGCCGCAAACGCTGATTGCGTGGCAGGAAGCGCACAGCTGGACGCTGGCGCATCTGCGCTATGATGTCGCTCACCTGCTTAACAACCTGCAACAACAGCCAGGCGAGCGTTGGGCGCTCTGTTTTGACAACAGCTACCTGTTTTTGGTCGCGCTGTTGGCCACGCTGCATGCGGGGAAAACGCCAGTGCTTCCTGGCCATAGCCGAGCGGCGCTATTACACGAACAGCGAGCGCTTTTCGACGGCATCCTGAGCGATAAGCCGCTGCCATGGCGCGGGCCGCTGCGGGTTATCCAGTCCGCCATGGCGACCGCATCCCACGAATACGCGTTCCCGGCGATCGGCGATAACGCCTGCATTGAGCTTTTTACCTCCGGTTCTACCGGTGAACCAAAGCGAATTAGTAAGCCCGTTAAGAGTCTCGACCGCGAGGCGGCGCTGATAGCCGCGCACTATGCCGGGCGCCTGGCAGGCAGTCGGGTCGTGGCATCGGTCGCGCCGCAGCACTTATACGGCCTGACGTTCCGTCTGTTCCTGCCAATGGCGCTGGGGTTGCCGCTGCACGCGGCGATGATTGAGTACGCCGAGCAGCTGGCAGCATTAAGCCATGATCATCATTATTTGTTTATCAGTAGCCCGGCTTTTCTCAAACGTCTCGACTATCGGCTTACCCCGCCACCGGTCGCGATGATTTTGTCCGCCGGCGGCAAGCTGCCCTGGCAGGATGCCATGCACACCGCTAACTGGTTCAATTGCTGGCCGGATGAAATCTACGGCAGCACGGAAAGCGGGGTTATCGCCTGCCGCCAGCGCCTGCAAGATAATGCGCCGTGGCAGCCGTTCCCAGGCATCCGCTTTCAGCCGCAGGGCAACATAGTTCGTCTATTTTCGCCGCTTATCGCCGACGATAACGGCCTGGTTATCGATGATATTTTGCATTTCAATGAAAGCGGTCAATTCCAGCTGGCAGGTCGTCGCGACCGGGTAGTGAAAATTGAAGAGAAGCGCATTTCGCTAAGCGAAGTGGAATACCGGTTACTGCAACTGGATGGCATTCTTGAGGCCGCCGTCCTGCCGATTACCCGCGGCAGCCGCCAGAGCGTTGGCGCGTTGTTAGTGCTCGACCATGACGCCCGTCGCCGCTGGGGGAAAAGCCAGGAATTACAATGGCGGAAAGCGCTGCGCGCCTCGCTGGAACCTGTGGCCATCCCTCGCTACTGGCGGGTGGTTGACGAGATCCCCGTTAATAGCATGAATAAGCGTGTCTACGCGCAATTACAGGAGTTATTTCATGAAGCCCCATGAAATTGAGCGCCGTCAGCCGCAAGCCGATCGGGTTGAAATCGTGCTCTCTCTCGACCCGGCGCTATTCTGGTTTCGCGGCCATTTTGCCGTGCAGCCGCTGCTACCCGGCGTCGCACAGATCGATTGGGCGATGCATTACGCCACCCGCCTGCTCGCGCCCGGCTGGCGCTTTCATGACATTCAGAACGTGAAATTTCAGTCGCCGCTGCTGCCGGGCGCGATCGTCACGCTCACCCTGACATGGCAGGAGGCGCGCCAGACCCTGACCTTTAGCTATCAGCGCCACGACGGTGAAACCCGGCACACCGCCAGCAGCGGGAAAATTCGCTTATGCCGCTAGCTTTCTCTCCCTGCGTGCTGATCCCCTGCTATAACCACGGCGCCATGATGCCACGGGTGCTGGCGCGCCTGCAGCCCTTTGGCCTGCCTTGCATCGTGGTGGACGACGGCAGCGATAGCAGTACGCGGCAGCAGTTGGAGCGGCTGGCGGCGGAAACCGCTAATCTGACCTTAATCCGCTTACCACAGAACGCGGGCAAAGGCGCAGCGGTGATCCGTGGGCTACAGGCCGCAGCGCAATCCGGGTTCAGCCACGCGGTGCAGGTCGATGCCGATGGTCAGCACGCCATCGAAGATATTCCGCAACTGTTGGCGCTGGCGCAGGCCCATCCCGAAGCGCTGATTTCCGGGCAACCGATTTACGACGACTCCATCCCGCGTTCCCGCCTCTACGGGCGCTGGATAACCCACGTCTGGGTATGGATTGAAACGCTGTCGCTGCAGTTGAAAGACAGCATGTGCGGTTTTCGCGTCTACCCGGTGACGCCAACGCTACAGCTGGCGCAGCGCGTGTCACTCGGCCAGCGAATGGATTTTGATACCGAAGTGATGGTGCGCCTCTACTGGCAGGGAAATACCAGCTATTTTGTGCCAACCCGCGTGACCTACCCGCCGGACGGTTTGTCGCATTTTGATGCCATCAAAGATAACTGCCGCATCTCGCTGATGCACACGCGTCTGTTCCTCGGCATGCTGCCGCGGATCCCCTCGCTGTTGTTTCGCCGCGCCTCGCCGCACTGGGCGCGTCAGCAGGAGGTAAAAGGATTATGGGGAATGCGCCTGATGCTACTGGTGTGGCGGCTGCTGGGGCGCAAGGCGTTCTCGCTGCTGCTTTATCCGGTGGTCGGCGTGTACTGGCTGACGGCCGCGACGGCCCGCCGTGCTTCGCAACAATGGATAACCCGCGTGCGCGAACAGCTCGCCGCGCGCCAGATGCCGATACCGCCAACGCTAACCAGCTATCGGCACTTCCAGCGCTTCGGCGAAGCGATGCTGGATAAAATCGCCAGCTGGCGCGGCGAATTGCAGTTCGGCCGCGACGTGGTTTTTACCGCAGGCGCCGAGGAGACGCTAAATATCAGCGATCCGCGGGGGAAGCTGCTGTTGGTTTCGCATCTCGGCGATGTCGAAGCCTGCCGCGCGCTGGCGCAACTACAGGGCGGCAAAACCATCAACGCTCTGGTATTCAGCGAAAATGCGCAACGTTTTAAACAGATTATGACGGAAATGGCCCCTCAGGCCGGGCTCAACCTGATGCCGGTGAACGATATCGGCCCGGATACCGCCATCCTGTTGCAAGAAAAGCTGGATCGCGGCGAGTGGATCGCGATTGTCGGCGACCGTATTGCGGTTAACCCGCAGCGTGGCGGCGAATGGCGTGTCTGCTGGAGCCGTTTTATGGGGCAAGCCGCCCCCTTCCCGCAGGGGCCATTTATCCTCGCCGCCATTTTGCGCTGCCCGGTTAATTTGCTTTTCGCTCTCCGCCAGCAGGGCAAACTGCGCATTTACTGCGAGCCGTTCGCCGACCCGCTGCTATTACCGCGCGCCGATCGCCAACAGGCATTGCAACACATCATCGACCGCTACGCCGAACGGCTGGAACACTACGCGCTGCAGTCGCCGCTCGACTGGTTTAACTTTTTCGATTTCTGGCGTTTGCCGGATCCCAAAGACAAGGAGTAAAGGGTGCTTAACGATCCCCGTTTTACTGCTGAAGTAGAGCTGACTATTCCGTTTCATGACATCGATATGATGGGCGTCGTGTGGCATGGCAACTATTTCCGCTACTTCGAAATTGCCCGTGAGGCGCTGCTTAACCAGTTCAACTACGGCTACCGGCAGATGAAAGCCTCAGGCTATTTGTGGCCGGTGGTCGATACCCGCGTGAAATACCGCGACGTTATCACCTTCGAGCAGCGCATTCGCGTGCGCGCGCGGATAGAAGAGTTTGAGAACCGCCTACGCATTGGCTACGAAATTTTTGATGTCGATAGCGGCAAGCGCACCACCACCGGCTACACCATCCAGGTTGCGGTGGATGAAAACAGCCGCGAGATGTGTTTCGTCAGCCCGGATATCCTGTTTGAACGCATGGGGGTTACGCCATGAGATTACTGCTGCTGTTAGGACTATTTATCAGCCCGCTGGTCAGCGCCCTCACGCTTGATGACCTGCAAAAACAATTTAGCGAACAGCCGGTGATACGCGCCCATTTCGATCAAGTTCGCACGATTAAGGATCTGCCGCAGCCGCTGCGATCCCAGGGGCAGATGTTGATCGCCCGCGATAAGGGGTTGCTGTGGGATCAAACCTCGCCATTCCCGATGCAGCTGTTGCTGGATGACAAACGGATGGTGCAGGCGATCAACGGCCAGCCGCCGCAAACCATTACTGCCGAAAACAATCCGCAGATGTTCCAGTTCAACCATTTGCTGCGCGCGCTGTTCCAGGCGGATCGAAAAGTCCTGGAAGATAACTTCCGCGTGGAATTTGCCGATAAAGGCGAAGGCCATTGGACGCTGCGCCTGACGCCCACCACTACGCCGCTGGATAAGATTTTTGCCCGCATCGATTTGGCCGGGAAAGACTATCTGGAACATATTCAGCTCAACGACAAGCAAGGCGATCGCACCGAGATCACCCTTTCCCAACACCAACTGACGCCTGCGCAACTGACCGATGACGAACGCCAACGCTTTGCCGCCCAGTAAACGCCCCGCGCTGTTATGGGCCGTCGTCTGCCTGCTCCTGGCGGGCGCGCTGCTGGCGCTGCTGCCGCAGGCCCGGCTCAACAGCAGCGTACTGGCGATGCTGCCGAAGCAGACGCTTGGCGCAATCCCGCCCAGCCTGAACGACGGTTTTATGCAGCGCCTTGATCGCCAGCTGGTCTGGCTGGTCAGCCCCGGTAAACAGGCCGACCCTCAGGTGGCCGGCGACTGGCTGCGTCTGCTGCAAACCTCGAAGGCGCTGGCAGACGTCAAAGGCCCAATGAATGCCGATAATCAGCAGGCCTGGGGAACCTTTTTCTGGCAGCATCGTAACGGTTTAATTGACCCCGCTACCCGCGCGCGCCTGCAAAACGGCGGCGAAGCGCAGGCGCAATGGATCCTCTCACAGCTCTATTCGGCATTTTCCGGCGTCAGCGGCAAAGAACTGCAAAACGATCCGCTGATGCTGATGCGCGGCTCGCAGCTGGCGATGGCGAAAGGCGGCCAGCGGATGCAACTGCAGGATGGCTGGCTGGTGACCAAAGATGCCCAGGGCAACCTCTGGTATCTGTTGCATGGCGAACTGGCGGGTTCCTCATTCGATATGCAGAAGACGCACCGGCTGGTCACTACGCTCGGCGAGCTGGAGAAGCAGTGGAAAACGCAGCATCCGCAGGCGCAGCTGCTGTCGCGCGGCACCGTGTTCTATAGCGATTACGCCAGTCAGCAGGCGAAGCACGATATTTCTACACTCGGCGCGGCGACGCTGTTCGGCGTGATCCTGCTGATCGTCGCGACATTTCGCTCGCTGCGCCCGCTGCTGCTGTGCCTGATTTCCATCGCCATCGGCGCGCTGGCCGGTACCGTCGTCACGCTGCTGCTATTTGGCGAACTGCATCTGATGACCCTGGTGATGAGCATGAGCATCATCGGCATCTCCGCCGACTATACGCTCTATTATCTGACCGAACGGATGGTGCATGGCGCGGAATCAACCCCGTGGCAAAGCCTCGCCAAAGTACGTCATGCGTTGCTGCTGGCACTACTTACTACCGTGGCGGCTTATCTGATTATGATGCTGGCCCCCTTTCCGGCGATTCGCCAGATGGCGCTCTTCGCGGCGGTCGGCCTGAGCGCCTCGTGTCTGACGGTAATTTTCTGGCATCCATGGTTATGCCGTGGACTTCCCGTGCGCCCGGTTCCGGCGATGGCATTGTTGTTACGCTGGCTTGCCGCCTGGCGGCGCAATAAAAAGCTGTCCATCGGCCTCCCCGTCGCGCTGGCCCTGTTCTCGCTGGCGGGTCTCGCGACGCTGCGGGTGGATGATGATATTTCGCAGCTCCAGGCGTTGCCGCAGGATATCCTGGCCCAGGAAAAAGCCATCACCGCGCTCACCGGGCAAAGCGTCGATCAAAAGTGGTTTGTGATTTACGGCAAAACGGCCCAGCAGACGCTGCAGCGCCTGGAGGCATTTATGCCCGCGCTGACGCAGGCGCAAAGCGACGGCCTGCTCGGCGGATATCGCGCTATCCCCCTGAATTCACTCGCTCGCCAACAGCAGGATCTTGCCCTGCTGCAACGCGCCGCGCCCACCGTCAGTAACGTGCTGAACCACGCCGGACTGGCAACGATCAATCCCGATCTCAACCCGATGCCAGTGACCGTCGACGTCTGGCTTGCCAGCCCGGCCAGCGAAGGTTGGCGACTGCTGTGGCTGACGCTGCCGGATGGCGAAAGCGGCGTACTGGTCCCGGTGAGCGGCGTGAAAGACAGCGCGGCGCTAAAAACGCTTAGTACAAAACAGGCTGGCGTTGCGTGGGTCGATCGCAAAAGCGATTTCGACCAGTTGTTCGCGCTCTACCGCCACATTCTAACCGGCCTGCTGGGCGTTGCGCTGGCGGTGATTGCCTGCGGCGCTATGCTCCGCCTTGGCTGGCGCAAAGGGCTGGTTAGCCTGGTGCCGTCGGTATTGTCGCTGGGATGCGGGCTGGCGATGCTGGCATTTAGCGGCCACGCGGTTAACCTGTTCTCCTTGCTGGCGCTGGTGCTGGTACTGGGCATCGGCATTAACTACACGCTGTTTTTCAGCAACCCGCGCGGTACGCCGCTGACATCGCTGCTGGCGGTCACCCTGGCGATGATGACCACCTTATTGACGCTCGGCATGCTGGTATTTAGCGCCACGCAGGCCATTAGCAGTTTTGGTATTGTTTTGGTAAGCGGCATTTTCGCCGCCTTCCTGCTTTCGCCGTTAGCGATGCCGACCAAAAAAGAGAAAAAAAGACGATGAGAAGACCATCATTCTGGCGCGCCTTCGCGCTACTCGCCGCCTTATTGCTGGCCGGCTGCAGCCGTTCGCAGCCGGAGCCGCAAGGCCGCCCGCAGGCGTGGCTGGAACCGGGTACGCGCGTCACGTTGCCGCCGCCTGGTATCTCGCCGGACATCAGCTCGCAGCAGTTGCTCACCGGCAGCTTCAACGGCCAAACCCAGTCGCTGCTGGTCATGCTCAATGCCGATGATAAAAAGCTCACGCTGGCGGGTCTGTCATCCGTCGGTATCCGCCTGTTCCTGGTGACCTATGATGAAAGAGGGCTGCGCGCTGAACAGTCGATGGTGGTTCCGCAACTGCCGCCAGCCAGCCAGGTGCTGGCCGATGTGATGCTCAGCCACTGGCCGGTTAGCGCATGGCTGCCGCAGTTGCCAAAAGGGTGGACTTTGACCGAGCGCGGCGACAAACGCGAACTACGTAACGCGCGCGGGAAGCTGGTCACCGAAATCACCTATATCAACCGCAAAGGCCAGCGCGTGCCGATCAGCATCGAACAGCACGTCTTTAAATACCACATCACCATTCAATACCTGGGTGACTGAGATGATCTACATTTCCGCCGTCGGCATGATTAACGCGCTGGGCCGCGATAACGATGAAATCGCCGCCAATTTGGCTCGCGGTATCGCACCCGGCATGCGTCCGCGCGAGAGGTGGCTACAGGGGCATCCGCAGGCGGTTTTCGCGGGCGTGGATGGCGAATTACCCGCCATTCCCAATACCTTTAGCGCCCATCGTTCGCGCAATAATCAGCTGCTGCTGGCGGCGCTGGCGCAAATTCAGCCGCAGGTGGATCGCGCCATCGCCCGATACGGACGAGAGCGCGTGGCCGTAGTGCTCGGCACCAGCACCTCGGGGCTGGATGAGGGTGACGCGCATGTCACCCTGACGCTTGGCGGCAAGGAAAGCGCGGCCTGGCAATATCCGCAACAGGAGCTGGGCGACCCATCGCGTTTTCTCAGCCACTGGCTGGCGCTGGATGGCCCGGCATTTACGCTGTCAACCGCCTGCTCCTCCAGCGCCAGAGCGATTATCAGCGGACGCCGACTAATTGAAGCCGGTCTGGCGGATGTGGCGATCGTCGGCGGCGCGGACACCCTCAGCCGAATGCCGATCAACGGCTTTCACAGTCTGGAATCGCTCTCCACGACGCAGTGCCAGCCATTTGCCCGCGACCGTAACGGCATCACTATCGGCGAAGGGGCGGCGCTGATGCTGTTGACCCGCGAACCGCAGCCAGTCGCGCTACTGGGTATCGGCGAGTCCAGCGACGCCTGGCATATTTCCGCCCCGCATCCTGAAGGAGAGGGGGCGATCCGCGCCATCCAGCAGGCGCTGGGGGATGCGGGCATCGCCCCTGAACAAGTGGGTTATATCAACCTGCACGGCACCGCCACGCCGCTTAACGATAGAATAGAGTCTCACGTCATCAACGCGCTATTTGGCGTTCGGGTACCCTGTAGTTCAACGAAACACCTGACCGGACACACGCTGGGCGCCGCGGGGATCACCGAAGCCGCCATCGGCATGCTGATTCTGCAGCGAAACCTGCCGCTGCCAGCGCAGGATTTCAGCCAGTCGCCGCGCGATGAAACACTACCGCCATGCGGGATCATCGAACATCCCCAGCCGCTGCCGCGACCGATTATCCTGTCGAACTCTTTTGCTTTTGGCGGTAACAACGCCAGCATCCTGCTCGGGAGCATTCAATGAACCACTATTTATCGCCCGGCGACTATCTACCGCACGATGCACCGATGCTGCTGCTGGAAGAGGTCGTCAATGTGACCGACGAAACCGCGACCTGCCGGGTCACGGTCTCGCCCCATAGCGTCCTGGCGCCATTTCTCGATGCCGAGGGCAATCTCCCCGGTTGGTTCGCCCTTGAATTAATGGCGCAAACCGTCGGCGTCTGGTCCGGCTGGCACCGCCTGCAAAAAGGGCAAGCGTCCATCTCATTAGGTATGGTGCTTGGCGCGCGAGAATTAGTCTGCGCGGCCGGCTCCCTGCCGCGCGGCAAAGCACTGTCCATTACCGTTAAACTGCTCATGCAGGACGAGCGTTTCGCTAGCTTCGAAGGCGCCGTGATGGCGGACGATGACCTGCTGGCCAGCGGAAGGGTTAATACCTTCCAGCCAACGCCAACAGAACTTAACACCCTATTTCAACAAGGAGCGTCAGAATGAGTCGTTCAGTTTTGGTTACCGGCGCCAGCAAAGGTATCGGTCGCGCCATTGCCTGCCAGCTGGCGGCGGACGGTTTTATGGTAGGCGTCCACTATCATCGCGACACGTCAGGCGCGCAGCAGACGCTGGAGGCGATTACCGCCGCCGGCGGCGCGGGGCGTCTGCTGAGCTTTGACGTCGCCAATCGCACGCAGTGCCGCGAAGTCCTTGAGCAAGATATGGCCAAACACGGCGCGTGGTACGGCATTATCAGCAACGCCGGCATCGCCCGCGACGGCGCCTTCCCGGCGCTCGGCGAAGACGACTGGGACGCGGTGATCCACACCAACCTCGACAGCTTCTACAACGTCATTCATCCGTGCATCATGCCGATGATTAGCGCACGCCAGGGCGGGCGTATCATCACGCTCTCTTCCGTTTCCGGCGTGATGGGCAACCGCGGTCAGGTCAACTATAGCGCCGCCAAGGCGGGGATCATCGGCGCCACCAAAGCGCTGGCGATTGAACTGGCGAAGCGCAAAATCACCGTGAACTGCATCGCCCCCGGGCTTATCGACACCGGGATGATCGAAATGGAAGAGGCCGCGTTGAAAGAGGCGATGTCGATGATCCCAATGAAACGCATGGGACAGGCGGAAGAAGTGGCGGGGCTGGCGAGTTATTTAATGTCGGATGTGGCGGGTTATGTCACCCGGCAGGTCATTTCCATCAATGGAGGGATGTTATGACACGCCGTGTGGTCATTACCGGGATGGGCGGCGTCACCGCATTTGGCGAAAAATGGCAGGATGTCTCGGCGGGGCTGAAGAGATATAAAAACGCCGTACGCGCCATGCCGGAGTGGCGTATTTACGACGGGCTGCATACGCTGCTGGGCGCGCCGATCGATGATTTCACCCTGCCCGACCACTATACCCGCAAGCGCATTCGCGCGATGGGGCGCGTATCGTTGCTCTCCACCCGCGCCACTGAACTGGCGCTGGAGCAGGCCGGGCTAATCGACGATGCCATACTGAGTAACGGCGAAACCGGCATCGCCTACGGTTCATCAACCGGCAGTACCGCCCCGATGAGCGAATTCGCCACCATGTTGACGGAAAAGCACACCAATAATATTACTGCTACCACCTACGTGCAGATGATGCCGCATACCACCGCCGTCAATACGGGCCTGTTTTTTGGCCTGCGCGGCCGCGTGATCCCGACGTCCAGCGCCTGTACCTCCGGAAGCCAGGCGATTGGTTACGCCTGGGAAGCGATTCGCCACGGCTATCAAACGGTGATGGTCGCCGGCGGCGCGGAAGAGCTTTGCCCGTCGGAGGCCGCGGTATTCGATACTCTGTTTGCCACCAGCCAGCGCAATGAGCAGCCCGACATTACCCCCTCCCCCTTTGATGTGCTGCGCGATGGGCTGGTGATTGGCGAAGGGGCCGGTACTCTCATTCTGGAAGAACTGGAGCACGCCAAAGCACGCGGGGCGACCATTTACGGCGAAATCATCGGCTTCGCCACCAACTGCGATGCTGCGCATATCACTCAACCGCAGCGTGAAACCATGCAGATCTGCATGGAACAATCATTAAAAATAGCGGGCCTGAGCGCCCGGGATATCGGCTACATTTCGGCCCACGGCACCGCGACCGACCGCGGCGATATCGCCGAAAGCCAGGCGACGGCGGCGATTTACGGCGATAGCGTGCCGATCTCCTCGCTGAAAAGCTATTTCGGCCATACCCTTGGCGCCTGCGGGGCGCTGGAAGCGTGGATGAGTCTGCAGATGATGCGCGAGGGCTGGTTCGCGCCAACGCTGAATTTGCATAATCCGGACGCCAATTGCGGAGAACTGGATTACATCATGGGCGAAGCGCGCCAGATTGATTGTGAATTCCTGCAGAGTAACAACTTCGCCTTCGGCGGTATTAACACCTCAATGATTATTCAGCGCTGGTCCTGAAATGTATCAGCTTATCCTTGGCCAAATCTCAACGCTTAGCGCCCTGCCGTTACCGACTGGGTTAGCGGCCCAGGCCCCTGATGGCCCGCGGCGGGCAAGCTGGCTTGCCGGGCGCGCGCTGCTGGCGCATGCGGTGGCCCCGCTGGTGGATATTGCGTATGGCGAGCAGGGCAAACCGGCCTTCCCGCCCGGCTGCGGGCGGTGGTTTAACCTTAGCCACAGCGGCGACCAAATTGCCCTGCTGCTGAGCGATGAAGGCGAGGTTGGCTGCGATATCGAAGTCATTCGCCCGCGCAACGGCTGGCAGCGGTTGGCCAACGCCCTGTTTAGCGAGGGCGAGCATCAGGAACTGGAGCGCGAACCGCCGGAGGGGCAGCTAGCCGCCTTTTGGCGAATCTGGACGCGCAAAGAAGCGCTGGTAAAGCAACGCGGCGGCAGCGCCTGGCAGATGGCCTCTGTTGACAGTGCCTTTCGCGACGCGCTGTCATTAAGCCAGATTCAGTATCAAGGGTTAAGTATTGCGGTCTGTACGCCAACGCCGTTCTCGCTGACGGCGGCGCACATTCAATGTTTCAACGGCGCGGCTTGACCGGCCAGAAGATAGTCAGCACGCCGGCGATAATAATCAGCACGCCCAGCAGCGATTGCCAGTAAAACGGCTCGTGCCAGCCGGGCAGCCAGATGGCGGCGGCCCACACCAGAATGTAGCTCAGGCTGAGCAGCGCGTAAGCTTTGGCCAGCGGTAAGCGGTGTAGCGCGAAATACCAGCAGACCATCGACAGCAGATAGCCAACCAGGCCGAAACCCAGGCTGAAGGTACCGGTGCGCAAATGCAGTAGATGATTGAGAAAGGTCAGGATATCGGTCAATGGCGGCAGCTCGACCATCGCGCTGCGCAGTAACAGCTGCGCGCCGCTGACCAGCCCGACGCTCAATAACGCCCAGATTAACCCCATCAGACGCTACTCCCCAGAACGGCGATGCCGACGACGATCAGCCCGACGCCAAGCCAGTGGCGGCGCGCCACCGGCTCGCGCCAGATACCCCATGCCGCCAGCGTTACCCAGACAAAATTGAGGCTCAGCATCGGATAAGCGATACCGACCGGGATCGCCTGCAGCACCCCCAGCCACAGCAGCATACCGCCGCCGAGCGCCAGCAGGGCTAAGCCCAGCCACAGCAAAATATGCCGCCCGCGCCGCCCGCTACGGGACGGCCGGGTCGCCTGCTTCTGGCACAGCTGGCCGGCGCAGCTAAGCAGGCTGGCGAGTACCAGACAGAACCAGACACTCATTGCGGCAGATACTGAATAAATACCACGCGCCCCAGCACGTAGGAGTTATCAGGTTTCGGTAACGCCAGTTCGTTCATCGTTTCACCTTTATCCATCCGCAGCACCAGTGAGATCGGTCCCTGCTGGCGGTGCGCCGCCAGCCAATCAGCAAAAGCTTGAGTCGCCACGAATTTGCTCTGCGCATCCGGCCAGCCGAGGCCATATTTTAGCTCCCCCTGCCTTTCATACAGGATGATGTCGTCACGCTTGAGCTCCCACGCCAGCCCCGCGCCGATACCGACGCTGTTGGTCAGTACATAGCGGCTTGGCGCCAGCGATTCGCTAACAATATCCACCAGAAACTGCGGCTGTTTGCTGTCGATAACCCGATCCGGGATAGCGAAGCCCACCAGCAGCGCCAGTCCCAGCGGACAGATGGCGGCCAGCGTCCAGCGACGACCATTGTCTTTTATCGCCAGCCAGCCCATCAGCGCCCATACGGCAAAGGCAATCGCCGCCAGCAGACATTTATACAACTCTATCCTGGTCCACACCGGCTTATGCATGACGCCCAACGGTGAGACCACCAGCACGGCGACCAGGCCGATCAGACCAAAACCGAGGTTGATCATGCCGTTGATGCGCAGCGCTTTCGCCCCCGCCTTCGCGGCATCCAGCGCGTAGCGGGCCATCAAAATCGACAGCGGCATAAAGCACGGCAGAATGTAGGTCGGCAGTTTTCCCTTGGCGATGCTGAAGAACAGGAACGGCATCGCTATCCAGCCTAACAGATACAGCGCGCCTCGGGCATCATCGCGCTCGCTCCAGCCGCGCTTCAGCGCGCCCGGTAACAGCGCCAACCACGGCAGGCTGCCGGCAATCAGGAACGGAATGTAGTACCAGAACGGCGCTTTATGCTGCGCGTCTTTCTCAGCGAAACGCTGAATATGCTCGACCCAGAAGAAATAGCGCCAGAAATCGGGTTCGCGATTGGCAATAGCCAATCCCCACGGCAGCACCACCAACGTACAGACCGCCACCGCCAGCCAGCCGTAGGTCAGCACTTCGCGCCAGCGTTTACGCGCCATCACCCACGGCAGCACGCCAACCACCGGTACCGCCAGCGCGAGGAAGCCCTTGGTCATCACCCCCATACCGCAGGCGACTCCCAGCAGGACATAACCCAACATCTTCCCGCTGCGGCTCTGCGCCTGGGAGGCTCCCCAGAAGCTGCACATCGCCAGCGCCAGCCACATGGTGATCATCGGATCCAGCACCGCATAGGTTCCAATACCGTATACCAGCATCGCGGTCAGGAAGATAACCGGCGACAGGATCGCCACGCGTTTATCGCGGAAAATACGCCACGCCAGCCACGCCACCAGCAACGCGCTGACGGTAATGGCGAAGACCGAACCGAAACGCACGCCAAAGTTATTATGACCAAATAGCCACTGGCCAATACTGTTAATCCAGTAACCGGCAATCGGCTTTTCAAAGTAACGCAGGCCCAGCAGGTGCGGCACCACCCAGTCGCCGGAGGCCAGCATCTCACGGCTGATCTCCGCGTAACGGGTTTCATCAGGCTGCCACAGCAAACGGAAATTCAGCGGCAATAAGTAATACAGCGCAAAGAGTACAACCAGAGAGATGCCATAACGAATGCTTTTCATACACCCGAGCCCAGTAATTGTTCACGTCCAAGCCAACCTTCCCGGCCAGCCAGCTCACCACGGACCACTTTGCCTGACGGCAGCTCGCTAAAGTCAGCGGGCAGCAGCTGGCTCAGTGGGCAAAATTGTATTTCTTCTTCCTCCGCCATGGTCAGCAGCGCATCGAACTGATCGGCACAGGCAATGCCTTCCACTTCGGCGTGGATGGTATAGACCGGCGTTCCCTTGTCACGATGAATGCAGTCCAGCAGATAGCGGTTGAAGCCAGCGGTATCGACGGCGCTACCGACGACTTCATCCCAGGTGGGAAGCGTCACCGGAATTTGTACGGTGCCGGAGGCCCCGCCGCCAATCTGCGGCAGGAATGGCCGCGTGCCGCGACAATCGCTGTTGTAGAGGAAATCGAAGGATTCTTTCGCTTTTACCACCCGCTGGTCGGCACGCCAGCCGGCGACGGCGGAGCAGGTCACCGGGCGGCCGATAATGCGTTCCAGTTCGAGCAGACCGCGTTCAATTTCCAGCGTCAGACGTTCCTGCGGCCAGACGCCGCTCCACGCTTGCCAGCTGTAGTGGTCCCAGGCGTGCAGGCCCACTTCATGGATGTGCGCGGCGGCGCGAATAACCTCTTCGTTACCCGCGCCAATCCTGCGCCCCGGCCACGCGGTGCCGGCCAGCAGAATATCCCAGCCATACAGCGAGGCCGCGTTGGAGCGCAGCATTTTCCACAGAAACTTCGGTTTTACCAGGCGCCATAAATGGCGCCCCATATTGTCCGGCCCGACGCTGAAAAAGAAGCTTGCCTGAATCCCGTGCTTGCCCAGCAGGGCCAGCAGCCGCGGTACGCCATCACGCGTCCCGCGAAAGGTATCGACATCTATGCGTAAGCCGACTTGTTTCATGAGTTTTTATCGTCCGTGAGCTCAACGGTGCGCAGGAAGAAGTCCAGAGTGTGTTCAACGGTCTCTTCCATCTCGACGGTCGGTTCCCAGTTCAGGCAGCGTTTCGCGTTGCGAATGCTCGGTTTACGATGCTCAACGTCCTGGTAGCCTTTACCGTAGTAATCGCTGCTTTCCACTTCGCGGAAGCCGGCGAACGGCGGGAAGCGATCGCGCAGCGGATGGCGCTCGAAGCAGGCGAGCAGCATTTCCGCCAGCTCTTTGATGCTAGCTTCGTTTTCCGGGTTACCGATGTTGATGATCTGACCATCGCAGCGACCATCTTTGTTCTCAATGATGCGGAACAACGCTTCGATACCGTCGCTGATATCGGTGAAGCAGCGCTTCTGTTTGCCGCCTTCGATAAGCTTAATCGGCGAACCTTCCACCAGGTTGAGGATCAGCTGAGTGATGGCGCGGGAGCTACCGATACGTGCGGCATTAAGGTTATCCAGACGCGGCCCCATCCAGTTGAACGGACGGAACAGGGTGAACTTGAGGCCGTTCTTATCGCCATAGGCCCAGATCACGCGGTCCAGCAGCTGTTTAGAAACCGAGTAGATCCAACGCTGTTTGTTGATCGGCCCGACCACCAGATTGGAATTATCTTCGTCGAAGTTTTTGTCGGTGCACATGCCGTACACTTCCGAGGTCGACGGGAAGATAATGCGCTTATTGTATTTCACGCAGTCACGGATGATCTTCAGGTTCTCTTCGAAATCCAGTTCGAACACGCGCAGCGGGTTACGGGTGTATTCGATAGGCGTCGCGATCGCGACCAGCGGCAGTACCACGTCGCATTTCTTAATGTGGTATTCGATCCACTCGGAGTGAATGCTGATATCGCCTTCAACGAAGTGGAAACGCGGGCAGTCAAGGAAACGGCTGATGGCGTCGGAGCCGATATCCAGGCCGTAAATCTCATAGTTGTCGTCCTGCAACAGGCGCTCGGTCAGGTGGTTACCGATAAAGCCGTTGACGCCGAGGATCAGCACGCGGGTACGGCGCTTCACCGCCACCACCGGTTTGCTGCTCAGCACCGCGCTGGTCACCAGCCCCAGCGCCTGCGCCAGCTGGGCGCCCTGCATGTAAACGCCGCGTTCGGTCTGGCCGGTGACGATTTCCAGCGCCCCCTGCTGACAGGCAACCACTAGCGGCGCGACGGAGATAACGGTGCCGGGCTTCGCCGTCGGCAGATCGGCGCGCACGCGGGATTTCCAGACGATAAATTTGTTCGCGCCGGCATAGGCGAAGGCGCCCGGCCACGGATCGGATACCGCGCGCACCAGGTTGTGCAGAGTCTGCGCCGGTTTGTCCCAATCGAGACGCCCGTCTTCCGGGGTACGACGGCCAACGTAGGTCGCCTGGCTGTGGTCCTGCGCCCGCTCCTCAGTCTTACCCTCACAAATAGCCGGCAGCGCCTGGCCCAGCAGATCGGAGGCGGCGGCGCACAGCTTACGGTGCAGCGCCAGCGCCGCGTCATCCGGGCCGATAGCCACAGCTTGTTGAGCGACGATATCGCCCGCGTCGGCGCGGTTAACCATCCGGTGCAGGGTCACGCCGGTTTCGCTTTCGCCGTTGACCAGTACCCAATTCAGCGGCGCGCGACCGCGGTATTTCGGCAGCAGAGAACCATGCAGGTTGAAAGCCCCCTTCGGCGCGATATTCAGGATCTCATCGCACAGCAGGTTGCGGTAGTAGAACGAGAACAGCACATCCGGCTTCATCTCGCGAATACGTTCAATCCACAGCGGATGGTTAACATCTTCCGGCGCCCATACCGGGATACCTTGCTCGGCGGCAATGCGGGCAACGGAACCAAAGAATTGGTTTTCGCCAGGGTTATCCGGATGGGTGAAAATAGCGGCGATGTCATACCCGGCATCCAGCAGTGACTGAATACCTGCGCAACCCATATCGTGATAAGCGAAGACTACTGCTTTCATGAACGATCTTCCTCTTGAGACGCCGTTTCCGGCTGGCGAACAACACGTTGAATAAAGTAACGGGGGCGGGCGCGAACATCGTTATAGATGCGGCCGATATACTCCCCGAGCAGGCCCATACCGACAAACTGGGCGCCGATGAACATGAACAGCACGGCGAAGAGCATGAACACCCCTTCCGCCGCCCATTGCGGACCGAAGGCCAGACGCAGCACCACCAGCAGCAGGCCGAAGGCGAAGCCCAACAGGGCTATCACACTGCCGAAAATACTCAGTAAACGCAGCGGGGTGGTGGTCAGACAGGTCACCAGGTCATACATCAGGTTAATCAGACGCATGAAGCTATATTTGGAGTCGCCGAATTCGCGCTCGGCGTGCATCACCGGGATCTCGACCGCCCGGCGGGCGAAGGTATTCGCCAGAATCGGGATAAAGGTGCTGCGCTCATGGCAGTTGAGCATGGCGTCGATGATATGGCGGCGATAGGCACGCAACATGCAGCCGTAATCGCCCATGGCTTTACCGGTGGTTCGCTGAATCAGGCGGTTAATCATCTTCGAGGCAGATTTACGGAAGATGCTGTCCTGACGGTTCTGGCGCACGGTACCGACCACGTCATAGCCTTCATCGGCTTTTGCCACCAGCCGCGGGATCTCTTCCGGCGGGTTTTGCAAGTCGGCATCGAGGGTGATGATCAGATCGCCGGTGACATGGCTGAAACCGGCCATAATCGCCGAGTGCTGGCCGTAGTTGCGGTTCAACAGCACCGCCACCACGTGGCTGCCTTCGGCTTCGGCGGCCTCGGTCAGCATGCGCGCGGAATCGTCGCTGCTGCCGTCGTCGATCAGCAGAATTTCATATTGGCGCCCTAGCGTCGCACAGGCGGCGTCGGTACGACGCAGCAGCTCCGGCAGACTATCCTGTTCGTTATAAACCGGGATAACCACCGAGACTTTTTTTACGGGAGGATAAGTAAGCATATCAACGTCCTGACAACTGATGCAGCGCGGTAATGACGCGGGTGACATCGTCGTCGGTCATATCCGGGAACAGCGGGATGGAACAAATGCGCGCGCTGTTCCATTCGGTATTCGGTAACGAAACTTCAGGAAAACGCTCGCGGTAATACTTTTGCGTATGGGCCGCGCGGAAGTGCAGACCGGTGCCTATACCCATGGCTTTGAGTTTTTCCATCAGGGCATCGCGGCTGATGCCGCAGGCCACTTCATCAACGCGGATAATAAACAGGTGCCAGGCGTGCTGGTGATCCCATGCCGGAATGGTCAGCGGCTTAAAGGGGGTATCCGCCAGCTCGCGCAGGTAGCGTTGGGCGATTTCAGCGCGACGTTGATTCGCCTGCGCCAGCTTATCCAGCTGCACCAGCGCCAGCGCGGCGTTGATATCGGCCAGATTGTATTTGAAGCCGGGAGTCATCACTTCCGCCTGCGGCGCGCGGCCGTGGGTCTGACGGTCGTAGGCGTCAACGCCCAGGCCGTGGAATTTGAGGCTGCGGATGCGGGAAGCCAACTCGTCATCATCGGTGACGATAAGCCCCCCTTCAGCGCAGGTCATATTTTTGATCGCGTGGAACGAGAAAATCGCGGTGCCGCGCCAGCCGACGTGGCGGCCTTTATAGTGCGTCCCCGCGGCATGCGCGGCATCTTCGATAACCGGAATACCGTGGCGCTCGCCAACGGCGCGGATCGCGTCGATATCCGCAGGCGCGCCCGCGTAGTGGACGGGTATAATCGCTTTCGTCCGCGAAGTGATCGCTGCTTCCACCGCCTCAGGGGTAATCATCAAATTGTCGTGGTCGACATCGATCATCACCGGCGTAGCGCCCAGCAGACAGATCATATTCAGCGTCGAGACCCAGGTTTGCGAAGGGGTGATCACTTCGTCGCCAGGGCCAATGCCCATCGCCATTAGCGTAACGTGCATACCGCCGGTAGCGGAGCTGACGGCGATGGCGTGGCGGTTGCCGGTCAGTTGGCAAAACGCCTCTTCCAGCGCCTGGTTTTTAGGACCGGTAGTGATCCATCCTGATTGCAAAACTTCACGCAGCGCAGCCAGCTCTGCGTCGCCCATCGACGGGCGCGAAAACGGCAGAAATTCGCTCATCTTTTTCCTGTTCTATTAATAGCCCACTAAAAAAGGGGGCCGGTAGAAAGAAATATCCTGCGCCAGCAGACTTAAACAAAATGAAAATGAAGTCGGTTCACCGCCACATTTCATTCCAGGGTATTTCGACGGTTTTAAATCTAGTCGCTGTTGCTTAGGATAATATTAAGAAATTAATATTTTTCGTGAGAATAGTAATATATCCATGAAAATCATATAGATATAATTCATTATAGCAGGAGATAACAGCAAGAAGCCCCAGTTTCATAGAGAAAACTGGGGCTTAACGGATGAAAGTAAACGAATCGTCAACCATCCCGTAATAAATATTTTTTTACGTTTTAATCTAGCGGAAAAATTAGCGTTAGATCACAGAATTATTTCTGCTGTATTACAAGTTTGCAGGAAAATCTGCGGGTAATTCATTAGCCGGGCAATTAATAACATCGTTATTATCCGGGCCACAATCACGAACAAAAGTGATAGTCGCGAATTCATCAATCACTTCGGTCGGGTAGGCCGGGCCGGCGTCACGATAAGCGTTCATTAACGGAATATGATCGTTCTGGAAGCAGACGGTTTTTTCCGGGTTATTCATGATCCAGCGGGGGAAGAAAATGGTGCCGTGGAACAGTTTGTCGCCCAGGTTGACGATCAGGCTGACGTCGGTACCGGTTGGTTCAGTCCAGGAAATTTTATAAATGCTTTCGCCTACCCGCACGATGTACGCATGCTGGTCTTTCACCCAACGATTAGCAACGATACCGCTGTGAATACGATAGTCCAGAGTGGTGCCATTTTTAACGTAAATTTCGTAGTTCCAGCCGTTGTCGTAGGTATAAACCAGATGTTTACCGATAAAGCCGCTGAGGTCATGTTTGTCAAAAGTGCTCATTATTTATTCTCCTCTGTTTCGTTGAGGTAAGAATACGGCTTTAAAAATTGAATGAATAACGCTATGTTTGGATGAAAATAATCTAATTTTTAGATGAATCATGCACAAGACCACGCTGGAACAATGGGCGCTATTGGAAAAGGTGATTGAGCTGGGCAGCTTTGCCAAAGCCGCGGAAGAGACCAACCGCAGCCAGTCTTCGGTGAGCTATAACCTGGCGCTGCTGCAGGAACGTTTAGGGGTGGCGCTGCTGGCGCCGTCCGGGCGACGGGCGGTGCTGACGCCCGCTGGCGAACTGCTACTTAATCAGGTGAAACCACTACTGAAGGCCTTTTCGTGGGTTGAGACCCACGCCGCGACGCTGCGCAACGGCGCGCGCACCCGCCTGGATCTGGTCGTCGACAGCATTTTTCCCCGCCAGCGGCTCTTCGCCATTCTGCGTCAGTTTCAGCAACGCTACCCGCAAACTCAGGTTCGGCTGACCGAAGTGCTGGAAAACGTCGATGAGGCAAGCGCCGCCCGCAGCGAGGCCGATGTGATGGTCTTAACGCGTCGCCAGGATATTACCGGACGCGGCGAATGGCTGATGAATATCGATTTTATTGCGGTCGCCCATCGCGACCATCCGCTGTCGCAATCGGAAGAACCGCTGGACGACAACGCGCTGGCCCCCTGGCCGCTGATCCGCATTGCCGACCGTAGCGGCGACGCCTCATCCACCCGCGATGCCTGGACCTTTTCTACCATTGATGCCGCCATTGATGCGGTACTGTATCAGGTGGGATTCGGCTGGTTGCCGGAAGAGCGGATACGCGCACACCTGGAACGGGGCGTGCTGAAAGCGCTGCCGCTGAGCCATGGCGCCCGCCGCGCCACGCCGCTGCATTTGATAGTGAAGCGGGACCTGGCGCCGCTCGATGAACAGGTCACCACCCTGCTGGATTTGTTAAGACAATCGTAATCTTACGCTACATATGATTTTGTTATGGTTTTCTCCCATCATATTGATCCAGGTTACTCCTTAAGTATGACAAATTATTAAAATCGTCATACTTTTCGTTCCTTCTGGATGTAAACCTTGTCTATTTTCCGCACCACCTTGCTGGCGCTCTGCGCCTGCATTCCTCTGCTCGCGCCCGCCGCCATGCATGAAATCGCCATCGCCTGGCCGGTTAACGTCGGTCCTCTCAATCCACATCTGTATACGCCAAACCAAATGTTCGCCCAAAGTATGGTGTATGAGCCGTTAGTCAAATATCAGGCCGATGGCCGGGTTACACCCTGGCTGGCTACCCGCTGGCTTCACTCAGCCGATGGTAAAATCTGGCGTTTCACCCTGCGCGATGATGTCTACTTCTCCAACGGCGAACCGTTTAACGCCCAGGCCGCAGTGGCCAATTTCCAGGCGGTGCTGGCCAACCGCCAGCGGCACGCCTGGCTGGAGTTGACCAATCAGATAACCGACGTTCAAGCGCTCAGCGATAACGAACTACAAATCACCCTGAAAAGCGCCTACTACCCGTTCCTGCAGGAACTCGCCCTTCCCCGCCCGTTTCGTTTTATCGCCCCCTCGCAGTTTGTTGACGGTAGTACGCAGCGAGGCATCAAAGCGCCCATCGGCACCGGTCCGTGGATGCTGTCCAGTTCGCAGCTTAATCAGCAGGATGTGCTGGTACGCAACCCGCGCTACTGGGGCAAAAAACCGGCGCTTGAGAAAGTCACCGTGAAAGTGATCCCCGACGCCACCAGCCGGGCGGTCGCCTTTGAAACCGGTGAAGTTGATCTGCTGTACGGTGATGAAGGGCTACTACCGCTGGATACGTTCGCCCGTTTTCGCCAGCAGGACGAGTATCGCACGCGTCTTTCCGCCCCGACGCAAACCGTGATGCTGGCGCTCAATACGCTGCAAGCGCCCACGAATGATTTAGCGGTACGCGAGGCGCTTAACTATGCCGTCAATAAACAGGCGCTTATTGACGGCGTGCTGTACGGCACCCAACAGGTCGCCGACACGCTTTTCGCGCCCTCGGTACCTTACGCGCCGGATGACCTGCCGCCGCGCCGCTTCAATCCGGATAAGGCCCGTACTCTGCTGGAAAACGCCGGCTGGACGCTAACGCCCGGCAAGGATATTCGTGAAAAAGACGGGCGCCCGTTGCGACTTGAACTGGCTTTTATCGGCACCGATGCGCTGGCTAAGTCGATGGCGGAAATCATCCAGGCCGATCTGCGCCAGGTAGGTATCGATGTCGGGCTGGTCGGCGAAGAGGAGAGCAGTATCTATGCCCGCCAGCACGATGGCCGCTTCACGATGATCTTCAACCATACCTGGGGCGCGCCGTTCGACCCGCACGCGTTTATGAGCTCAATGCGCGTCGCTTCGCACGCCGATTATCAGGCGCAGCGCGGACTGCCGGATAAAGCAGAGATTGATAAAGAGATCGGCGAGGTCCTGACTACCACCGACGAGGGCCGCCGTCGCGAACTGTATCGCGATATCCTCACCCGTCTGCACAACGAAGCGGTCTATCTGCCGATAAGCTACGTCTCGCTGATGTCCGTCGCCCGCAAAACGCTCGGCGAAGTGCCCTTCGCGCCGGTGACCACCGATCTGCCGTTAGATCTCATTACGCCGGTGGCGCCATGATGTTGAAATATCTTCTTCGCCGCCTGCTACCGCTACCGCTGATGCTGCTTGCCGCCTCGGCGATCATCTTCCTGTTATTACGTCTTGGCGCCGGCGACCCGGCACTGGACTATCTGCGTCTCTCCAACGTGCCGCCTACCAGCGAAATGATTGCCGCTACCCGCGAGCAGCTCGGGCTCAATCAGCCGCTGGCGCTGCAGTATCTACACTGGCTGTGGCGCGCGCTGCATCTCGATTTTGGCGTCTCCTACGCCAGCCAGCGCCCGGTGCTGGACGACCTGCTGCATTTTCTGCCCGCGACGCTGCAGCTCACCGGCGCGGCGCTGGTGATTATTCTGCTGACCTCGCTACCGCTGGGGATCTGGGCGGCGCGGCATCGCGACCGCTTGCCTGATTTCGCCGTACGATTGATTGCCTTCCTCGGCGTCTCAATGCCCAACTTCTGGCTGGCATTTTTGCTGGTAATGCTCTTTTCCGTCCATCTGCGCTGGCTACCGGCGATGGGCTACGGCGGCTGGCGACATCTGCTGCTACCGGCGTTTTCCATCGCCCTGATGTCGCTGGCGATCAATGCCCGTCTGCTGCGCGCCAGCATGCTGGAAGTGTCCAGCCAGCGCCACGTGGTCTGGGCGCGTCTGCGCGGGCTGAGCGAGGGTCAGGTGGAGCGGCGACACGTGCTGCGTAACGCGACGTTGCCGGTAGTGACGGCGCTGGGTATGCACATCGGCGAGCTGATCGGCGGGACGATGATCATCGAAAATATCTTCGCCTGGCCCGGCGTCGGTCGCTATGCGGTTTCCGCGATATTCAATCGCGACTACCCAGTGATCCAGTGCTTTACCCTGATGATGGTGGCGGTGTTCGTGCTGGCCAATCTGGCGGTCGACCTGCTTAACGCCGCACTCGATCCGCGCCTACGCCGCCATGAGGAGGCCACCGTATGACGCTGTTCGCGACCTTCCGCTGGCCGGTAAAACTGGCGCTACTCACTATTGCGCTGCTGGCGGCAATCGCCATGAGCAGCGGCTGGTGGCTGCCCTATGACCCGGCGGCCATCGATCTCCATCAACGTCTGCTCTCTCCGGGCGACGCCCACTGGCTCGGCACCGATCATCTCGGGCGGGATATTTTCTCGCGCCTTCTCGCCGCCACCCGCGTCTCACTGGGCGCGGTGATGGCCTGCCTGCTGCTGGTGCTGCTGATCGGCCTTACGGTGGGCGGCGCCGCCGGGATGGTGGGCGGACGTGTCGATCGCGGCCTGATGCGCCTGGCCGAGCTGTTTATGACCTTCCCGACTTCAATACTGTCATTCTTTATGGTCGGTGTACTCGGTACCGGTCTTAGCAACGTGATTATCGCCATTGCGCTGTCGCACTGGGCCTGGTACGCAAGGATGGTGCGCAATCTGGTGGTCTCTCTGCGCCAGCGCGAGTTTATTCTCGCCGCGCGCCTGAGCGGCGCGGGACATTGGCCATTGTTTCGTGACCATCTGGCCGGCGCGGTGATCCCTTCGCTGCTGGTGCTCGCCTCGCTGGATATCGGTCATATGATGCTCCACGTAGCCGGGATGTCATTCCTCGGCCTCGGCGTCAGCGCGCCGACGGCGGAATGGGGAGTGATGATCAACGACGCCCGCCAGTACATCTGGACGCAGCCGCTGCAAATGGTCTGGCCCGGACTGGCGCTGTTTATCAGCGTGATGGCTTTTAATCTGGTGGGCGACGCGCTGCGCGATCGTCTCGATCCTCAGCTGATCGCGGAGCATAACCACTGATGCCGCAAAAGATCCAACTGGAACAACTTTCGCTCGTCGCCGACCGTCCGCTGGTCAGCGACGTTTCCCTAACCCTGCGTCGCGGTCAGGTACTGGCGCTGCTCGGCAGTAGCGGCAGCGGTAAATCGCTGACCTGCGCCGCCACGCTCGGCATTTTACCGCCCGGCGTCAGACAAACCGCGGGCCGGGTGCTGCTCGACGGTATCCCGGTATACGGTGAACAGCTGCGCGGCGCGACCATCGCCACCATTATGCAAAACCCGCGCAGCGCCTTTAATCCGCTGCACACCATGGCGGCGCATGCGCGGGAAACCTGCCGGGCAGCGGGCCACGAGGCCAATAACGTCGCGCTGCTGGCGGCGATGGAAGAGGTGGGGCTGGAAAATCCGCTCTCGCTGCTCAAGCGCTATCCCTTCGAGATGAGCGGGGGCATGCTGCAAAGGATGATGGTGGCCCTGGCCCTGCTCAGCCGCGCGCCGTTTATCATCGCCGACGAACCGACCACCGACCTTGATGCCGTCGCCCAGGCGCGCATTCTCGACCTGCTGGCGGATATCGTCGCCAACCGCGGGCAGGGGCTGCTGCTGGTGACCCATGATATGAGCGTTGTCGCCCGGCTGGCGCATGACGTGGCGGTGATGGAAAACGGCCGTCTTGTTGAACGCTGCGACGTTAACACGCTATTTAGCGCCCCACAGCACCCGCTCAGCCAGCGCCTGCTGGCCGCCCATCTGGCGCTATATGGCCTGGAGAAAACACCATGAATTTACTCAGCGTGAACGCAGTGAGCCACGATTATCCCCACCACGGTGCGGTATTGCGCGATATCCAGTTCGACATCGCCCTCGGTGAAACTGTGGCGCTGCTCGGGCGCAGCGGCTGCGGCAAAAGTACCCTGGCGCGGATGCTGGTCGGTCTCGAAACGCCGCGGTATGGCGAGGTCGCCTGGCGCGGCGCATCGCTGACCTCCCTGAAGGGGGAGGCGATCGGCGCCTTTCGCCGCGATATTCAGCTGGTGTTTCAGGATGCCATTAGCGCAGTGAATCCGCGCAAAACGGTGCGCGAGATTATCAGCGAACCGCTGCGGCACCTGTTTAGTTTATCGCGGGAAGAGCGTATGCAGCGGGTGGAGGAGATGCTGCTGGCGGTTGACCTCGCCCCGGCACTGCTCGACAAGCGTCCGGCGCAGCTCAGCGGCGGACAGCTGCAGCGCGTGTGCCTGGCGCGGGCGCTGGTGGTCGGGCCGCAGCTATTAATTCTCGACGAAGCGGTATCGAATCTCGATCTGATGCTTCAGGCGGATATTATCGCCCTGCTCAAACGCCTGCAGGCGCAGTTCGCCACCGCCTGCCTGTTTATTACCCACGACCTGCGGCTGGTGGAGCGTTTTTGCCAGCGGGTACTGGTGATGGATAGCGGACGCATCGTCGAAACGGCCGCGGTTAGTCTGCCCCTGCGCCTTACATCCGCTGCCGGACAGGCGCTACAGCGTGCGGTACTCCCACCCTTTCCCCGCACTCTGCTTAACGAGGCCATGCCATGCAGCGCGTAACCCTGACTCTGGATGATGATCTGCTGGCCGCGCTCGACGCGCACAGCGCCCACCGCGGGTACCACAACCGCTCGGAAGCGGTGCGCGATATTCTGCGTGACGCGCTCCACCATAATCCGCTACAGCAGCCGGCGCAGCGCGGCTATGCGGTCCTGTCGTACGTGTATGAGCATGAAAAACGCGAACTGGCGAGCCGGCTGGTCGCCTCTTCGCATCAGCATCACGATCTCTCGGTCGCCACGTTACATGTCCACATCAATCATGATGACTGTCTGGAGATCGCGGTGCTGAAAGGCAACATGGACGAAGTACAGCATTTTGCCGACGAGGTGATTGCCCAGCGCGGTGTGCGGCATGGGCATTTGCGGTGTTTAGGGGATGATAAAAACCTTGAAAATTAAGCTGCTAAATCCATAAAAAATTGAGAATGATTTATGTGGTTTATCAACAGTTGATAAACCACATAAACTATACGCTTTGTTAATTATCCCTGTTCGCCAATAATGGCGCCTCATTTAACGATCTCGTTATGGCGAGGCTCCTGCATAAATACAAGTTACCGCCCTGTTGGTATCGAGAGAGACCACTCAGGGAAATACAGGCTTCCATCGAATCAAGGTGTTGCCAAGGTAACTTCTGGCGGTATTAACCGTTCAGATACGTTATGCAGTGCTAAAACCAGGACGTAGGGATCTGCCTGCGCTAACCCTGTCTTGTTCGCCCCTATGAGTGATTTTTTATAGGGATTTTAATCATGTCTTCCATTCAACTCTGCGCCGTGCATCAGGCGACCTCTGGCTTCGACGGCGATGCGATCGCCCAGTACATGCGTACCGACTTTATTACGCTGCAGGAACATTTCAGCGTCCATGAGGCGCGTGAACACTTTATCTCGCAGCTCGCCAGCGACGATATTCCCGGCCAGGTATTTGTCGTCGCCGGTAACAAGCTGCGCGGCAGCTTATCAGTCAAAAAACTTTTGCAGGAGGCAGAGGTAGGCCAGTCTATTCGCTACCTGATGGACAGCTGTCTGTTTCGCGTCAAACCCGACGATGAGCGCCCTCAGGTTATTGCCGAACTCACCGAGCGCGGCCTCGATCTGGTGCCGGTTGTCGATAAAGGCGAGCTGGTCGGCTGCCTGATGGAAAAAGAAATTGCCCATCTGCTGGAGGATGACGTCACCGAAGACGCCCAGCTGCAGGGGGCGACGCTACCGCTGGAAAAACCGTATCTGGAAATCAGTCCGTGGACGCTGTGGAAGAAACGCTCGGTCTGGCTGCTACTGTTATTTGTTGCCGAAGCCTACACCAGCAGCGTGCTGCAGCATTTTGAAGAGGCGCTGGAATCGGCCATCGCACTGGCCTTCTTCATCCCGTTACTGATCGGCACCGGCGGCAACAGCGGAACTCAGATCACCTCAACGCTGGTGCGTTCGATGGCGCTGGGTGAAGTCCGTTTACGTGACATGGGACGGGTTATCCGCAAAGAGGTGTCGACCTCGTTTCTGATTGCCCTGACCCTGGGTCTGGCGGGCTGCCTGCGCGCCTGGATGATGGGGATTGGCATGGAAATCACGCTGATCGTCAGCCTGACGCTGGTCTGCATTACTTTGTGGAGCGCGGTGGTGTCTTCGGTTATTCCGATGCTGCTTAAGCGGATCGGTATCGACCCGGCGGTGGTTTCCGCGCCGTTTATCGCCACGCTGATAGATGGCACCGGGCTGATTATCTATTTCAAAATCGCCCAGTATTTTCTTGGGTTGAACTGATCGAAACAGCCCGGGCGCCAGGGTGCCCCGGGCTCTCTGATTAAGCTTCCGCCAGCGCCTGCGCGCAGGCCCAGGCGCTTGACCACGCCCATTGAAAGTTATAGCCGCCAAGCCAGCCGGTCACGTCCATCACTTCACCGATAAAGTAAAGCCCCGGCGCTTTGCGCGCCTCCATGGTGCGTGACGAAAGCTCATTGGTATCCACGCCGCCGAGGGTCACTTCCGCGGTACGATAACCTTCAGTTCCGTTCGGCTGCACGCGCCACGCGGTTAGCGTCTCCACCAGCGCCTGCTGATCGCGAACGTTCAGTTGCTTCAGTGTCACATCAGGTATCTGCCCAAGCTGCTGTAAACATTCGACCAGCCGCTTCGGCAGCTGCATCGCGAGGGTGTTTTTCAGGCTTTGGTTGGGATGAGCGCCCCGCTGCTCGTTGAGGAACGCCTCAAGATCGCAGTCCGGCAGCAGGTTGACGGTGACAAACTCGCCGGGCTGCCAGTAGCTGGAAATCTGCAGCACCGCCGGGCCGGAAAGGCCACGATGGGTAAACAGCAGGTTTTCGCGAAACAGCGTACCGTTCTCGGCGGTAATCGTAGAGGGCACCGAAACGCCGGAAAGCACCTGCAGCTGCTCAAGCAGCGGTTTATGCAGGGTAAACGGCACCAGCCCGGCGCGGGTCGGCAGCACCTTCAGACCGAACTGTTCGGCCACCTTGTAACCAAACGGCGACGCGCCCAGTCCCGGCATCGACAGGCCGCCGGAAGCGATCACCAGCTTCTTCGCCGTCAGCATTTCGCCGTTCACCTGTAGCCGGTAGCCTTGTTCATCGCGTTCGACGTTGAGAATTTCGCTGCGCAGACGGATCTGTACGCCGCCTTTTTCACATTCCGACAGCAGCAGATTGACGATTTGCTCCGCGGAATCATCGCAAAACAGCTGACCTAAGGTCTTCTCATGCCAGGCAATACCATATTTGCCAACCAGTTCGATAAAGTCCCACTGGGTATAGCGCGCCAGCGCAGATTTGCAAAAATGCGGGTTTTGGCTGAGATATGCCGCGGGTTCGACATACATGTTAGTAAAGTTGCAGCGGCCGCCGCCGGACATCAGGATTTTGCGCCCCGGCTTTTTGCCATTATCGAGCAGCAGCACCCGGCAGCCCAACTGCCCCGCCTGCGCCGCACAAAACATTCCCGCCGCACCGGCGCCGATCACAATGGCATCAAACCTTTCCACTCAACTTTCCTCATTCCCCAATTGTCGGGAATTGTAAATATTTCACTCTGGTCACACCAGCACGAAAAAAACAACATTCAGTTACGTCTTTGAAAGATATAGGATTACTCCCAACCGGGTAGAAACCAAACAGGAAGAAAATCAAAAAAAGTCTATATTTCACTTTGCCCGCGCCGCTAAAGTCACTGATAATGCGCCGCGTTCATGTCCTCAAAATGGCGTAACGTCCTATGCTACATTTATTTGCCGGTCTGGATTTACATACCGGACTATTATTATTGCTTGCTTTAGCTTTTGTACTGTTTTACGAAGCGATTAACGGTTTTCATGATACCGCAAACGCAGTTGCAACGGTGATTTACACTCGCGCAATGCGGTCGCAGCTTGCTGTTGCGATGGCGGCACTCTTCAACTTTTTCGGCGTTCTGCTGGGCGGTCTCAGCGTAGCCTATGCCATCGTGCATATGCTGCCAACGGACCTGCTGCTTAACATGGGTTCCGCACATGGCCTCGCCATGGTGTTCTCTATGCTGCTGGCGGCAATCATCTGGAACCTCGGAACCTGGTATTTCGGCCTACCGGCCTCCAGTTCTCACACCCTGATTGGCGCTATCATCGGTATTGGTTTAACCAATGCGCTGATGACCGGTACTTCAGTGGTGGATGCGCTGAATATCCCGAAAGTCATCGGCATTTTTGCCTCACTTATCGTCTCGCCGATTGTTGGCCTGGTGGTAGCGGGCGGCCTGATTTTCATTCTGCGTCGTTACTGGAGCGGTACCAAAAAACGCGCTCGTATCCACCTGACCCCAGCGGAACGCGAAAAGAAAGACGGTAAGAAAAAACCGCCGTTCTGGACCCGTATCGCGCTGATCCTGTCCGCTATCGGCGTGTCGTTCTCGCACGGCGCCAACGATGGGCAGAAAGGCATTGGTCTGGTCATGCTGGTACTGATTGGCGTCGCGCCGGCGGGCTTCGTGGTCAACATGAACGCGTCTGGTTACGAAATCACTCGTACCCGCGATGCGGTCAACAACGTGGAAACCTTCTTCCAACAGCGCCCTGAGCTGCTGAAGAAAGCCACCGGCGTTGATCAACTGGTTCCTTCACCGGAAACCAATACCGCGGCCAACGGCGAGTTTCACTGCCATCCGGCGAACACCATCAACGCGCTTGACCGCGTGAAGACAATGCTCACCGGTACGGAAAGCTACGATACACTGTCAGTGGATCAGCGCGGCCAGCTGCGTCGCATTATGCTCTGCATCTCCGACACCACCGACAAAGTGGCCAAACTGCCGGATGTGAGCACTGACGACCAGCGCCTGCTGAAGAAACTGAAAACCGATATGCTAAGCACCATCGAGTACGCGCCAATCTGGATCATTATGGCGGTCGCGCTGGCGCTGGGTATTGGCACCATGATCGGCTGGCGCCGCGTGGCGACCACCATCGGCGAGAAGATTGGTAAGAAGGGTATGACCTACGCGCAAGGTATGTCCGCCCAGATGACCGCCGCGGTTTCTATCGGCCTTGCCAGCTACACCGGCATGCCGGTTTCCACCACCCACGTGCTCTCTTCCTCGGTTGCGGGGACGATGCTCGTTGATGGCGGTGGTCTGCAGAAGAAAACCGTCACCAGCATCCTGATGGCATGGGTACTCACCCTGCCGGCAGCCATTTTGCTGTCAGGCGTGCTGTACTGGCTGGCTCTGAAGCTTATCTAAGCAATAGCCATGCGAAAAATGGGTCAGGAAACTGGCCCATTTTTTTTGCACTCAATTCAGGCAGCTCAATGCCAGATAAGCAGTGCAATCATACTCACCAGCACCAGACCACACAGCGCGCTGGTCAGGATGAACTGCCGGCGAACACGCTCACAGCGACGAATAAACTCGTCATCATGATGATCGCGATATCGTTGGGCATAGATATACCAAACCAGCCGCATTTGTTTACTGGGCTGCCCATGCGAGGTGAAAAAACCTCCGCCATCAACATATTGATAGAGCAAGGGATCGCAACCACGTAGCACAACCAATAATGCACGCAACGATGAGAAGTAACGTGCCATATTCACCACACAAACGATACACAGGGCCCAAAACAGCGCAACAGTGCTGATCATACTTCCTCCCCGGCGACCCATCCACGGAGATCCCTCCGGGACTACCGCTCCCCAATATCATCCAACCCACCGTACAGTAAAAGAGTGCGATTCCGGTCACGTTTATTTATCCGACCGGCTCATTAAATAGTGTAGGAGATCAGTTAATTTTTTTACCACAAGGTTAATCGTTATCAATACGTAAGACGGAATAATTTGTTTAACTAACGGTGAACCAGGTGCATTGACGGAGTGCGAGGGGCGCTATATTGTAGAAATTATCTTCTACAATTAAGTCCTTAAAGGCTTACCCCCCGCGAATCTAGCTTGCAGGACGCGGGCGAATCGACAGCACAGGCTGTCTGGTCCAACGGTCATCGACAACTTATGGAAGGAGTAACACTATGGCTTACAAACACATTCTTATTGCAGTAGACCTATCACCGGAAAGCAAAGTGCTGGTAGAGAAAGCGGTTTCTATGGCGCGTCCCTACAATGCGAAAGTTTCCCTGATTCACGTGGATGTGAATTACTCCGACCTCTACACCGGTCTTATCGATGTCAATCTGGGCGACATGCAGAAACGCATCTCTGAAGAGACGCACCACGCGCTGACCGAGCTTTCCACCAACGCTGGCTACCCGATTACCGAAACCCTGAGCGGCAGCGGCGATCTTGGCCAGGTGCTGGTCGACGCGATTAAAAAATATGATATGGATCTGGTGGTCTGCGGTCACCATCAGGACTTCTGGAGCAAGCTGATGTCCTCCGCGCGTCAGCTGATCAACACCGTTCACGTTGATATGCTGATCGTACCGCTGCGCGACGAAGAAGACGAATAATCGCTTTTCCTCGCCAGCCAACGCCCGCGCCTGCGGGCGTTTTTGTTTTTATGCTACATCCCACCTGAATCCCATCGACCCCATCAGGATATCAATCCAGATAGTTAATATCGGTTAGTGTGATCAACCATTTATTAGAATTAATATCTATATAATAATCTATACATTCAGCCAATGGCCGCATCATCATGGGTCATCAGACTTTTTCGGCGCGTTTTGGCAGACGCGTTCATACTTTTTGGGATAGCACTAAAAGGCGAAGGAATATGAAAACAACTGCACCTACGGGTTTGCTACAGCAACCCCGTCCGTTCTTCATGATTTTTTTTGTAGAGTTATGGGAGCGTTTTGGCTATTACGGCGTCCAGGGCATCCTGGCGGTGTTCTTTGTTAAACAGCTTGGTTTCTCTCAGGAACAGGCATTTATCACCTTTGGCGCCTTTGCGGCGCTGGTCTACGGCCTCATTTCCATCGGCGGCTATGTCGGTGACCATCTGCTTGGAACCAAACGCACGCTGGTGCTCGGCGCCATCGTGTTGGCAATCGGCTATTTTATGACCGGTCTGTCGCTGCTCAAACCCGACCTTATCTTTATCGCGCTTGGCACTATCGCCGTCGGCAACGGGCTGTTTAAAGCCAATCCCGCGAGCCTGCTATCAAAATGCTATCCGCCTAAAGATGCCCGTCTCGACGGCGCCTTCACCCTGTTTTATATGTCGATTAACATCGGTTCGCTGCTCTCGCTGTCGCTGGCGCCGGTTATTGCCGATAAGTTCGGCTATGCGGTGACCTACAATCTGTGCGGCGCCGGGCTTATCGTCGCGCTGCTGGTCTACTTCGCCTGCCGCGGAATGGTGAAAGATATCGGTTCAACCCCGGATCATCAGCCGCTGAGTTTCCGTAATCTGCTGTACGTGCTGGTCGGCACCGTGGTGATGATTTTCCTCTGCGCCTGGCTGATGCATAACGTTAAAATCGCCAACCTGGTGCTGATCGTGCTGTCCATCGTGGTGACGATTTTCTTCTTCCGCGAAGCTTTCCGCCTCGATAAAACCGGCCGCAACAAGATGTTCGTCGCCTTCATCCTGATGCTCGAAGCGGTGGTGTTTTATATCCTGTATGCCCAGATGCCAACCTCGCTGAACTTCTTCGCCATCAATAACGTGCATCACGACATTCTCGGCATCGCAATTAACCCGGTGAGTTTCCAGGCATTGAACCCGTTCTGGGTGGTGGTCGCCAGCCCGGTACTGGCGGCTATCTACACCCGTCTTGGCAACAAAGGTAAAGACCTGACCATGCCGATGAAATTCACTCTCGGAATGTTCCTCTGCGCGCTGGGCTTCCTGACCGCCGCGGCGGCCGGGATGTGGTTTGCTGACCCGCAGGGGCTCACTTCGCCATGGTTTATCGTGCTGGTTTATCTGTTCCAGAGTCTCGGCGAACTGCTGATTAGCGCCCTGGGCCTGGCGATGGTTGCCGCGCTGGTTCCGCAGCGGCTGATGGGCTTTATTCTGGGGATGTGGTTCCTGACTCAGGCCGCCGCGTTCCTGATGGGCGGCTATGTCGCGACCTTCACCGCGGTACCAGAAAATATAACCGACCCGCTGCAGACGCTGCCGATCTACACCAACGTGTTTAGTAAAATTGGCCTCGTGACCCTGGCGGTGACGGTGGTGATGGCCTTTATGGTGCCATGGCTGAACCGGATGATTAATACCCCGGCCAGCGCCGAGTAACCGTTTGAGATGGCCGATCCGCTGGCGCCGTTTGTTTAAATATTGCCGTTCCCGGCTCGCGCTACAATTTGGTAGCCCGGATAAGGCGCTTTGCGCCGCTATCCGGGTGATATCACAACGGCGAAAAATTACGCCGGCGTACCGGCGTAAATATCAAACCGATGTCCTTTGGTCACCACCGCGTTAGGCGTGGCGACATCCGCCAGCGGCGGCGCATAGTCCGGACGCTTCACCACCACTCGTTTGGTCGCCAGCTGACGCGCTGGCGCCAACAGACCATCGGCGTCTAAATCCGGCCCCACCAGCGACTGAAATACCCGCATCTCTTTTTTGACCAGCGCGCTTTTCTGCTTATGGGGAAACATCGGATCCAGATACACCACCTGTGGACGCGGGGTGATATCGGTCAACGCATTGAGGCTGGATGCATGAATCAACTGTAAGCGCTCCTGCAGCCAGCCGCCGATCTCCGCATCGGCATAGCCACGTTTCAAACCATCGTCGAGCAGCGCGGCGACCACCGGGTTACGCTCAAGCATCCGCACGCGGCAGCCGACCGACGCCAGCACGAAGGCATCGCGCCCCAGGCCGGCGGTGGCGTCAACCACATCCGGCAGATAATCGCCTTTAATACCCACCGCTTTGGCTACCGCTTCACCGCGGCCGCCGCCAAACTTGCGGCGATGAGCCATCGCGCCGCCGACGAAATCGACAAAGATGCCGCCAAGCTTTGGCTCATCGCGCTTACGCAGCTCCAGATGCTCGTCCGTCAGCACCAGCGCCATCGGATTCTCTGCATCATGCTCCAGCCCCCAACGGGCGGCCAAAACAGATAAGGCGCCGTCACCGGCGCCTGTTTCATCAATTAAGCAGATCTTCACGTAGCAATCAGCCTTTGATCCCGTAATGCTCAAGCATCGCGTCCAGCTGCGGCTCGCGCCCGCGGAAGCGTTTGAACAGCTCCATCGGCTCTTCGGAACCGCCGCGGCTCAGGATATTGTCGAGGAATGATTGACCGGTTTCACGGTTGAAAATTCCCTCTTCTTCGAAGCGCGAGAAGGCATCCGCCGCCAACACATCGGCCCACAGGTAGCTGTAGTAGCCCGCCGCGTAGCCACCCGCAAAGATGTGGCTGAACGCATGCGGGAAGCGGCCCCAGGTTGGGCCCGGCACCACGGCGACCTGCTTTTTAATCTCGGCCAGGGTCTCGAGGATTTTCGCCCCCTGCTCCGGCGAGTATTCCGCGTGTAGACGGAAATCGAACAGACCGAACTCCAGCTGGCGGAGAATAAACATCGCCGCCTGGTAGTTTTTCGCCGCCAGCATTTTCTCCAGCAGTTCCTGCGGCAGCGGTTCACCGGTTTCGTAATGCCCGGAGATAAACGCCAGCGCTTCCGGCTCCCAGCACCAGTTTTCCATAAACTGGCTCGGCAGCTCGACCGCATCCCACGGCACCCCGCTGATGCCGGAAACGCCAGCAGTATCAATGCGGGTCAGCATGTGGTGCAGACCATGGCCAAACTCGTGGAACAGGGTAATCACTTCATCGTGCGTGAACAGCGCCGGTTTGCCGTTTACCGGGCGGTTGAAGTTACAGGTCAGATAAGCGACCGGTTTTTGCAGGGAACCATCCAGCTTACGCATCTGGCCGACGCAGTCGTCCATCCACGCCCCGCCGCGTTTATGTTCGCGGGCATACAGGTCAAGATAGAAGCTGCCGCGCAGCTCGTTATTTTCGTCATACAGCTCGAAGAAACGCACTTCCGGATGCCACACATCGACATCGGTACGCTCTTTGGCGGTAATGCCATAAATACGCTTAACTACTTCAAACAGGCCGTTAACGGCTTTGTTTTCCGGGAAATACGGGCGCAGTTGCTCATCGCTAATGCTGTAGAGATGCTGTTTCTGTTTTTCGCTGTAGTAAGCGATATCCCACGGCTGCAGTTCATCGACGCCAAACTCGGCTTTGGCGAAAGCACGCAGCTGAGCCAGCTCTTTTTCGCCCTGCGGACGCGCGCGTTTTGCCAGGTCGGTCAGGAAATCGAGGACCTGCTGCGGATTTTCAGCCATTTTGGTGGCCAGAGATTTAAAGGCGTAGCTGTCAAAGCCCAGCAGTTGCGCCAGCTCGTGACGCAGCGCGAGGATCTCCGCCATCACCGGGCTGTTATCCCATTTCCCGGCGTTCGGGCCCTGATCGGAGGCGCGGGTGGAATAGGCGCGATACATCTCTTCGCGCAGCGCCTGATTGTCGCAGTAGGTCATCACCGGCAGATAGCTCGGAATATCCAGCGTCAGCAGATATCCTTCCTGCTCTTTCGCCTGCGCCTGGGCCTGAGCGGCGGCCAGCGCGCTTTCCGGCATGCCTGCGAGATCGGCGACGTCGGTCACCAGCTTGTTCCAGCCCATGGTGGCATCAAGCACGTTGTTGCTGTACAGATTGCCAAGCTCAGAGAGGCGCGCGGCGATTTCACCATAGCGTTTCTGCGCTTCTGCCGGCAGGCCAATCCCGGATAATTCAAAATCGCGCAGCGCGTTATCGACCGCCTTTTTCTGCGCGGTGTTCAACGTGGCGTAGTTATCGCCGTCGCGCAGGTCGCGGTAGGCTTTATACAGGCCTTCATGCTGGCCGACCCAGGTGCTGTACTCGGAGAGCAGCGGCAGCGTCTGTTCGTAGGCTTCACGCAGCTCCGGGCTGTTTTTTACCGAATTCAAATGGCTGATTGGCGAGAAGATGCGTCCCAGCACATCGTCCACTTCCGCCAGCGGCTGGCAAAGATTTTCCCAGCTATACGGCGCGCCGTGCGCCACCGCGCTTTCCACCGCGGCCCGGCAATCATCCAGCGCTTTGGTGACCGCAGGGACCACGTGCTCCGGTTTAATTGCAGAAAATGGCGGCAATGAAAAAGGCGTCAGTAATGGATTGGTCATATGCGCTGTCCTGTTGAAGAGGGTGAATGAAGCGCGCGTTCCGGCGCTTTTGCATGAGATCTAGAATGGGGGATAGTTGCAGGAATTTCAATGACAGGCGGTGCGACAGCGGCAATCCTGGGCGAACTGCGGTAAACTGTCGGTTAACTTGTTTATTTCCGGAATCTCTGCATCCATGCTCAGTTATCGCCACAGCTTTCACGCAGGCAACCACGCCGACGTCCTTAAACACACCGTTCAGAGTTTGATCATTGAATCGCTGAAAGAGAAAGAAAAACCGTTTCTCTACCTGGACACCCACGCCGGCGCGGGCCGCTATCAGCTGAGCGGCGAGCACGCCGAACGTACCGGCGAGTATCTTGAAGGCATCGCCCGTATCTGGCAGCAGGACGATCTACCGACCGAACTGGAGCCGTATATTTCGGTCGTCGAACACTTCAACCGCAGCGGCCAACTGCGTTACTACCCGGGTTCGCCGCTTATCGCGCGCCAGCTGCTGCGCGAGCAGGACAGCCTGCAGATGACCGAACTGCACCCGAGCGATTTCCCGCTGCTGCGCGCCGAGTTCCAGAAAGACAGCCGCGCGCGCGTCGATAAAGCCGATGGCTATCAGCAGCTGAAGGCCAAGCTGCCGCCGGTTTCCCGTCGCGGTCTGATTCTTATCGATCCGCCGTACGAAATTAAAACCGATTATCAGGCGGTGGTCACCGGGATCAACGAAGGTTATAAACGCTTCGCCACCGGCACCTACGCGCTGTGGTATCCGGTGGTGCTGCGCGCGCAGATCAAACGCATGATTAAAGATTTAGAAGCCACAGGTATTCGCAAAATTCTGCAAATCGAGCTGGCGGTGCGTCCGGACAGCGACCAGCGCGGCATGACCGCCTCCGGGATGATCGTCATCAACCCGCCGTGGAAGCTGGAACAGCAGATGAATAACGTGCTGCCGTGGCTGCACAGCAAACTGGTTCCAGCCGGTACCGGTCACGCGACCGTGAGTTGGATCGTACCGGAGTAATCGCAACCATCGGTGGAACCTTTTAAGCCTCGCGCTACAATCGCGGCAATTAACGATTAAGGACATATGGGCATGAGCAAACATTATGATTACCTCGCCATCGGCGGCGGCAGCGGCGGTATCGCCTCGATTAACCGTGCGGCGATGTACGGCCAGAAGTGCGCGCTGATTGAAGCCAAAGAGCTGGGCGGCACCTGCGTTAACGTCGGCTGCGTGCCGAAAAAAGTGATGTGGCATGCGGCGCAGATCCGCGAAGCAATCCACCTGTATGGCCCGGATTACGGTTTCGATACCACCATCAACCATTTCGACTGGGATAAGCTGGTTGCCAGCCGCAGCGCCTATATCGACCGTATTCATACCTCTTACGACAACGTGCTGGGTAAGAATAAAGTTGATGTTATCAAAGGTTTCGCGCGCTTTGTCGATGCCCATACCGTGGAAGTCAACGGCGAAACCATTACCGCCGATCATATCCTGATCGCCACCGGCGGCCGCCCGAGCCACCCGAACATTCCAGGTGTGGAATACGGTATTGATTCCGACGGTTTCTTCGAACTGCCGGCGCTGCCGAAGCGCGTAGCGGTAGTCGGCGCGGGCTATATTGCCGTTGAACTGGCTGGCGTGATTAACGGCCTCGGCGCCGAAACGCACCTGTTCGTGCGTAAACACGCGCCGCTGCGCAGCTTCGATCCGCTGATCGTTGAGACTCTGGTGGAAGTGATGAACGCCGAAGGCCCACAGCTGCACACGAACGCTATTCCGAAAGCGGTAGTCAAGAATGCCGACGGCAGCCTGACTCTGGAGCTGGAAGATGGCCGCAGCCAGACCGTAGATTGCCTGATTTGGGCGATTGGCCGCGAACCGGCGACCGATAACTTCAACCTGGCGGCAACGGGCGTTAAAACCAACGATAAAGGCTACATCATCGTTGATAAGTTCCAGAACACCAACGTACCGGGCATCTACGCGGTGGGCGATAATACCGGCGCCGTCGAGCTGACGCCGGTCGCCGTGGCCGCAGGCCGTCGTCTGTCCGAACGCCTGTTTAACAACAAGCCGGAAGAGCACCTCGACTACAGCAATATCCCGACCGTGGTCTTCAGCCACCCGCCAATCGGCACCGTCGGCTTAACCGAGCCGCAGGCGCGCGAGCAGTACGGCGACGACGCCGTGAAGGTGTACAAATCGTCCTTCACCGCAATGTATACCGCCGTGACCTCTCACCGCCAGCCGTGCCGCATGAAGCTGGTCTGCGTCGGCCCGGAAGAGAAGATTGTCGGTATTCACGGTATCGGCTTCGGAATGGATGAGATGCTGCAGGGCTTTGCGGTGGCGCTGAAAATGGGCGCCACCAAAAAAGACTTCGACAATACCGTCGCCATTCACCCGACCGCAGCGGAAGAGTTCGTCACCATGCGTTAATCCGCACAGCCCCGTCTCAGGACGGGGCTTCATTTTGACTCCGTCACCAGATTACGTAGGATCTGATGGCCGATGTAGTTACTCCAGTTAAAGCTGTTTTGCAGCACCACCACCGCATTCTGATTCGCTTTATCGAAGCCGATATAGCTTGAATAGCCGCCGATGTATCCCACCTGATAAGTTAATCGCTGCCGACCAAATGTGTCGGTCACCCAGGCAATGTTCGCCGCTTCGACCCGCCGCGGATAATAATCAACGCTAACGTCTTTAAACGCCCGATCCAGTGCCGCCTGCCCCGTGGGGGCGAAATGAGCGCGGGCATAGTTAATCAGATCGCCGGCGTCGCTGTACAGACTCGCCGCGCCAACCATATTATTCGTGAACTGCCAGTCCGGCGTCAGCGCGCCGCGCGGTTTAAACTTCGGCTGATCGCCTGCGTGTCCCAGCGCCCGCCACGGATATTCACGCAACGTTTGCGGCAGGAAGCTGATATTCCCCATAGCCAATGGCCGGAAGATCATCCGTGACGCCAGCGTCTCAATCGATTCGCCGGTTTGGTATTTGAGAAGATACCCAAGTATCGCAAAACCCAGGTTGGAGTAACTCGGCTCGCGCTCCAGCGGCGCATTGAAGTTGCTCAGATAGCTCAGCACCCCGTCGGCATCGAGTTCATGATAAAAGTTTTCACCGTTGTTGAGATAGGCCAACAGATGCTCAAGCGACAGCATGTTCATCGGCTGACGCGGCAGCCCGGAGGTATGAGTGACCAGCTGCAGTAAGGTTATCTTGCGGGCATCTTCACTGAGGACGGTCCCCGGCGGCAGCAGGGTTTGCAGGGTATCGCTCCAGTGCAAACGCCCCTCGTTGACCAGCATCGTCACCACTTCAGCGGTAACACCTTTACTTAACGAACCGAGGGCAAAAAGCGTTTGCGGGGTTATCGGGTAGCGCTGCTTATCATCCGTCACGCCGAAGCAGTGAAACTCCGCCGGGCCGTTGTGATGAATAATCGCCACCACCACGCCGCTGACCTGCTTCTCGCGCATGTATTGGCTGACGAAAGTATCGACGGAAAGCCGCTGCCAGTTATGCCCCACCAGGCTGGTTTCATTGCTGGGAGGGCTCATTTGCGACAGCGTGCCGGCGCAGCCTGAAACCAACAGTAATGCCAATAGCACAAGGCCTAACCGCCTGTTCAAACTCCACCTACCTGCCGCGCGTTTTTGGGATGAGATAAAAAATAGACGCGGATCGTAGCGGCATTACCCCGCCGGCGCAAAGCGAATACGCTGAAAAATAAATAAGGCCGTCGGCACAGACAGCCGACGGCCCGGGCTTTATACCAGTCCGGTGGCGTAGTAAACGCCGATAATGAAAAAGGCACCGAGGATTTTAAACAACGTGATGCCGAGGATCGGTTTATAGGCCTGGCGATGCGTCAGTCCGGTCACCGCCAGCAAAGTGATGATCGCCCCATTGTGCGGCAATGTATCCATGCCGCCCGCCGCCATCGACGCCACACGGTGCATCACTTCCAGCGGGATCCCCGCAGCATGGGCCGACTCCACAAAGCGATCCGCCATCGCCGCCAGGGCAATACTCATTCCACCGGAGGATGAACCGGTGATCCCGGACAAAATATTGATCGTAATCGCCTGATTGAGTAAAGGATTTGGGATCGCTTTCAGCGCATCGGCCACCTGAACAAAGCCCGGTAGCGCGGCAATCACCCCGCCAAAACCATACTCTGATGCAGTATTCAACGCCGCCAGCATAGCGCCGCCAACGGCGACTTTGCTACCGTCGGCCAGCTTACCCTTCAGGCTACGCCCGGCAAACAGGAAGATAGTGATAATTCCGCACAACAAGGCCGCCATCACCGCCCAAATCGCCACCATCTTCTTCACGTCGCTTTCCATCGGCGCTTTCAGTCCCGGCAGGTCAATCAGGAAATGGCTACCGTACGCCTGAGGGATAAGCCAGGTAAACAGCAGGTTGGCGACGCCGACGATAATCAACGGCAGCAGCGCGATCACCGGGTGCGGCAAGTTAAGGTCTGCCGGGGTTTCTGGTTCATTTATCAACTCGCTTCCATAACCTTCTCCCCTGCGCTGCGCTTTACGCCGCATCGCCTCCAGATATAACCAGCCGCCAATAGCCACAAATGCGGAACCCAGCACCCCAAGCCAGGGCGCTGCCCAGGAGGTCGTACCGTAAAAAGTAGTCGGAATAATATTCTGAATCTGTGGCGAACCCGGTAGCGCATCCATCGTAAAAGTGAAGGCGCCCAGCGCGATAGTCGCAGGCATTAGCCGTTTCGGAATTTGGCTCTGGCGGAACATCTCAGCGGCGAAGGGATAGACCGCAAATACCACCACGAATAGCGAAACCCCGCCATAGGTTAACAACGCGCAGACCAGAATAATCACCGGCATCGCCTTGTTTTGCCCCATCAGCCGGGTAACAGCACTCACGATTGACCGGGAGAATCCGGAAAACTCAATTAATTTCCCGAAGACCGCGCCCAGTAAAAATACCGGGAAATAGAGTTTTACGAACCCGACCAGCTTATCCATGAAAATATCGCTGAATACCGGGGCAACGGCGGCTGGCTGGGTGAGTAATACGGCGCCGAGCGCAACCAAAGGGGCAAAAAGGATCACGCTATAGCCGCGATAGGCGGCGAGCATCAGCAATCCTAACGCCAGTAAGGCAATCAATACGTCCATAGGGTTATCCGTCAGCATGGCCGCCGCTTATTTCCTTGTTATCGGGCGGCCGATGTTAAGTTGGGGAGCGTATCCCGCTTCCCGTTTCAGACCTTACGGGTTATTCAGGAATCCCAGCGTAAGGAACGTCTTTATTGCCGTAGCGGCGCACGCGGACGTTGGCCTGTTCACCATGGCCGGAGAAACCTTCGAGGGCGCACAGACGCGAACAGTACTCGCCGATCTGCGCGGAGGCGCTATCGGTAAGAACCTTTTGATAGGTGCAGGTTTTGATGAACTTCCCAACCCACAGCCCCCCGGTATAACGCGCAGCTTTACGCGTCGGCAGGGTATGGTTGGTGCCGATGACTTTATCGCCGTAGGCCACGTTAGTACGAGGTCCCAGGAACAATGCGCCAAAGTTCTGCATATTTTCGAGGAACCAGTCCGGGTCGCGGGTCATTACCTGCACATGTTCGAACGCCAGATCATTGGCGATTTTCAGCATTTCTTCCCGGTCTTCAGCCACAATGATTTCGCCAAACTTCGCCCACGACTGGCGCGCGATTTCCGCGGTGGGCAGCACCGCCAGCAGACGATCGATTTCCGCCAGCGTTTCGCGCGCCAGCGCTTCCGAGGTCGTCAACAAAATCGCCGGGGAATCAGGACCATGCTCAGCCTGACCTAACAGGTCAGTGGCGCAGATTTCACCATCCACGCTTTCATCGGCAATGACCAGGGTCTCCGTCGGCCCGGCGAACAGATCGATACCGACGCGGCCAAACAGCTGACGTTTGGCTTCAGCGACAAAGGCGTTGCCCGGCCCCACCAGCATATCCACCGGTGCGATGCTCTCGGTACCGACGGCCATCGCCGCCACGGCCTGAATACCCCCCAGGCAGTAGATTTCGTCGGCCCCCGCCATATGCTGCGCCACCACAATCGCCGGCGCCGGTTTACCGTTAAACGGCGGCGCACAGGTGACAATGCGCGGCACACCTGCGACTTTCGCGGTGATAATCGACATATGCGCCGACGCCAGCAGCGGGTATTTCCCGCCCGGCACGTAGCAGCCCGCCGCGCTGACCGGAATATTTTTGTGTCCCAGAATGACGCCCGGCAGCGTTTCAACCTCGATATCTTTCAGGCTGTCGCGCTGGTGCTGAGCGAAGTTACGCACCTGCTCCTGCGCAAAGCGGATATCAGCAATATCGCGATCCGACAGCTGCGCATAGCAGTCATCGATTTCCTGCTGCGACAGGCGGAAGTTTGCGCGATCGAGCTTATCGAACTTAATCGACAGCTCGCGCACTGCTGCGTCACCGCGCGCTTCAATATCCGCCAGGATTTTCTCTACCGCTTCACGAACCGTACGGTCGTGAGATTTCACTGCTTCAGATTCCGCACCGCGCTTGAGCCAGATAGCCATAACTTGCCTCACTATGATGTTAATGAAATGCTAATGCATTCGAATTCACTTGCATCCTGGCGTGAATAAAATGTTATGTGAAGCAGCAATGCATTCGAATGCAACGGAGATCGCAAAATTAGTGACAGGGGGGAAGATTCACGCATAATGGCGGGGCATGGGTCAGGAGAGGCAACGGAATGGCAGGTCAAAACAAACGAGCAGTCACCAGTTACGATGTCGCGAAAGCGGCTGGCGTCTCGCAATCTGCGGTATCCCGCGCCTTTACCGAAGGAGCGAAAATTTCGCCAGCCACCAAAGAAAAGGTGCGTAAGATCGCCGCCGAGCTGGGCTATCGTCCGAGCTTTATCGCCCAGTCGCTGATCACCCGCCGCTCAACGCTTATTGGTGTTGTCGTTCCGGGGTTGGTGAATCCCTTCTACGCCGCGGTTCTGGATGAACTGTCACAGGCGTTGAACCTGATGGGATACCGGGTACTGTTGTTTTCGATGTACCGCGATGATGACACTACCCCCATCATGGAAGAGATTCTGCGTCATCGTGTTGAAGCGCTAGTGCTGGTGTCCAGCAGCCTTTCTTCACACTTTGCTCATGAATGCCAGCAGCTCGGCCTGCCGGTGCTGCTGCTCAACCGCAAAAACGACAGCCGGTCGGTTTCCAGCGTCACCAGCGATAACCTGGCTGGCGGCGCCGCGATTGCCGATTTCCTGCTGGATCTTGGCCATCAGCAGCTGGCATTTGTTGCCGGTAGAGATACCTCCTCTACCAGCCGCGACCGTGAGACAGGCTTTCGACAGCGTCTGGAGGCCCGCGGCGCCCGCCCGATGCTGCGCGATAGCGGAATGTGGTCGATAGAAGAAGCGATGAACGCCACCCGCAGGCTGATGGCGCTACCAACGCCGCCGGACGCGCTATTTTGCGCCAACGATATGATGGCCATCGCCGCCCTCAATGTGGTTGTCGGCGAAATGGGCATGAAGGCGGGCGAAGATATCTCCATCGTCGGGTTCGATGATATCGCCATGGCCAGCTGGCCGCTGATAAATTTAACCACCTGGGTCCAGCCGCTATCGGAAATGGTGGATACCGCCATCGCCGTGCTGAAAACGCAGCTAGGCGCGGCTGAAACCAGCGCCGTTCAGCATGTCCTGCAAGGGAAGCTTATCGTCAGGGGCAGTACCCGCCCGCAACGCTAAATCAGCGGCTACGCTACGCCGTTATTGCCGTGGCGCATAAATGCCGGGCGCTGGTTAAGGGCCATATACCAGCGTTCGACGTTTGCCATCTCCGGATGGGCGAACGGCGTCATTTTCCAGCGATGAACCGAAAGCCCCAGCACGATATCCGCCAGCGTAAACGTCTCGCCGGTCAGCCACGCGCCGGTGCGCTGTAGCTGATTGTCGACAATCTGTACGCAGCGCGTCCACGCGGCAATACTCTCTTTAATTGCCGCCGGATCCTGAAAACGCGGGTCTTTACGCACCAGCCCCGTGAACGCGTAGCGCCACGCGCTGTTAAACTCCGTCGCCTGCCAGTCCATCCAGTGTTCTACCTGCGCCGCGGCCCGCAACGCCGAGGGCAGTAAATCGTCACGTCCGACCTTACGCGCCAGATAGCGGCAGATGCTGTTCGACTCCCAAAGGACAAAATCGTCATCCACCAGCACCGGCACTAACGCATTTGGATTCAGCGCCAAAAATTCCGGCGTATCAAGCGGGCTATAGCCGCTGCCATAATCTTCCTGCTGATACTCGATACCCGCCTCTTCGCAGGTCCAGAGGACTTTACGCACGTTAATAGACGAGCGTTTACCCAAGATTCTTATCATCGTCAGCAACCCTTTTTCGTAATATGGCAGACATGAAGCTTGCCGGATAATGTGTATAGTGGATTGCAGAATAATTATCCACTACAGGTACCCTTACACATGGTCACTCCCTTCAACATTTTAACGCCCGGCAATATCCGCTTTGGCCGCGGGCAGGCCCGCAGCGCCGCGCCGTGGCTGGCACAATATGATGCCCCGGTGCTGCTGGTTCACGGCGCGACCAAAAATCGCGCCCAATTTTTACTGAACGAACTGACCGCATTGCATCTTCAGGTCAGCACTTTTGCTATCGCCAATGAACCCACGCTGGACGATATTGAACGCGGCGTACGGCTGGCGCGCGAGCGCGGCGTCGGCGCGGTGGTCAGCCTCGGCGGCGGCGCGGTCATTGATGCCGGTAAAGCCATTGCCGCGCTGGTCCCGGCAAGCGGGCCTGCCATCGACTATCTGGAAGTCGTCGGAACGGGGAGAATACTGGAAGCCAGCCCGCTACCGTTTGTCGCTATTCCCACAACGTCCGGCACCGGCGCGGAGGTCACTAAAAACGCGGTCATCAACGTCCCGCAGCAGCAGCGCAAAGTCAGCCTGCGCGACGATCGCATGCTGCCGCAGCTGGCGATTGTCGATCCGGCGTTAACGGATAACGCCCCCCGCGCCGTCACCCTCGGCTCCGGCCTTGATGCCTTAACTCAGGTTATCGAACCCTGGCTGTGCACCCGGGCGACGCCCTTCACCGATGCCCTGTGCCGGGAGGCGATCCCCCGCGGCATCGCCGCGTTAAAAACGCTGATGGAAAAAGAGTGTGCCGACAGCCGCGACGAGCTGGCATGGGTCAGCCTGTGCGGCGGGCTGGCGCTCGCCAATGCCGGGCTGGGTGTGGTTCACGGTCTTGCGGGGCCGCTTGGCGGGCTAAGCGATGCCTCCCACGGCGCGCTCTGCGGCTGCCTGCTGCCTTTTGGGCTGGAACTCAATGAGTCGCAGGTAACCAATCCGGCGCTGCGCCAGCGTTTCCTCGACGTGCGCCAGTGGATCGCCGCCGGACTCGGCGTCTCGCCGGATGACGCCTGGCAAAGCCTGCGCGAATGGAGCCAGCGCTCGGGGCTCGGCAATTTACGCGACCTCGGCGTGCCGCGTGAAGCGCTGGAACCCGCCGCGCTGGCGGCCAGTAGTTCATCGTCGATGAAAGCCAATCCGGTCACGCTGGAGTCAGAGCAACTGCTGGAGATGCTGGAAGCCGCCTGGGAGTAAACGAGCCAACCGCCTGCGTTTACCCGGGGCGGTTCAAATTTTGTTGCATAATGAATGCTCCGAATTTCGTTTTCGCGCATCCACGACAACGGTAAATATTCACCCTTTAATTTCAAAGACCTGCTCGTCTTACCTGCCATTTTTATGCACTGAAAAGCGTGACCTGACGCACAGTTTATCTTCCGCAGACCGAAGCGAGTGTCTACGCTTATTAGAGAGCCCGGGCATGCCCGGCCCCTAAACTCACGCTATCCGGAGGCCTGTATCGCTATGTTCAGCCAGAAACTACGCAACGTTGATGACGACGAGTTGAGGATCGAAAACGATCCGTGCTACGAAGCCGATCCGTATGAGTTAAAACTGGATGAAATGTTCGACGCCGAACCGGAGCCGGAGATCATCGAAGGGCTACCGGCGTCTGACGCCCTGACCCCCGCCGACCGCTATCTCGAGTTGTTTACTAACGTACAAAAGTCGCGCATTTTTCTTGATAGCAAAACCTTTCCCGACTGCGCGCCGAAACACGATCCGCTGGATATCCTGATGCACTACCGGCGGGTTAAGCGTACGCCGGAGTTCGATTTGCGTCAGTTTGTGGAAGATAACTTCTGGCTACCGGATAGCCATGCCGATGATTACACCTCTGACCCGAAACTGACGCTAAAAGAGCATATTGATAAGCTGTGGCCGGTGCTCACCCGTGAACCGCAGGATCATATTCCGTGGTCATCGCTGCTGGCGCTACCGCAGTCGTACATCGTCCCCGGCGGGCGTTTTAGCGAGACCTACTACTGGGATTCCTACTTCACCATGCTGGGGCTGGCGGAAAGCGGCCGTGAAGATTTGCTCAAATGCATGGCCGACAACTTCGCCTGGATGATTGAAACCTACGGCCACATTCCCAACGGCAACCGCACCTATTATCTCAGCCGCTCCCAGCCGCCGGTATTCGCCCTGATGGTGGAGCTGTTTGAGGAAGATGGCGTTCGCGGCGCGCGCCGCTATCTCGACCATCTCAAATTAGAGCACGCCTTCTGGATGGACGGCGCGGAATCGCTGATCCCTAACCAGGCCTACCGTCACGTGGTGCGTATGCCTGATGGTTCACTGCTTAACCGCTACTGGGACGACCGTGATACGCCGCGCGATGAATCCTGGCGAGAAGATGTCGAAACGGCGAAGCATTCCGGCCGGCCGCCAAACGAGGTCTATCGTGACCTGCGCGCCGGCGCGGCTTCCGGCTGGGACTACTCAAGCCGCTGGCTGCGCGATATCACCAGGCTGGCGAGTATCCGCACCACCCAGTTTATTCCCATCGACCTCAATGCTTTTCTGTTTAAGCTGGAAAATACTATCGCCAATCTTTCCGGCCTGAAGGGCGATCGCGAGGCTGAAGCCGAATTTCGCCGTAAAGCCAACGCGCGCCGGGAGGCGGTTACCCGCTACCTGTGGGATGAAGAGTGCGGCTGTTTTCGCGATTACGATTGGCGCCGTGAGCAGTTGGCCTTGTTCTCCGCCGCCAGCATCGTCACGCTCTATGTCGGGATGGCGACCCACGCCCAGGCCGAACGGCTGGCGGATGCCGTACGCGCGCGTCTGCTCACCCCTGGCGGCATCATGGCGACGGAATATGAAAGCGGCGAACAGTGGGATAAACCCAACGGCTGGGCGCCGCTGCAGTGGATGGCGGTACAGGGATTCAAAATGTACGGCCACGACCCGCTTGGCGATGAAATCGCCCAGAGCTGGCTGCAGACGGTGAATCAATTTTATCTCAAACACCACAAGCTGATTGAGAAATATCATATCGCCAGCGGCGTACCACATGAGGGCGGCGGCGGGGAATATCCGCTGCAGGATGGCTTCGGCTGGACCAACGGCGTGGTGCGGCGGCTTATCAGCCTGTACGGCGAGCCGAGGTCTTCTTAAGGCACTTTCCGTCGGCAGGCTGTGCTGCTAAGGTTTTACTTTCCCTTTGCCAGAGCCGACAACATGCCCGAACTGCTTACGCCGCGGCTGCGCTGCTCGCCGCTGCAGCTTGACGACTGGTCTTTTTTTCTCAGCCTGCAACAGGATCCGCAGGTGATGCTCTATGTCGCGGATAACCGGCCCATCGCCGATATCCGCGCCGCGTTTGATGCACGCCTGCCGCTCTGGTCGCCTAAGTCCTCGCACTGGCTATGCCTGGTGGTTCGCGATCGGCAAAGCCATACGCCCCTTGGCCTGACCGGCTATTGCCATCACGATGATGATATCGCCGAAGTGGGCTTTCTCTTCACCCCACAGGCGCAGGGGCTAGGCTATGGATATGAATCACTGTGTGCGCTATGTGATTACGCATTTTCTACAGGCGGCATTCGTCGTCTTACCGCCAGCGTCACCGCCGGAAACCAGGCCTCAAAACAGCTGCTGCTAAAAACAGGATTTATACAGGAAGGAGAGCTACGCGAGAGCTACTGGCTACATGGCCGTTGGCACAATGACTGGCTGTTTGGCCTGATGCGCCACGATTACCAATAAGGCCCTGGGCCATCCGGCGAATGGGGGCGACCCCGCTTTTCCTCTACACTGCCGCCAACAATAGAGGAAAAGACCATGACTATCACCACGTTAAGCCTGGCGGGACTGCGATTTATTCAGCAAACGCAAGGGCTGGCGCTACTGCCATATCAGGACCAGTTTGGCCAATGGCGGGTCGGCTATGGCCACGCTATTGATGAAGATGAGAAAGAGACGCCCATCACCGCTGAACTGGCGATGATGCTATTGACGGTAGACCTGCTGCAGTGCCAACAGATTCTACAGAGCAGGTTGGTCGTGGAACTGACTCAGCCGCAGTACGATGCCCTGCTGGCGCTGGTATTCAGTTTAGATGGCAGCGCCCAGCCACAGCTGGACGCTATTTTGCATTATCTTAACGGCCACAAGATGACGCAGGCGCTGACGATATGGCGGAAAATTGACCGCGATAACGCCTTCCGCCTGCAGGAGTGCGAGTGGTTTTGTCAGGCCAGTTAGTTTTCACCGACGTTGTTAAACGCCATCGCCGCCTGGGTCCTGTTTTTCACATCCAGCCGCCGATATAACGACTCAAGATGCGCTTTCACGGTCCCGGCGCTGATATTTAACGTACGGCTAATTTCCTTATTAGAGCTGCCTTCCGCCAGCAGTTTTAAAATTTCCTGCTGGCGACGACTTAAATGTACAGCGTTTTTCCCGCGATCCGCCGAAGTCATTAACCATGTGCCAGGCAGACACATCATGCCCAACATGATGCTATTAATGATCTGGGCAAACATATCGGCGCTATCCTCACGTTGGGCAATGGCGCGCACGTTCCACGCCAGCGCCCGTTGCAGCCAGCTTTTATTATCATCCGAAACCACTAATAATACTTTGGCATGCGGAAAACGCTGCTGCTTCTCCTGGAGCAACCAGCAACAAAATTCACTATTCAGGTCGCCATCAAGCATGAGGAGCGCCTGCGGATGAGCCGTGAGCAGTTGCCACAGCTGTTCTGCCTGACAGGTGCTATGAATATTAATTTCAGGAATACGTTGTTGTAAGCCGACCTTCATTCCATGAATAAATATTGACTGCCTGTCAAACATGATTACTTGCATGGACTGCTCTCCATCGAAAATACCCCTTTTAAAAGTGGGTGAAGGGTAATATCAGCCGACAAAAATAAGAACTCGCCGTATGACCTAAGCCATTTTACCGATGGAGGAGATGATATAAACATCATGATGATGAATAGTTACACGCCAGCGCGGAACGATTACTCATTCATAATATTTATTACATTTAATGTGAGGAATTCCTTAATTAAGCGGATAGATAACAGGATAATAATATTATTTCTTCCAGTGTAATCGAGCCGCTGAAAATCAGCGATACGCATGATGCAAAAGAGTGTTACGGAATAATAAAAAGCACAATATGAAGGCGCCCTACGCTATTATGCGCAGGGCGTGATCATTATAAAAACATGCCGCCGGAAACCTCAACGCGCTGGGCGTTCATCCAGCCGAGCTCGTCACTCAGCAACGCGGCGATAGCATCGCCGATATCATCCGGCAGGCCGACGCGGCCTAGCGCCGTCTGGGCGGCAATATGCTGGTTAAGCGGGGCATTATCGCGCACCGCGCCGCCGCCAAAGTCGGTTTCAATTGCGCCGGGGGCGATGATATTAACCGATATTCCGCGAGCGCCGAGCTCCTTCGCCTGATAACGGGTTAACACTTCCATGGCGCCTTTCATCGCCGCATAAGCGGAATAGCCAGGGAGTGCAAAGCGTGCCAGCCCGCTGGAGACGTTCAGAATGCGCCCGCCGTCTTTGAGCAAAGGCAGCAGCTGCTGGGTAAGGAAGAACGGTCCCTTAAAGTGGATGTTCATCAACTCGTCAAACTGCGCTTCGCTGGTCTCGCTAAACGGCGCGGTCAACCCGATGCCGGCATTGTTCAATAAATAATCGAAGCTGTCGCGCTGCCACTTCTCCTTCAGACATTGCGTCAGCTGTTGTACAAAGCCTGCAAAACTGGCGGCATCGCCGACGTTCAGCGGCAATGCTGCCGCTTTCGCTCCTGTTTGCTCAATTTCGCGCACCACTTCCCGCGCCGCCTGTTGGTTGCTGTGGTAAGTCAGAATAATATCGGTTCCCTTCGCCGCCAGCTTCAGCGCCGCGTTTTTTCCCAGACCGCGGCTGCCGCCGGTTACTAAAGCGATACGTTGTGTCATCAGAAACCCCTTCGTCATTACGTGTGTGTGAATAAAGAGCTTATTAGCAGACGTAGTAACAATAAATGGGCTAAATTACGTTTTACTGTTTCAGTATCAACAACAATAGGCAGTAAGCATGGATAAAATTCACGCAATGCAACTCTTTATTCGTGTCGCGGAACTGGAGAGTTTCTCTCGCGCCGCCGATACCCTTGGGTTGCCCAAAGGTAGCGTATCGCGACAGATCCAGGCGCTGGAAAGCCATCTCGGCGCTCGCCTGCTGCACCGCACCACCCGCCGGGTGCAGTTGACGCAGGACGGCATGGTCTATTACGAACGCGCCAAAGACCTGCTAAGTAATCTCGAAGAACTGGATGGTATGTTTCAGGGCGATCCGTCAAGCATTAGCGGCCGCCTGCGTGTCGATATGCCGATCAGCGTCGCCAAAAAACTGGTCATCCCGAAACTTCCCGCGTTTTTACAACAGTATCCCGGCATTGAAATCGAACTGAGCAGTAGCGACCGGCTGGTCGATGTGGTGCGCGAAGGCTTCGACTGCGTGATCCGGGTGGGTACGCTTAAAGACTCGGGACTCATCGCCCGCCCGCTCGGCAAACTCACGCAAATTAACTGCGCCAGTCCGCATTATCTGGCGCGCTTCGGCTACCCGGAAAGCCTCGACGATCTGGCGGATCATGCCTTGATCCACTACGCCAGCAACTTCGGCGCGCGGCAGTCAGGCTTTGAAGTTGTCAGCGACGGCGCCGTGCGCTGGGTGAAAACCGGCGGCGTGTTGACCGTCAATAGCACCGAAACCTACCAGGCCGCCTGCCAGGCCGGGCTCGGCATTATTCAGGTCCCGCGCATTGCCGTACGTGAACCGCTGCGTACCGGCGAGCTGGTTGAGATCCTGCCGCAGTACCGCGCCGAACCGATGCCGGTGTCGATTATCTATCCACATCGGCGCAATCTCTCCCGCCGCGTGCATCTCTTTATGGAGTGGCTGGGCGGATTGATGAAAGGTTATGTCGATTAATCGGCGCGGGTCGTCAACGCCCGTCGGGCCGATGGGCGCCTGCAAGATGCGTCGTTTAAGGTATACTTTTGGCTGAATATCGCTGTAAAGAAAGGAAGAAATCACTTATGACGCCGGAAAACGACGATCGCCAACCGCCACAGGAAACGGGCCAGCAGCCGGAGAAAAACAAAAGTACGCTCGCCGCCATCAACGATTCCGCCGTTGGGCAGAAAGCTAACCAGGCGCTGAAAACGGTCACCGGAACGGCGGCCAAAGTTCAGCGCAATCCGGTAATAGCCCACCTGCTGCGTGCCGCCGAGCGGTTCAATGACAGGCTTGGCAATCAGTTTGGCGCAGCCATCACCTACTTCTCATTTTTGTCGATGATCCCCATTCTGATGGTCTCATTTGCCGCCGCTGGTTTCGTACTGGCCTGGCATCCGACCCTGCTGCAGGACATCTTCGATAAAATTCTGCAAAACGTCAGCGACCCGACGCTGGCGGCAACGCTTAAAAACACCATCAACACCGCCGTACAGCAGCGTACCGCCGTCGGGCTGGTCGGCCTGCTGGTCGCGCTCTACTCCGGTATTAACTGGATGGGCAACCTGCGTGAAGCGATTCGCGCCCAGTCGCGCGACGTGTGGGAACGTACGCCGCAGGATCAGGAAAAAATCTGGGTAAAATACTTCCGCGATCTGATCTCGCTGATTGGCCTGCTGGTCGCGCTGGTTATCACGCTGTCGATTACCTCCGTTGCCGGATCCGCACAGCAGATGATCATCTCCGCGCTGTATCTCGATTATATAGAATGGCTGAAACCCGCATGGCGCCTGATTGGTCTGGCGATTTCCATCTTCGCGAACTATCTACTGTTTTTCTGGATCTTCTGGCGACTGCCGCGCCACCGTCCACGCCGCAAAGCGCTGTTCCGCGGTACGCTAATTGCGGCGATTGGCTTCGAGATTATTAAAATCGTGATGACCTGGACGCTGCCGGCGCTGGTGAAATCTCCATCCGGCGCCGCCTTTGGTTCCGTACTCGGGCTAATGGCCTTCTTCTACTTCTTCGCCCGTCTGACCCTCTTCTGCGCCGCATGGATTGCGACCGCGGAGTACAAAGACGATAAGCGGATGCCGGGCAAAGCCCACGATTAAAGTCATTATCGGGCTGAATAAAGACGCAAAATTCAGCCCGACCTATCATTTCAGCAGATAAATCCAGTGCGTAACTTTTATTTAACCTAAAACTGGTTTTATTCTCTAATATTTTAATTATGTGAAGCATTTCATAGAAGATATTTTCTCAGGGCGAAAATTATCCGCTTTTTGCCTGTTTTTTGCGCGATAGCGAGTTTTGTTACAGATTGAAATGTCTCTTTTGCTGTGGCTATATGGCTTTTCGTTCGCTCAAAAATAAGAAAGATCTATGCAAGCCACAGCCACTACTATCGACAACGCGCAAGACGCCACGCCGGTTAACTCGCGTAATAAAGTCGTCGTCGCCTCACTCATCGGCACCGCCATTGAGTTCTTCGACTTCTATATTTACGCCACCGCCGCGGTTATCGTCTTCCCCCATATCTTTTTCCCACAGGGTGATGCCGCCGCCGCGACGCTCCAGTCGCTGGCGACGTTCGCCATCGCCTTTGTCGCGCGCCCGATTGGCTCAGCGCTATTCGGCCACTTCGGCGACCGTGTAGGCCGTAAAGTCACACTCGTCGCCTCGCTGCTGACCATGGGCATCTCCACCGTGGTCATCGGCCTGCTGCCGGGCTATGAAAGCATTGGTATTCTGGCGCCGATGCTGTTGGCGCTGGCGCGCTTTGGTCAGGGTCTCGGCCTTGGTGGCGAATGGGGCGGGGCGGCGCTGCTGGCGACGGAAAACGCTCCGCCGCGCAAACGCGCGCTATATGGCTCCTTCCCGCAACTTGGGGCGCCAATCGGCTTCTTCTTCGCCAACGGCACCTTCCTGTTGCTGTCGTGGCTGTTGAGCGACCAGCAGTTTATGGAATGGGGCTGGCGCGTGCCGTTCATCTTCTCCGCGGTACTGGTCATTATCGGTCTGTATGTTCGCGTGTCGCTGCATGAAACCCCGGTGTTCGCTAAGGTGGCGGCGGCGAAAAAACAGGTCAAAATCCCGCTTGGCACGCTGCTGACTAAGCACGTGCGCGTGACCGTGCTCGGCACCTTCATCATGCTGGCGACCTATACCCTGTTCTATATCATGACCGTTTACTCCATGACCTTCAGTACCGCTGCCGCGCCGATTGGCTTAGGTTTGCCGCGTAACGAAGTGCTGTGGATGCTGATGATGGCGGTCATTGGTTTTGGTGTGATGGTGCCGGTGGCGGGCCTGCTGGCGGATGCCTTTGGCCGTCGTAAAAGCATGATTATCATCACCACGATGATTATTCTGTTCGCGCTGTTCGCCTTTAAACCGCTGCTCGGTTCCGGCAACCCGATTCTGGTCTTCGCCTTCCTGCTGCTGGGCCTCAGCCTGATGGGGCTGACATTCGGCCCGATGGGGGCGCTGCTGCCGGAGCTGTTCCCGACGGAAGTTCGTTATACCGGCGCCTCTTTCTCCTATAACGTGTCGTCGATCCTCGGCGCGTCGGTCGCACCATATATTGCCGCCTGGCTGCAGGGCAATTACGGCCTGCCGGCTGTCGGTATCTACCTGGCGGCGATGGCGGCGCTGACGCTGATCGCCCTGCTGTTGACCCACGAAACCCGCCATCAATCGCTGTAAGTTGCAGGCCCTGACGCTGTTGCCGTCAGGGCCATCGCTCATCTCATCCTTACTTTTTCATCTGCGACAAAATCGTCCGGCACTGATTCGCCTCGCCTTCCGCCGGCGAGATCAGCGCCAGTAAAGCGGCCGCCGGCGTGACCAGCGTCGCTAACGCTGCCGCCACCGCGCCGCGGGCAATCAGCGGCCCGGCTTTCACCCCGGCATCCGGCGATTTAAAGGTACCGCGCACGTACAGCGGAGAACGCAGAGTAATCACCCGCAGGCCCTTACTTTCCGGGTCAACGGTCAGATCCAGCTGTTCAGAGGCAAAGCTGGCGGTGCCGGTAATGTTAATCAGCGCGTTCTCGGTATCGAAGGCGAAAATTTGCGGTCGCGCCACGCCGTTGACCACATCAATATTGGCCGCCGCGCAGTTCACCCGAACCTCCTCATCGCCAAAAATCTGCCCGATGATAAAGTTACCGACGTTTAAGCCGAGGATTTCCATCAGGTTGCGGCTAATCAGACCATCATTCATCAGCAGCTTAAGGTTGCCGTTGCTGTTGCCGAGCAGCGCCGCCACCGAATTACCGCTGCCGCGCAGTTGTACATCGCCGCTCATCTCACCGAGCGTTTTCTGCATCATTTCAACGTTCGGCATCAGCGCCTTAAGCTTGAGCCGCCGCGCCTGCAAATTGGCTTCGCCCTGTAGCGGTTTTTTATCGCCCTGCAGATGCACGCTGCCGGCAATCGAACCGTTGGCCAGGCCAAAGCGCACCGGTTGCAGGCGCAGGTCGCCGCGTTCAAGAATAATATGGGTCGCCAGGTCGCTGATGGGCAGAGTACCGCCGTGTTCGATTCGTCGCCCCTTGAAGCGCACATCGGCGTCCATCACCTGCCATTTATCCGTCTCAAAGCGATCGGCCGGCAGGACTTTCCCCGCCGGCTGTAGGGCATCGCCTGCTTTGCGTGATGAGGATTTCTTCGCCCCGCCGCCGGAATCAACGCCAATCAGCGGGCCGAGGTCCGCCAGACGCAGCTGTTTAGACTCCAGATCGCCGGTAAGCTTCGGTCGCGGTTTGCCGGTGGTATAGGTCAACGAACCGTGGATATCGCTGTCGCCAATCCGGCCGTTAAAATCGCGATAGTCAAAACGCATGCCGTTTTTATGTTTAAAGTCGGCGCGCAGGCGGCCATCGGTGGAAAAGGACGGCGTTTCCGGCAGCAGAACGCCGGTCAGGTCGTAGAGGTCGCGCAACGAGTCGCCGGCGAATTTCAGCCGCAGATCGAGCCCGCCGACATTAAGCGGATCGCTGACCGTGCCGCTAAACGCTATCCGGGTATTACCAGAGTGAAAATCGCCTTGTAGCGGGAACGGGGTGCTATCGCTACGTAGCGCCAGCATGCCGCCAATTTTGCCGCTGCCGCTCAGCGGCTGGCCTTTGTAGCGCCCCTTCACCGACAGGCCAAAGATATAATCGCCGGCTTTTGTCGCCTGCGCTTTGTTGCCCGCGCCGGTGACTTCGCTAAACGGCAGCGCTTTGCCAAGCGGATCGACCACGATCGCGATGTCGCTGCGGGTTACCTTATCGTCAATGCCGATGTTGCCGCGATCGAAGAGAATATTATCAAGGCGGAAAGACCAGGCCGATGGCGGGTTGGCTTTTTCGGATGCCGGGTCAGAAGCTAATTTAAAGGTCCAGTTATTGCTGTTTTCCGTCAGCCTTATCAGCCGGACGTCGGGCTGTTCGAGCTTAATCCACGGCAAGTAGACCGTTTTGCTCAGCAGCGCCAGCGGAGCCAGCGTCGCTTCCACGCGCGGCAGATGTACCATCGTCACTTGCGGAATGTCGGGCGGGTTGCCCAACACGATATCTTCGGCATGCACATGCGGCCACGGGATCCAGCTGCGCCAGCCGCGCTCCTCGGGCTGTCGCTCCCACACTACGCCCAGGTCGCCGCGAATGGCGAATGGCCGATTGAGCTCGGCGGAAACTTTCTGATTGATCGTCGGCTTGAGCCGGTTCCAGTCAAAGGTCGCCAACACGATGAAAAAAAGAACGATTAACAGCACAATCGTTCCCGAGATAATAGCAATCGTTTTACGGGTTCTGGTCATCCCCTCTCCGCTCCTTTTGCGTCTCGTCACTCCTCACTATAGTTGAAGAGCGCGGATTCATCCGCCAAATGCGCTTTTCGTCACATTTTGCGCGTCAGGTCAAAAAATAATGGAACGATGTTTTAATATGGTTGACCCTGCCGGGTGCCCAGCGCAAACTACCGTTAATTTCGATTCAATTTCAGGTCAGCACTATGTCTAAGAAAATTGCCGTGATTGGCGAATGCATGATTGAACTGTCAGAGAAAAACGCGGCGGTGAATCGCGGTTTCGGCGGCGATACCTTAAACACATCCGTCTACATCGCGCGCCAGACCAGCGCGGATGCCCTAAGCGTACACTACGTGACCGCGCTGGGCACCGACACCTTCAGCCAGCAGATGCTGGAGTCCTGGCAGGGCGAAAAGGTAAAAACCGATCTGATTCAGCGCATTGCTGACCGCCTGCCTGGCCTCTACTACATTGAAACGGACGAGACCGGCGAGCGCACCTTCTACTACTGGCGCAACGAAGCGGCGGCCAAATTCTGGCTCGAAAGCGAGCGCGCAGACGCCATCTGTGAAGAGCTGGCGACCTTTGATTACCTCTATCTGAGCGGTATCAGCCTCGCCATCCTCAGCCCGTCCAGCCGGGAAAAGCTGCTCACGCTGCTGCGCGAATGCCGCGCTAACGGCGGGAAAGTGATTTTCGATAACAACTACCGTCCGCGCCTTTGGGCCAGCCAGCAAGAGACTCGCCAGATGTACCAGCAAATGCTGGAATGTACTGATATCGCTTTTCTGACGCTGGATGATGAAGATGCGCTGTGGGGAGCGGTACCGGTTGCCGAGGTTATCGCCCGCACCCACGCCGCTGGCGTTGAAGAGGTGGTGGTGAAGCGCGGCGCCGACTCCTGCCTGGTGGCGATCGCCGGCCAGCCGCTGCTGGAGGTGCCCGCGGTGAAGCTGCCGAAAGAGAAAGTAGTGGATACCACGGCGGCGGGCGATTCGTTCAGCGCCGGCTATCTGGCGGTGCGCCTGACCGGCGGCGACGCGGAATCAGCGGCGAAACGCGGACATCTCACCGCCAGCACGGTTATCCAATATCGCGGGGCGATTATCCCGCGCGAAGCGATGCCGGACTAAGACCCTATTCCCCCTGCTTGCGCTGCGCTTAGCAGGGCTACCAAATCGTACAGTGCTGTAGCCCCGGTAAGCGGTAGCGCCACCGGGGATTTTGAGGCCACCAACACCGGCTATAAATTAAAGGCAAGTCGTACGAACCGTAGGCCGGATAAGGCGTAGCCGCCATCCGGCGCAAAAACGGCTCCGCGCCCGCTGCCTGTGTTACTGCCCAGGGGGAATATCCGTCGCCTCGTTATGGGCATCAACCGTATCCGGCGTAGCGCTCACCGCCGCAGCGGGTGCTGGCGCCATCAGCTTTTCCCATGTCGCTTTCAGATCTTTCATGTTGTACTCCGGCTCGCCTTTCGGCTGCTGCAATACCAGCGCCATATCCTGCGACAGCTGCTGGCGCAGATATTGGTTCAACATGTCGACCGTCAGTGAGTTCAGGAACTCCTGGCGCAGTTTCTGATACTGCTCCGGCGCGATATCCACCACCTGATTTTGCAGCGAACGCATACGTTGGCTAATCAGGATATCGGTATCCGTGCGGGCATAGGTGGCGAACAGTTTTTGCAGTTCGAGATTCTTTTGCGCAATCAGTGCATCGAACTCTTCCTGTGGCAGACCATTGTCGCGTACCTTCGCCAGTTCGCGCGATACCGCGCTCAGGTTGGCGTTCAGGCGTTCGCCCGGCGAGTCGATATTGATCGCGCACTGAGCGCGCTGGTACAGCACGCGGCAATCAAAACCGAGACCGATGTCTTTTACGTTGCTTTTGCTCAGGTTCTGCTGCACGTGCCAGAACAGCGCTTCCCGAGCCAGGTCATCGCGCCAGTAGCGCTGCAGCGCGGCGGAATCGCGGATTGGCTGCCATGGAGAATCCCACATGATCGACAGCTTATCCTGACGCACGGCATCGGTCATGATACTCACCGGTACAGCCGGCAGAGGCGATAGCGTTGGTACCGCCGCCGGGGTCTCGCGTTTACCTTTTAGTTCGCCGAAGATTTTGTTGATCTGCTCAGCGACGCTGCGGCTATCGACGTTACCGACAACAATCAACGTCATCGCATCCGGGGTGTACCATTTCTGATAAAATTCTTTCAGCTGTTTAATATCAATCGGTTGCTTCAACGGCGCCGCCGGATCGTGACCGAGCATCGTTGAGCCCTTCAGGCGATAGCGCCACCAGCCTTCCTGGGTATCCAGCGGCCAGGTCGCCACCATATCGCTGCCCTGCAGCGCATGATTGACGGCTTGTTGGGTAATACTCAACTTACCGTTAGCGTCCGCCAGCCAGTTCAACGCCTCTTTAAGCAGGTCATTGCGGTTGTTCGGCAAACTCAGATTAAACAAGGTGAAATCGTACGAAACGATCGCCGGCGGCAGAGGACGCTTCGGGTCAATACTCTGCTGCCACAGCGAACGCGCCTGCATCGTCGGGAGGCTGCCGCTTTGGGTCAGCGCCAGGCGCGGAATGAAATGACTGAAGCCGCTCTGCTGAGTGCTTTCGCTCAGCGAGCCAATATTCACAGCCAGGCGGACTTCGACGCGATCGCTAGGGCGCTGCGGCGTGGAAAGTACCTGCCACGAAAAACCGTTCGCCAACGTCCCCTGTTGCCAGGCCGGGTCCGGCTGGAGCGCTTCTGCCTGCACAGAACCGGCCGTCGCTATCATCAGCAAACCACCGGTTAAGAGTCGAATTTTTGTGCCCTGCATGTGAACCCCTGATGAACATTCCTGGTTACATAGGCAACCCATCGCCGGGTTACCGAAAAAGGTGGTGAATCAAATACGTCGGTTAGACCACGCGTAGGCGAAAATGTCACATGAAGACGTAAAATAATCATGAGGTATCATTCCCCCCAGAAGGGGAATGATACCTAATTTTGCGCAGGAGCCCATAGTCCATGGGCATAACATGAGGAATTACGAGGATAATTCTTGCGATTTGTCCGCGGGAACGCGGTTATTCAACACATCATCGAGCTGTTTGGCATCGAGTTCTTTCACCCATTTCGCGACAACCACGGTCGCCACGCCGTTACCCACCAGGTTGGTCAACGCGCGCGCTTCGGACATAAAGCGGTCGATACCGAGAATCAGCGCCAGGCCCGCCACCGGCAGATGCCCTACCGCAGAGATGGTCGCCGCCAGCACGATAAATCCGCTCCCGGTGACGCCCGCGGCCCCTTTCGAAGAGAGCAGCAGTACCACCAGCAGGGTGATCTGATGGAAGATATCCATATGGCTATTGGTGGCCTGGGCGATGAACACCGCCGCCATCGTCAGGTAGATGGAGGTGCCATCGAGGTTAAAGGAGTAGCCGGTCGGTATCACCAGCCCCACCACTGATTTACGGCAACCCAACTTCTCCATCTTATCCAGCATTCGCGGCAGCGCGGATTCGGACGAAGAGGTCCCCAGTACAATCAGCAGCTCTTCGCGGATATAGCGAATGAACTTGAAGATGCTAAATCCAGTGGCCCGCGCGATAGAACCCAGTACCAGCACCACGAACAGGATACAGGTGATGTAGAAGCAGATGATCAGTTGGCCCAGCTGTACCAGGGTACCGACGCCGTATTTACCGATGGTGAAGGCCATGGCCCCGAAAGCGCCGATCGGCGCCAGGCGCATAATCATGTTAATGATGCCGAAAATGACCTGCGAGAAGCTCTCAATGACGTTGAAAATCAGCTGGCCTTTGCTGCCTAAACGATGCAGCGCAAAGCCAAACAGGACGGCAAACATCAGCACCTGCAGAATATTACCGCTGGCGAAAGCGCCAATCACGCTGCCCGGAATAATATCGAGTAAGAAGGCGACAACACCCTGATCTTTAGCCTGCTCGGCGTAGACTGCCACCGCGTGCGCGTCCAGCGTCGCGGGATCGACGTTCATGCCCGCGCCGGGTTGCACTACGTTGACGATGATAAGACCGATAATCAACGCAATGGTACTCACCACTTCAAAGTAGAGTAGCGCCACCGCACCGGTACGACCGACGGCCTTCATGCTTTCCATCCCGGCAATCCCTGTTACAACGGTACAGAAGATAACCGGAGCAATGACCATTTTAATCAGTTTTACGAAGGCGTCGCCGAACGGTTTCATCTGCGCGCCAAGTTCCGGGTAGAAATGGCCCAGCAAAATACCGATAGCTATGGCCGATAAAACCTGGACATAGAGGCTTTTGAAGAGAGAGAGTTTCATAGGGTGTCCTTTGGGAATAACCACAGACAATGAAAGGTTATCTGTGTCTGTGGCTTAAAAATAACACCCTGGAAACATTTCAGAAATAAGTAAGCGCGAAGTTGCAACGGAATTGTTAAAATATTTGAGCTGACTCGCACAAACAAATAAAAATGTTACAAACTTGCATCGTCCTTATCGGCCTGCAGGAAGCGCTGCATAAAGCTTTCCAGCGGCAAGGCGCAACCAAACAGGTAACCCTGAGCGACATCCACGCCAGCCGCTTGCAACCATTTCAGCTGTTCTTCTTTTTCAACGCCCTCAGCAACGATCCGCAGCTTGAGCCCGCGTGCAAGCTGAATTATCGCCGGGACCATACTGGTATCATCCGGCAACATATCAATAAACACCTTGTCGATTTTCAGGATATCAACCGGCAGCGATTTCATATGTTGCAACTGGCGCAACCCGGCATAACCCATGCCGAAATCATCCAGCGCAATACGCGTGCCGGCGTCGCGCAGCGGGCGCAGCAGGTCAATCACCGCCTGCGGATCGTCGAGACGGCAGCTTTCCGTCACCTCCAGCACCAGGGTGCCCGGGGCGATACGATAGCGTTCAATGAGTGCCAGCAGCTCAACGCCGCGGTCAGGATGCAGCAACTGCAGTAACGAGACATTCACCGACAACGGCAGCATGATCCCCTGCTGCTGCCAGGCTGCCAGCTGGCGGCAGGCTTCTTCCATCACCCAATAGCCTACCGGCACCATCAGCCCGCAGTTTTCAATACGCTCAATCAGATCGCACGGCAGCGACCAACCGCCATCGGCCTGTCGCTGGCGCAGCAGAACTTCCGCACCGCAAATATTGCCGCTGGCAATATCCACCTGCGGTTGAAACCAGATGGCGAACTGCTGATTCTCGAGCGCGGTGAGGATGTCGTGCTCTTCCATTAACCGACGCTGGGCTTTTTCCATCTGCTCGGTGTCAAAGAACTCGATCTGATTTTTGCCCTTGCGCCGCGCCGTCACCGCGGCGGAAACCGCCCGACGATAAAACTGTTCGGCGCTCAGTTCGCTATTAAACATCGCGATACCGACACTGGCGCAGGGCCGCAGCTGGACACCGTGCAGCGGCAATCGCTCGCTAATAGAAGTAAGCACTTGCTTACTTAACGACACCGCTTCCCACGGCTTGCTGAGTCCGGGGGCGAAAATAGCGAAATCGTAACCGCTCACCTGCGCCAGCACCATATTGGGTGGGATAACCGCTTTCAGCTTCTCAACCAGCGTCAGGAGCAGCATCTCGCGCTGGCTCTCTTTCAGGACGCCAGCGGCATCTTGCAAGGTCTCACAGGCTACCACCAGCAGCGCCGAGGGTTGTGGACGGGTTGTGGTCTGCTCCAGCATCGCCATCAAAAAGGCTTTGTTGGGGAGCTCAGACACCGGGAAACGGGTCGATTGCAGCGATAGCTCATCATGCTGACGCAGCAAAGACTGCTGGTTGCGATTGTAGCAACGCACCAGCATGCCGATTTCATCATCCTGGTGCAGTCGCGGCAGGCTCAGCTGATGTCCGAGCCGCTCCTGCGGCGGAATATCGTTAAGCTCGCGGGCGATGGCGCGCAGCGGGCGAACAATCAGCCGGTTAATGCACCAGGTAAGCGCCACCGTCAAAATAAGCACCAAAAGTAAGCAAGTGGTCACTAACGTCGCGAGCGCGCTCATGACGAATTTATACATGCGATAGGAATCCGCCTGCAGCACCAGATAGGCCAGCGGCTGCGGATTTGCCGGGCGTTCAAGCGAGTAAATCGGCAGGGATATCTGCACCGGTAGTTCAAACAGGCGGGTGATCATCACCGGCACCGGGCGTTCGGGAATAAAGCGCATCCGCAGCGCCTGAAATTGATTTGGTAGCACCACATCCGCCCGGCTGACGATCCCAGCAGGCTGAATGCGGCCCAGAATGGCTTCCGCTTCGGGAATATCGGCTTTCAAAATTGCCGCCGACAGGGGCTCGCGAACGGAACGGGCGATACTTTCTAATTGCGTGGCCGTGGTATAGCGACTCTGTTGCACAAAGTGAAACAGCAAAATAGAGCAAAAGACCAGGACAAACGCCATGGACACGCTCGCGACCATCGCCATCTGTTTAATTGTAAGTGAGCGGCTGACGCGCAACTGTGTTCTCCACTGAAACTGAACGACTATCCGGCAAGATCCATCGATACCGGTCGTTTTCAGGCTGATTATATACGCAAATGGTTCGCTCTCGCCCGCAAGGCGGGTTCTTCCCGAAAGCGGCGGGCGAGGTACGGCGAGTATACGCGAACAGCGCGGTGGATTGGCGATTAGCCGTAGAAATCAGGCTAATCTGCTACCAATCCGCATAAGGCACCAACGGCTGCGGCGGCATATCCATGTCGCCCTGCCAGCCGGAAGCAGAATAGCGCACGTACAACAGCGCGTGGCTCGGGGTGTAATCTTTAGCCTGCTGAATATCCACAGCCGCGCCGACAAACCAGTTGCCGGTGACTCGCCGTTCCACCAGCGCCCTTGCGGTATAACCGAAACCCTGGCTGCTGCCGCCCTCTTCTTTTTGCTGGCTGGCATCGTAGCGATACTGTGAAGGAATCAAATTCAGCAACGGATAGCGCGCATGAGTTTGCGTACGCGAATGGGACCACGACACCGACCCGCCGAGTTCCCACGACCAGTTTTCGGTACGCTGACGCCAGATGACCGGCACCGAGAAGGAGAGATACTCCTGCGGGCTGTAGTAACCGCCCTGGCCCAGCGTGTAACCGCTGAGGTCTTTGTCGTAGTGCCAGATCATATTGGTCAGGCCGACGGTCACCCGGCGATTATTTTCATTGATCGCTTTATAGTAGTAACCGGTCATCCAGCGTACGCGCCAGTTGTCCTCGACGTTTTTGCCGGTGAGTTGGTCAGCCCCCAGCGATGACCAGATGCCGTTAGCCTCGCCTTTATCGTAGCTGAGGCTGATGCCGCCGCCGGCGGCGCGGACGCCGCCCCAGGTAGTGCCGGTATGGCCGTCGTTAGGATTATCTTTTTGCCCGCCGAAGGAGAGCAACGAGCTGGAAATGGGTCGCCGGTGGACGTTGACGGTATAGCCGACCGGGCCGGCATCGCCGCTATAACTCAGTCCCCCCACGACATCCACCACGTTAAAGCCCATCGGCGTGGTGCCGATATCGCCGCTCCAGGTGTCGTTCTTCCAGCCAACCGCTACGCTGGCGCCGCCATCGCTCTGATTTTTACTGCCGCCATAGCAGCTAATTTCACCACAGGTCCCCCAACTCGGCGAGTAACCGCCATCGCTATTAGTGGAAAACGACCCGGCGTTCATATTCACCACATCGGTACGGAAGAACATCCGCCCGTCATACAACGGCGCGTCCACCTGCAACATGGTAGTGTGCGCTTTGAGGTCTGAATAACCGCCGGTGCCGCTCGATCCCCAATAGTCGTGCTCAAGGGTAACGTTAAGATCCTGCTGGCGATAAAGATCGGCGGCGTCGCTGCGGATCCCGCGCTTCAGCCAGTCATCCTGGCTATCGTTGCGGGTCAGGCGGGTAAAGGTGTCATTATCCTGCGGGCGAACGCGGGTCACGCCAGCGGCCACCATCGCGTCTTTATAGCTTTCCAGGGCCTGCTGTGGTTGCTCGCTTTGCGTCTGGAAACGCGCGGCATCACGCAGCACCAGCGCGCTTTCCATCGACGGCGGCTGGCTTTTCGCCTGCGGAACGATGCGGTCAAATATTTGTTGCGCGCCCGCGGTATCGTCAAATCCGGCGCGGGCCAGCGCTACCCGGCGCTGCATGTTGATCGATTCCGTATCCGCATCCTTCAACTGCGCGACCTGCGCGCGGGCGGCGTTTTTATCGCCCTCGGCGAGATAGACTTCCGCCAGGCCAAGGCGCGCATCGCCATTATCAGCCTGCTGGCTCAGCACCCGATGGTACTGGGCTATCGCCTCTGCGCTATCGCCGCGCTGCTGCGCCCAATCCGCCAACGCCAGATCGTAGCGGATCGATTCCGGCTGCTGTTTAATCAAGGCAATGGCCTGCGCTTCCTGCCCGCTATCGCGAAGTTGGTTGGCCTCGCGCATCACTTTGTCGCTTTGCAGACGCCCTTCCAGTTCACGAATATTATCGGTCCACTGTCCGCGCGGTAGCGCGTTAATTTGCGCCAGCGCCCTATCATCCTGATTATTACCGGACAAATAGAGGCCGTAGGCGTAAACCCGTTCGGCATCGCCCGGCTTGCGGTTGGCCATGTTACGCATCAGCGCGTCCGCTTCCGGCCGCTGGCCGGCGCTGACCAGATCTTTCGCCAACCGATAGGTTATCCACACGCTTTCAGGATCCAGAGCCAGACGCCGCCGCTGCACCTCCGCGGCCTGCGCCCAGCTGCCCTGGCTTTCCAGCGCTTCGGCCTGTTTTTCCAGCCGATCGTTGGTAAGACTGCGTTCGATATCATCAATACTGCGCCGCTGGCTGGCGGGGAGGCTGGCAATATAGGCGCTGGCTTTTTCCGGCGATTCACGACGATAAACATTCGCCAGACCGCGTACGGCGAGATTATTGTCGCGATCCATGCGTAACGCCTGGCGATAGTAGCGTTCGGCGGCGGCGTCATCTTTGCGCGCCGCGGCGACATCGCCTAACCCCAGAACCGCGTAGCTGTCGGTGTTATCCACCCGCTGCGCCTGGGCGTACGCATTTTGCGCCTGCGCCAGTTGGCCTGCTTTCAGCGCGTTATCGCCCTGTTTAATCAACAACCAATAGCGGTTGGTCTTCAGCAAACTGTCCCACTTATCGCGATTCGGGCTTTTCGGATCCATCGCGATCGCTTTATTAAGCTGCGCCACCGCCCGCGCCCGATCGCCGCGCTGTGAGTAGGCGGCGCCCAGCGCGCCGACGGCATCGCTATCGCGGGCATCCGCGCGTACCGCCTGCTGCAGATCGGCCACCGCCTGCGCCGCATTACCGGATTTCACCGCCGCCAGCCCTTCGCTTTTGGCGAGGAAGGCTGGGTCTTGCAGTTGAGTTTGCTGCTGCGCCAGCAACACCCGGGCGTTAGCGGCGGCGGAACCGGCGGGGAACTGGAGCAGGAATCGCTGTAGTGCCTGAACGCTGCCTCTGCTGACCGGCATACTTTTAATTTCGCCGAGCCACATATCAGCCGCAATTCCGCGGCCTGAGGCCGAACGCGCCATCTGTTCCAGATAGGCGAAGCCCTCCTGCGGCTTGTTATCTGAAAACATCAGCTTCGCCAGCGAGGTCAATAACGTGACGTTATCCGGGGTTGTGGCATTAAGTTTTTTCAGCTGGCTGACGCCTTCGCTATGGCGAGCGGGCAATCGCGCCACCAGCGTCCAGTATTCGATAGCGGCTTCGGTATCCGTTGGGACGCCGCCGAAGAGCTTTTCATAGGCGGCGACGGCTTCATCGACTTTCCCGGCAACGCCGAGCAATCGCGCCTGCTGCAACGCCTGGCGACCGCTACCGGTACTGATCTTCATCTCGTTACGCGTCGCTTGTAGCGCCGACGATTCCGGAGCCAGCTTTGCCAGCAGATCGAGTTGCTTTTGCGCGCCGGCGGTGTCGCCCTGGCGCAGCAGATAGCGCGTCCGCGCGGCAAGATAATCGGGGTTATTCGGGTCGATCAGTTCCAGCCGATAGAGTGACTGACGCACCAGGTCCTCACGACTGCTGGCCTCGCCAAGACGCACTTGTTCCAGCAGATGCTGCTGCGCAGGGGTATTCTCCGCCTGCGCCAGCGGCAACAGGCCAAGGCCGACAGACAGCGTGATGAAGCTTAGTGAGAACTTGCGCATGCCTGGTTCCAGTCAGGTTGTAATTCGCCACCCGCGGCGAAACGAAAACGATGTTGATCCCACCCCTGGCCGAACAGCGTCAGCACCGCGCTGTAGTAGGCGTCCGCGTCGGGATAATGATCAGTGACCCGTTGGCGTTGTAGCGCGCGGGCGTCGTCATCTTGTAAAAACGGCAGTATGGCGGCGGAGAAGCCAACCGGCCCCTCGCCAGTCGTTTTCCCGCTGGCGATATTGGTTTTTTCCGGCGGTAATCCCTGTGTGATCGTCTGAACCGCCATCGGTTTGAAACGCGCCAACAGCGGCGCTTTTTGTTTATCGGCGTTATTGAGCATTCCGACCCACAGATAGACGCGGATAGCGTCATAGCTGCCAATAATCGGTTTATCGGTTTTCAACTGCCAGCCGCTGCCTTTCTCATAGCGCACCCAGTCCGGCGCGAAGCCTTTTGGCGCCGTTTCCAGCAGCAGCCGCAGATTGCTGTCGCGGATCTTCGGCCACGGCGCGCCAAAGCGGGTAAAGTAGGTGGCGAGCTGCGGCGGCAGATAACTTGGATTAAAGCGCCAGCCCTTGTCGTCCGCGAAACCAACTTTCCCCGGCAGTACCGACGGCCCGAGCCCCGGAACATCAGCGACTTCTTCATCGGCAATCCGCGCCAGCAGCGCTTTTCCTACCTCAGTATAGTTATCAACCTTCCACAGGCGTCCGGCTTCCAGCAGCGCCCAGGCAATCCACAAATCAGAATCCGCAGCTGAATTGCTGTCCAGCACCGTCCATTCATCCTCGCTCTTTTTCCCCCATAGCCATCCCGGCAGATGGGCGCGCAGATCGCCCTGCGCCAGGTTGTTCTGCGTCCACTGGAACAGCTTATCGAAGCCCTGGCGATCGTTGGCCGCGAGAGCGAAGAACAGCGCGTAGCTTTGCCCTTCGGAGGTGGTGATTTTGCGCGCATCGCTGGGGTCGATGACCCGCCCTTCGGCACTGACATACGCTTTTTTAAACTGCTCCCAGGCGGGCCACTGGCAGGCGGCGCTAACCTGCCCCGCCGCCAGCATCAATACCGAGAGAAGTACCCCACGAAATGCGTTCATCAGCAATTACTCATCATCAGGATCAAGACGGCGACGGCTGAGAATACGCAGCATGCGCCACAGCACCCACGCCAGCAGCACAATGCTGACGGCCGCCAGAATCGCCAACAGTATCGGATGGCTGGAGAGCGCAAACCAGATGCGCTCGAACCACGGCAGATGGCCGACATAATAGATATCGCCAACCCGCAGGCTATTAACGCCGGATTCGCGAATCACCGCCACCGAACCGAACATCGCCGCGCGTTTACCGCTGTCATTTAAGGCGTTTGTAAGCAGCTCGTTGCCGCGTGGGCTATCGGCCATCAGGGCGATCACGCTGCGCTGGTCGTTGTATGGCGACTGGAAGCCGATAATCGCCGCCATTGGCCCGGAAGAGGTGATGTCGGTTCGCGTATGCGGCGTGCGGGCGTCATCGTCCGGGTAGATGCTGGCCAGGTCATAGTGACGCATCGGCGTTTTCACCCAGCTTTTGGTCGCCTCAACCAACAGATTGATTTTGCTATCGTCTTTCAGCGATGGCGGAATAGCGCCAATCAGCATCAGGTCGGCATCTTTGCCCTTAATCTGGTTGCCGTCATCGGTCATCTGCAAGTTGATAGCCGCCAGCCCGCTCTGCGCGCCGATGCCGCCTACCGCCTGCAGTAGCGTCTCCACCTGGCCCGCATCAGGCGTTTTCGGCACCACGATTAGCGTCTGAGAGAGATCGGCCATGCGGGTATACGGGAAACCGGCGTTGGCGAAGACGCGCAGATCCGGCATCGCCAGGAAGTGGTAATACTTCGAAAAATCGATGGTGGAGTCATCGCCGATGACCACGTGATTCTGCACCGGCTGGAAGGTAATGCAGTTATCGATGTTGCCGCCGGGCATCGGGTTCATGTACTGGAAATCGAAGCGCAGCTGGTTCATCGCGCCCAGGCGCAGCGCGGGTATGGTCACCTGGTTCTGGCCGTCCAGTAACCCCTGCAGCACCGGCAGGCGTAAAATCAGCTTATTCACATCCTGCGAGCTATTGAGGCTGAACGACTGCAGGAACTGATCGTTTAGGCTGATATCCATCCGCGAGCTATCTTTGATCGGCGGCATGGTATAGCGATACTTCAGGTCCATATCGATACCGTTAGCGCGCAGCAGATACAGATCCGGCGGCAGATTCAGCGCCACGTTAATCGAATCTGGCACCAGGCCGCTTGATTGCAGTTGCTGTTCATAGGTTTTCAACTCGCCGAAAGTCACCGGCCTGTCGGTACGAACCCAGTTCGGCGCGTCATAGGGCTGGCGGGCTTTCAACTCTTTCACGCCATCCACGACGACACTATCGCCGCGGAACAAAATATTCCCCTGGGCAATGCCCTTGGCCGCCAACAGCAGGTCTTGATCGTTGCGACCGAAGATCACCAGCAGCTTGACGTACGGGTTGCTCGGATGGTTGATCATTTCGATAGTCGGCGCTTTCACCGGCGGATGGTCTCGCAGGAAGTCCGGACGCTTATCGTTGGTCGCGAAGATGATAGCGTTACGTTCCGGTATCTCATTGAAGTGGACCGGGAACTGCTGGCCGCGCCAGCCAGCCTTGCTGCCAAACCAGGAGGCGACAATCGCCGCCGCCTGCTGTTGTATGACGTCAGGCGCAGCAGCAAAAACCATCGGCAACGTCAGCGGACGGTTGTCGCGCGAGTCGTAGAACGGCACCGGGAAGTGGGAGAGATCGTTACGGACCTGCAGCGACTGATAGGTTAAATCCAGCGAGCTCTCACGACCGATATCAAGCCACAACGTACTGCTCGCCGGGTTTTCGCAAACGTCGCGATAGTGGCCGACGAACTCCAGCCGCACGCGGTTAAAATCGGTGATATACAGCGGATCGACGGGGATCTGGGCGCTCACTTTTTTACCCAGTTGCTCTTTGGTGACCGGCAGTACGCCCATCAGCTCGTCGTTGAGATAAACCTTCAGTTGCGACTGCACCGGCAGCAGCGATGGCGACGGCGTGTAGTCAAGATTGAGCAGCGCTTTGGCGACCACCTCATCGCTGCGCATACCGAACTCTACGGCGCCCTCAGGATGCGAACCGCGCAGCACCATGCTCCCCGGCGGCGGCGCGATTTGCGCAAAAGTCAGCTTCACATCGCGAGAGGGAATGTTGTCCGCCACCACCACCGGCGCGGCGGCAGAATCGACAACCGTCGCCGTTGGCTGGCCATCGTTAACGACCGGCGCTGGCTGAACAGCTCCCGCTGTCGCTGGAGCTCCGGCAACCACGGCCTCCGGCGACGTCGCCGGAGCCGAAAATGTTGCGAAGGGGTACCAACTGCTCATTCCCACCGCCACTGCACAAATCAAGGAAAGTTTTCTTTTCATCGCATTATCATCATTGTTGAGCCATTGCCGGTTCTGCCGAAAGCACCGCCGCAGCGCGTTCGGGACGGCGCGGTAAAAACGATACAATCCAGGCCACCAGCGAGGTGAGCGAGCGGAAAATAACCTTCACCGACGGCGGCGAGAACTCCGCCAGGTGACGATATCCACGGAACCCCAGCTTGAGGATATCCAGCAGGCTTTCCATCGGCTTATCTTCCGGGAAGCTATCCTGCCAAAGCGCCCACGTATCAGCGCGGGCAAACGTACACTGCACAAAATCAATATGTTGCTGGTTTGTCAGCGGCAGCAATTGCAGACCGACTTCACCACCGTTCACCCGCGCGACGCGTACCGGGAAGTCATATTCTTGCTGTCCGCGTTTGAGCAGCAGATTCACGTGTTGCCCTTCCAGTACTCGCGCTTCACCGTGAATTTTTATCCCCAGGCCGCCGTCCGAGTAGTCATGAACGGTACAGGAGAACAGGTGGCCATCCGGGCGGGCAATCGCCGCCGGCATTGACATCTCGACGCGGTGCGAACGCCGCACCTGTTTGCTCTCCACCGACACCGCCACGGCGCCGCCGAGGATGATTAAGTTATAAAACACCCAGATGATACTGACCCAGACGGTTAAAATTTCGTTTTCGGGCCCGTACATAAAGCGCCAGATGCCGACCGCCACGCCCACCAGATTGAGCAACACCAGATAAATATAGGGGCGGGAGATAACCCAATCGACATACTCGTCTTTCACCAGTCCGCCTTTGGCGGTGACGTTGAACTTGCCTTTGTGCGGGTTAATCAGCGCGACGAAGGTCGGCGGCGCGATATACCAGGCCAGCACTGTTTCGTAGATTTCACTCCAGAAGGAGTGGCGGTACTTTCCCTGGATCTTCGAGTTGGTCAGGCTGGCATGAATCATATGCGGCAGCACGAACAAGGCGATCATCAGCGCCGGCGCATAGATGATATAGGCGTGTAGAAGCAGGAAGGCCAGCGGCGCGGTGAGGAAAATAAGCCGCGGGATACCGGACAAAAAGTGCAGCATCGCGTTGACGTAGCAGATACGCTGCGCCAGCTTCAACCCTTTACCGAATAAGGGGTTGTCGAGACGGAAAATCTGCACCATCCCGCGCGCCCAGCGAATACGCTGGCCGATATGCGCCGACAAGCTTTCCGTCGCCAGCCCCGCCGCCTGCGGGATGCGCATATAGGCGGAGGTGTGGCCACGACGATGCAGGCGCAGTGAAGTGTGAGCATCCTCGGTGACCGTCTCAACGGCGATACCGCCGATTTCATCCAGCGGGCCGCGGCGAATTACCGCGCAGGAGCCGCAGAAAAAGGTCGCATCCCACATGTCGTTGCCGTCCTGCACCAGGCCGTAAAACAGCGTCCCTTCATTTGGCGTTTTACGAAAACGGCCCAGGTTGCGTTCGAACGGATCCGGCGAGAAGAAGTGGTGCGGCGTCTGCATCATCGCCAGCTTTTTATCCTTCAGGAACCACCCCATAGTCATCTGCAGAAACGAGCGGGTGGGCACGTGGTCACAGTCGAAAATAGAGACGAACTCGCCTTTCGCATACTTCAGCGCATTGTTGATATTACCGGCCTTGGCATGTTCGTGGCTGGTACGCGCGATGTAATGTACGCCGACATCTTTCGCGAACTGGCGAAACTCTTCGCGACCACCGTCATCAAGGATCCAGATATTGAGCTTATCCTTCGGCCAGTCGATACCCTGCGAAGCGTAGATGGTATTTTTCACCACGCTGAGGTCTTCGTTGTAGGTCGGGACGAAGATATCCACCGTCGGCCATACGTTCATATCTTCCGGTAGCGGCACCGGCTGGCGATTCAGCGGCCACACCACCTGGAAATAGCCCAGTACCAGCACAATCCAGGCGTAGGTTTCGGCAAACAGCAAAATCAGCCCGCACACCAGACTGACCGGATCATTCCAGTTCAGCGTGGAGGTATAGCGCCACCAGATATAGCGACAAGAAACGGTCAATGACAACACGATCAACATCAGGGCAGAGAAACGCCCCGGAATACGCCGCACCAGCAGCGCAACGCCCCACAGTAACAGCAGGAAGATAAACTGCGACAGCGGGTTAAACGGCTGGGTGATACACAACAGCGCCAGAATCAGCGAGAAGAAGGTAATGGTGCCAAGCACCAGCCGCCGCAGCTGCGGATGCAGATGTTCAAGCTCTTTTTGCTTATCGAGGTGGCCGGTACGGGTGTTGACCTTCTCCGGTAATTTTTCCAGCCACTGCGCGTAGCGCCCGTGAACCCCTTCCAGCGCCGCCAGCGAGCGCCAGTTTATTTTTTTATCCGCTTCCGGCACCCGGGTCGCCAGCAGCCAGAGCGACTGCAGCAAATAGCGCAGCGGATCTAACGGGCGTGGGCGATGCGGATTAATATGCGGAAAATAGTCGCCATGGTGTTCGCGAATAGCTTGCCAGCGCGGCGTCTCAAGCGGCATGAATGCCCACGCCAGCGACGCCCACAGGCAACCGAGAAAAGCCGAAAGCACCGACGCGCCATGCTGACGATAGTCATCATAACGTTCACTCAAGCGCTCGCCCACCGGCGGCGCCAGCAGCAACGTACTCAGGCGGATCATGCCGCCCCCTCCCTGGCATAGTGCAGCAGGCACCAGTTGGCCAGCGTCAGCACCTCTTCCGCCGCCAGCGAATCCTGGCGGTATTCGCCAAGAGGCTGTTTCGCCGCCAGACACTCCGCCATCGCTTCATCGCGGTGAATCGTGACCGGCAAAATACGCCGCTGGCTTTCCAGCCACAGTTGATAGAGATCTTCCTGCAGCTGGCTGCCGACGCGCAGGTCGTTAATCAAAATATCCGCGTTGGCAGGCAGCGCCTGCTGATGCAGACGTATATGACTGTTACCGTCGGGGTGCACAACCTGCAGCGCACGATCGCAGACGCTCAGCAGTTCGCGGGTAAGCGGAGAGTAGCCTTCCGGAATATCAAGCAGCAGCCAGCGGTGGCTCCCCTGCTGATCGAGCAATTTGATTTGCGCTGCGATGGGTTCCAGGGTCGGACTCAGTTTATCAACGTGCTCGCGTTCGCCGGGGGTCAGGCGGCCAAACGGCAGAAGATCGATATGCGCGGTGTAGCGCAGTCCGGCGTCGCGCCAGTCGCGACCGTCAATCAACGAGCGCGCCCAGCCGTTGTGATGGTCGAAATCAACGTTGAAAAAAAAGCGCAGCATATTGTCCGGGCTGGCATCGACCACCAGCACCGTTTCGCCGAGCAGCTGTAGCGCCCAGGCCAGTGCGGCGGTAATGGAGGTGGTGCCTACGCCGCCGCGTATGCCTTGTAATCCCAGAATCGCCATCGACGGCTTCCTTACTTTTTCTCTGCTAATTCGGCCAACAGCGGCCAGCGTTGCAACGCCGCGGCGAGCTGTTCGCGTCGGGAAATATCGTGGTAATCAATATCCGGCAGGGAAAATGCCCGGCTTAATGCCAGGAAATCATTTTGGAAGGTATATCCCAGCGTCGCATCGCCAGGTACCGCAGGGTCTTTTTCCGGCATTTCTCTGTCCATTCGAAAAACACATTATAAAACCAGGAAGTGTAAACCGCTCATCCCTAAAATTACGTGTACATGCTAAAACTGATGTCCTTTAATTTCAATGTTAGGTTTACTCTCACGCTTTCGCTAGTAAACTAATCATTGTAAATAGGGCGCGCGAGGGACATCGTGGATATTGTATATACGTTGGGTATTTCATCGTTATGGGACGAAGTATGCCATATGCCCGTTGGCGGGGTGTGGTGGCTTAATGTCGACCGCTATGCCGACGCCGTCAGCCTGATGAATCAAACGCTGGAAAGCCAGGCGCAGGACAGCAAAGTCGCCGCCGTAGTGATGGGCAAAAACCCTAAAGAAGTCATGTCATTAAAAAAAGATCGCGGCCCTAATAAAATCGCATTATTCACCATGCCCGATCGCCCGGAAGGCCTGAGGGAGTTGCACCGCGACCTACTTTGTTCGATGGAACCTGGCAATTATTTATTTATTCTGCTATGTACAGAAAATTCCTGGCAAAATATAAAAACAGAAGAATTACTCCGTTGGGTAGAAAAATCGAATCGATGGGCCAAATACCATAACTGCTCTCTTATGATACTTAATTCTGCTAACGATACCGACAAACAACTTTCCCCGTTATTACGCCAGTATCGAGCCCTTTCCGGGCTGGCGAGCATTCGTTATCAGGGCGATAGCCATCTATTTGATATCGCATGGTGGGGCAGTGAGAAAGGTATTAGCGCGCAGCAACAGTTGGTTATTTTACACGATGATGAGGGCTGGCGACTGGCGCAAAACGAAGAAGCGGTGGTACAGCCGCGCAGCGACGAAAAAATCGTCCTCAGTAATTTGCGCGTGCTGGAAGGGGCCCCCGCGCTTTCCGAATACTGGACGCTGTTCGAAACCAATGATGCCGTCTTTGAAGCCGGTCGTACCGCGCAAGCGGCCACCCTGCTATTTTCCATCACCCAGAACGAACAAATAGAGCAGCTCGGCCGCTATATCCATACCCTGCGTCGCCAGCGCGGCAGCGCCCTAAAAATCGTGGTACGTGAACAAACGCCGAGCCTGCGCGCCACCGATGAACGCTTGCTGCTAAGCAGCGGCGCCAACATGGTGATCCCCTGCAGCGCCGGGCTTTCACGCTGCCTGACGCTCATTGAAAGCGTGCAAAAGCAGAAATTTACTCGCCACGTTCCGGAAGACTTCAACACGCTGTTGACCTGGAGCCGGCCGCTTAAACTTCGCGGCTATCAAAAGTGGGACGCCTTCTGTGAAGCGGTCGGCAATATCATGGCCAACACGCTGCTGCCACCGGATAGCAAAGGGGTGATGGTGGCGTTACGCCCTGCGCCGGGGCTACGCGTTGAACAGGCATTAACCCTGTGTAAACCTAACCGCATGGGCGATATCGTGACGATCGGTAATAATCGATTAGTGCTGTTCTTATCGTTTTGCCGGGTAAATGACCTCGACACCGCATTAAACCATATCTTCCCATTACCGACCGGAGACATTTTCTCTAACCGTATGATTTGGTTTGAAGACAAGCAAATTTCAGCGGAAATCCTGTTGATGCGGGGCCTCTCCCCGGACAACTGGAACACGCCGCTGCCAATTACCATAGGCAAAAACGAAGCCCTTAACGTTAAGCACGATGGGCGCCAGTGGCGGCGAATCCCGGAACCCTGGCGGCTCTCCACCGACGGAGAACCGCGGTCATGATGTCTATCGCCGATATCATTCAGCTGATCGTATTGTGCGCCCTGCTGTTTTTCCCACTGGGATATCTAACGCGCCATTATCAGCGCCGTATTCGCACGACTTTGCGTTTGATGTTCTTTAAACCCCGTTATGTGAAACCAGCCGGCGTGCTGCGCCGGGATAATGCGACCAGGCAGGGCAAACTGAAAAAATGACCAAAGCAAAAACTACCGCTACGCCGCTTCCGCTATGGCAGTACTGGCGCGGCCTGTCTGGCTGGAACTTCTATTTTCTGGTGAAGTTTGCCCTGCTGTGGGCGGGGTACCTGAACTTCCATCCGATGCTTAACCTGGTGTTCCTCGCCTTTCTGCTGGTGCCGATCCCCCGAGAAAAACTGCACCGGGTACGCCACTGGATAGCGATTCCGCTCGGCTTTGCCCTGTTCTGGCATGATACCTGGTTACCGGGTCCGGAAAGCATCATGAGCCAGGGTTCGCAAATTGCCGGTTTCAGCGCCGATTACATCTGGGATCTGATCACCCGCTTTATTAACTGGAATATGGTCGGCGCCTTCTTTGTGCTGCTGGTGCTGTGGCTATTCATCAGCCAGTGGCTACGCGTTACCGTATTTGTTTCGGCTATCATGGTCTGGCTGGTTATCAGCCCGCTGCTGCCCTCCTTCACCTTATGGCCTGCCGGTCAGCCGACCACGGCAGCGGCCACGCCGGCGGCAACAACCGGTGGAACCACAACAGCCGCGGCATCCACCAGCGCTGCCGCCAGCGGCGATATCCCGCCGCAGACCGAACCGCCAACCTCGGCTAACCTCAGCAACTGGCTGAAAACTTTCTATGCTTCTGAACAGAAAAGAAAAACGTCATTCCCCGCTCAGCTTCCGGAGGATGCGCAGCCGTTTGATCTGCTGGTGATCAACATCTGCTCCCTGTCATGGTCGGACATCGAGGCTGCCGGGCTGATGGATCACCCGCTGTGGAAACATTTCGATATTGTCTTCAAAAACTTCAACTCCGCGACCTCCTACAGCGGCCCGGCAGCGGTTCGCCTGCTGCGCGCCAGCTGCGGCCAGCTATCTCATAGCAACCTGTATCAGCCATCGGGCAGCGAGTGCTATCTGTTCGAAAATCTGGCGAAACTGGGCTTTACCCAACAGCTGATGCTGGGGCATAACGGCGTATTCGGCGACTTCCTCAAAGAGGTTCGCTCACTCGGCGGCATGCAAAGTCCATTGATGGATCAGAGCGGTTTGCCGGTTATCCTGCAAGGCTTCGACGGATCGCCTGTTTACGACGACCAGGCGACGCTCGATCGCTGGCTACAGTCTACCGAGAAGCTCAACACGCCGCGTACCGCGACCTTCTACAACACGCTGCCGCTGCACGATGGCAACCATTATCCCGGCCAAAGCAAAACAGCCGACTATAAAGCTCGCGCGCAGAAATTCTTTGATGAGCTGGACGCCTTCTTCACCGAACTGGAAAAATCGGGGCGTAAAGTGATGGTGGTGGTGGTGCCGGAACACGGCGCCGCGCTGAAGGGGGATAAGATGCAGGTTTCCGGGCTGCGCGATATCCCAAGCCCATCGATTACCAACGTCCCTGCGGCGGTGAAATTCTTCGGCATGAAGGCGCCGCACCAGGGCGCTGCGGTGGAAATCACTCAGCCTTCCAGCTACCTCGCGGTTTCTGAACTGGTGGTGCGCGCCCTGGACGGCAAGATGTTTACCGAAGATAACGTCAACTGGCAGCAGTACACCGCTAACCTGCCGCAGACCGCGGCGGTATCGGAAAACTCCAACGCTATTGTCATTCAGTATCAAGGCAAACCCTACGTGCAGCTCAACGGCGGCAGTTGGGTGCCATATCCGCAGTAAAGACGAAAAAGGCCGCAGGAGGATTCCTGCGGCCTGTTCGGGCGCAAATTGCCAACGCAGCAGACTCACGCCCGCCGGTCCGTCACTTCTGGTTATGCATCCAGCTGACGATAATGCTGACCACGATGCCAGCAATTATCGGCGCCGCCAGATCGTCCCATAAGATCAGACCCAACTGTGTGAGCGTCATAGAGCCGCCTGTATTGCAATGGCAACCGTTCGCGGCTATCTTTAACTTGTCTGGAGTTAGTGATAGCCCTCGTTCAGTTGCCTGGTTAACACCAGCAACGTGCGAGGGTTTTCTCTTTCCAGCAACTTATCTATGCCGCCGGGGTTCAAGCCCCCGCAACATTGCGCCTCACCGGGCGAACCCAGCTTGGCGTCGATTCTACTGCTCCGTGTTATCGCCTTCACCACGCCCTTTAGCAATCTGCGAGGCGCATTCCAGCAACCAACCACATTCTGCGTGCCGCCAGGAAAAACGAAAAAGGCCGCAGGAGAATTCCTGCGGCCTGTTCGGGCGCAAATTGCCAACGCAGCAGACTCACGCCCGCCGGTCCGTCACTTCTGGTTATGCATCCAGCTGACGATAATACTGACCACAATGCCAGCGATTATCGGCGCCGCCAGATCGTCCCATAAGATCAGACCCAACTGTGTGAGCGTCATAGAGCCGCCTGTATTGCAATGGCAACCGTTCGCGGCTATCTTTAACTTGTCTGGAGTTGTCGATAGCCCTCGTTCAGTTGCCTGGTTAACACCAGCAACGTGCGAGGGTTTTCTCTTTCCAGCAACTTATCTATGCCGCCGGGGTTCAAGCCCCCGCAACATTGCGCCTCACCGGGCGAACCCGGCTTGGCGTCGATTCTACTGCTCCATGTTATCGCCTTCACCACGCCCTTTGGCAATCTGCGAGGCGCATTCCAGCCCTCCCCCGCAGAAATCATCACGCGACAACCCGCCTACCATCACGCTCGCGCTTTCTCCGGATTCTCATCCTGATCAACGGCAAAGCAGGCCACCAGTTGGCCGCCGTAATCCTTAAGCTGCGGTTGAAGCTGGGTGCATGGGCCAAAGCGTCGGCGGCAGCGCGCATTAAAGGCGCAGCCCGGCGGCGGATTCAGCGGGCTCGGCAGTTCGCCGGTCAGCTTGATGCGCTCGCGCCGATCGTCCGGGTTCAGTCGCGGCGTCGCCGACAGCAGCGCCTGAGTATACGGATGACGCGGGTTATTAAAGATCTGATCCTTGGTCCCCTTCTCTACGCAGCGGCCAAGATACATCACCATGACTTCATCAGCGATGTGCTCGACGACCGAGAGGTCGTGGGAGATAAACACGTAGGACAGCCCTAAATCCTGCTGCAAATCCATCATCAGGTTCAGCACCTGGGCGCGTACCGAAACATCCAACGCGGAGACCGGCTCATCGGCAATCACCACATCCGGATCCAGCATCAGCCCGCGGGCAATGGCGATACGCTGGCGCTGACCGCCGGAGAACATATGCGGATAGCGATCGTAATGCTCCGTTTTCAGGCCCACCTTCGCCATCATCGCTAGCGCCTTTTCACGCCGCTGCTCTTTGCTCAGGCTACTGTTAATCAACAGCGGCTCTTCCAGAATCTGCCCCACTTTTTTACGTGGGTTCAGCGAACCATATGGGTTCTGGAACACAATCTGGATTTTTTGCCGCCGCAGCTTTTGCGCCTGCGGGTCGTGCTTGAGCAGATCCTGCCCCTGATAATACAACTCGCCGCCAGTGGGAATTTCAATCATCGTCAGCAAACGACCCAGCGTCGATTTACCGCAGCCCGACTCTCCCACCACCGCCAGCGTTTTACCGCGTTCAAGGGTAAAGGAGACGCCATCCAGCGCTTTCACCAGCCGTTCCGGAGCGAACAGCCCCTTCTTCACCGGATAGTGTTTTTTCAGGTCAATGGCCTGCAACAGCGGTTGTTGCATGGCGACCTTTTGCGTACTCATAATCCAGGCCTCCCGGCATCATCGAGTGGGTAGTGACATTTAGACTGACGGCCGCCGTCGAGGTCCGCGAGCGCGGGCTCTTCGCTACGGCATTTATCCGTGGCATAGGGGCAGCGCGGGTTCAGCAGGCAACCATTCGGACGATCGTATTTCCCCGGAACGACACCCGGTAACGAGGCCAGACGCGCCTTATCCTGGGCAAACTCCGGCAGCGCCCGCAGCAACGCCTGGGTGTAAGGATGACGCGGCGCGCGGAAGATATCTTTCGCATCACCGGTCTCCACCACCTGACCCGCGTACATGACGATAATTTTATGCGCGGCTTCCGCCACCAGCGCCAGATCGTGGGTAATCAGCACCAGCGCCATATTCTCTTGCTGCTGCAACTCCAGCAGCAGTTCGATAATCTGCGCCTGAATGGTCACATCCAGCGCGGTGGTCGGTTCATCGGCAATCAGCAGTTTTGGCCGGCAGGCGATAGCCATCGCGATCATCACGCGCTGGCTCATCCCGCCGGAAAGCTGGTGCGGATAAACGTCCAGCCGCGAGGCCGGGTCAGGAATACCCACCAGGTTCAGCAGGTCGATCGCCCGCTGGCGGCGGGTTTGCTTATTGCCGCCCTGATGGACCTTAATCGCTTCCATAATCTGGTAGCCGACGGTAAAGCACGGGTTGAGGCTGGTCATCGGATCCTGGAAGATCATCGCCACTTCCGCCCCCACCAGCTGGCGCCGCTCTTTTTCCGAAATTCGCTGCAAATCGCGGCCGTTAAATTCCAGTTTGTCCGCCATCACCCGGCCGGGGTAATCAATCAGCCCCATAATCGCCAGCGAGCTCACCGACTTACCGGAACCCGATTCCCCCACGATGCCGACCACTTCGCCCTGCTTCACGCTATAGCTGATGCGGTCTACGGCGCGGAACGGCGCATTCTCATCGCCGAAATGCACCGATAACTTATCTACATTTAATAACGCCATCTCGAACCTCTTACTGCTTCAGTTTGGGATCGAGCGCGTCACGCAGACCGTCACCCATCAGGTTAAATGCCAGCACCGTCAGCAGGATCGCCACACCCGGGAAGGTCACTACCCACCAGGCGCTTTGCGCGAACTGCAATACGTCGGAAAGCATGGTGCCCCACTCAGGCGTCGGCGGCTGCGCGCCCATACCGAGGAACCCCAGCGCTGCCATGTCGAGAATGGCGTTAGAGAAGCCCAGCGACGCCTGAACAATCAGCGGCGCAAGACAGTTAGGGAGAATATTAACGAACATCTGGCGCATCGCGCCGGCGCCCGCCACGCGGGAAGCGGTAACGTAATCGCGGTGCACTTCCACCAGCACCGCCGCGCGCGTCAGACGCACATAGTGCGGTAGGGCAACGAAGGTGAGCGCCAGCGAAGCATTAACGATTGACGGCCCGAAGATAGCCACCAGCACCAACGCCAGCAGCAGGCTCGGCAGCGCCAGCATGATATCGACCACGCGCATGATGACGGAGTCCACCACCCCGCCGAAATAGCCAGCAATCAGCCCCAGCACCACGCCGAGGATCAGCGACAGTACTACCACCAGACAGCCTACCAGCAGCGACAGGCGCGCGCCGTACATCAGGCGTGAGAGAATATCGCGACCCACGTCATCGGTGCCAAGCAGATGCGCCAGGCTGCCGCCATCCTGCCAGAACGGCGGCGCCAGCAGCGAATCACGGAACTGATCCGCCGGGTTATAAGGGGCGAGAAAGTTGGCAAATACCGCAATGATAATCATCACCGCCACATACACCAACCCGACGACGGCACCCTTATTGCGTTTGAAATAGTGCCAGAACTCCTGCAGCGGGGTCATTGGCACCGGTGCGGCGACAACTTTATTTTCTGTAATTTGTGACATGATGGCCCCTTACTTCTTATGCCGGATACGCGGGTTCACCACGCCGTACAGCAGGTCGACTAGCAGGTTGACGAGAATAATCATCGTCGCCACCAGCAGAACCCCGCCCTGCACAACTGGATAATCGCGGCGCTGTAGCGCATCGATAAGCCAGCGGCCTAAACCTGGCCACGAAAAAATGGTTTCGGTCAGAATGGCGCCCGCCAGCAGCGTGCCCACCTGGAGACCAATCACCGTCACCACCGGCAGCATCGCGTTGCGTAGCGCATGGATGACAATCACCCGCATGCGGGTCAACCCCTTAGCGCGTGCGGTACGGATGTAATCCTCGCCAAGCACTTCCAGCATCGATGAGCGGGTCATACGCACGATCACCGCCAGCGGAATCGTACCCAGCACGATGGCGGGAAGGATCATATGCATTAAGGCATCAATAAAGTCGCCCTGCTCGCCCCAGATGGCGGTGTCAATCAGCATAAAACCGGTCAGCGGCAGGGTATCGTCAAGGAATACCGTATCGCTGATACGCCCGGAGACCGGCGTCAGATTCAGCTGCACCGAAACCAGCATAATCAGCATCATGCCCCACCAGAAGATAGGCATCGAGTAGCCGGTCAGCGCCAGCCCCACGGCAGTGTGGTCAAAGATGGAGCCGCGTTTTACCGCAGCCAGCACGCCCACCGGAATACCGACGGCGACGGCGAAAATCATCGCGCAGACGCCCAGTTCGAGGGTGGCCTTGAAGCGAGGCACAAACTCTTGCCACACGGGAATTCGGCTTTTCAGCGAGATCCCTAAATCACCGTGCAGTACGCCCCAAATGTAATGGGCATATTGCTGCCACAGCGGCTTATCAAGGCCCATTTCGGCCAGCAGCTGCGCGTGACGTTCAGGGGAAATACCACGTTCGCCCGCCATAATCATCACCGGATCACCGGGGATCATATGAACGAAAGCAAAGGTGAGAAGGGTAATACCGATAAATGTCGGGATGACGAGTCCCAAACGTCGGAGAATAAACTGCAACATAACCCGGATTCTCTATAGTGACGCCAGGCCTGGTGACAAGGCGTCTGTATTGCTCACAAAAGTACTCCCCGAATAGCGGGAATACGCCCCCCGCCTCTCCCGCGCGGGGAGAGGGGGTCAGGCATCGTGCTTATTATTCGACAGAGACGTTATCGAAGTGGTGTTTGCCAAGCGGATCAACCACATAGCCTTTGACTTCTTTACGCACTGGCTCGTAAACGGTGGAGTGAGCAATGATCAGCGCCGGAGCCTGGTCATGCATCACTACCTGAGCCTGTTTGTACAGTTCAATACGCTTGTTGTGGTCGTCGGTGGCGCGTGCCGGTTGAATGAGGTCTTCAAACGGCTTGTAGCACCAGCGAGAGTAGTTAGAGCCGTCTTTCGCCGCAGCGCAGCTGAACAGGGTCGCAAAGAAGTTATCCGGATCCCCGTTGTCGCCGGTCCAGCCCATCATCACGGTCTGATGCTCGCCCGCTTTCGCGCGTTTCAGATACTCGCCCCACTCGTAGGTGACTATCTTGGCCTGTACGCCGACTTTCGCCCAGTCGGCCTGGATCATTTCAGCCATACGGCGCGCGTTCGGGTTATACGGACGCTGTACCGGCATTGCCCACAGGTCGATGGTGAAGCCTTTTTCCATGCCCGCTTCTTTCAGCAGCTGCTTCGCCTTCTCAGGATCGTAGGTGTAGTCTTTAACATCATCGTTATAGCCCCACATGGTCGGCGGGATCAGGTTCTTCGCCGACTGGCCGGCGCCCTGATAAACGGCTTTGATGATCGCTTCTTTGTTCACCGCGTAGGTCAGCGCCTGGCGAACTTTGACGTTATCCAGCGGTTTTTTCTCGGTGTTGAAGGAGAGATAACCCACGTTCAGACCCGGCTGTTCCAGCAGGTTGATGTTTTTATCTTCCTTCATGCGCGCGATGTCAGCCGGGTTCGGATACGGCATCACCTGGCACTCGTTTTTCTGCAGCTTGGCGTAGCGTACGGAAGCGTCCGGAGTGATGGAGAAGACCAGACGATCGATCTGCGGCTTGGTGCCCCAGTAGCCCGGGAAGGCTTTATACAGAATGCGCGAGTCTTTTTGGTACTGCAGCAGCTGGAATGGGCCGGTGCCGATTGGGTTAAGGTCTACTTTTTCCGGCGTGCCGGCTTTCAGCATGTTGTCGGCATACTCTTTCGACAGGATAGAAGCAAAGTCCATCGCCAGGTCAGCGAGGAACGGCGCTTCCGGGCGAGTCAGCACGAACTGGACGGTATTATCGTCCACTTTCTTCACTTCGCTAATCAGGTCCTGCAGGCCCATCCCTTCGAAGTACTCATAGCTGCCGCCAGAGACTTTATGGTACGGATTTTTGTCATTTTTCTGGCGGTCGAAGGAGAACACCACGTCGTCGGCATTCAGCTCGCGCGTTGGTTTAAAGTCTTTATTATCCTGCCACTTCACACCTTTACGCAGGTGGAAGGTATAGGTTTTACCGTCCTCGCTGACATCCCACTTCTCAGCAAGACCAGGAATAACTTCAGTCGTACCGGTTTTGAATTCAACCAGACGGTTATAAATAGGCACCGAACTGGCGTCATAGGTGGTACCCGAGGTGAAGAGCTGTGGGTTAAAGCCTTCCGGCGAACCTTCAGAACAATAAACCAGGGTTTTAGCTTGTACGCTTGCGGCAACGGTCATGGCGACCAGGCTCAGACCAAGCTTCAGCATCCCTGACTTTTTCAAGGAAATACTCATTATTCTGCTCCAAAACTGTGATGTTGTTTGCATATAGCCGCCAGACCTTTATTTATTTTTTACCCGGTCTGGTCGGTGGTGCCCGAAGGCGTTGAGAGAGATGGGGATTCCGTTCGCTAAAACGACTGAGTTGCAGTACGGATTCTCCATGAAATGCCCCTCATGCCGTACAATCTGTCAACAGAATGGTTAAACGTCAATACAGCTAACCGGGTTTTGCGTCAGGGGTGAGAATCGGTGGGCAAAGATTAAAAAAACTTGGTGGCGCTATTTTCAGCAGAGAAATTTATGCTAGCGGCCATAAGCCAGAATAAACCCCTTAATAGTTTGCAACATCTGGTGATAAACAATTCTTAAAAATGGTGAAAATTTCTTCCTATGTGACCATTATGTGAGCGATTAATAGCGCGAACGTTAAAACGCACAGCGGAAAATGCTGTAGTTAGCCATAAGCTTCGCGAAAAAAGATCTGTTCATCGATAAAAAAATGCAATGGAAGATGTCACAAAACAGCGAACAGCTGGCGAGATACGCGGGGAAATGCGATTTTTGTGATTATGGCGGGGTTTTCGCCCCGGCTTGCGCTGCGCTGAGCCGGGCTACCGGGTTCGCCAAGCGCTGTACGGAAGTAGCCCTGATAAGGCGCTTGCGCCGCAATCAGGGAAGCGCTCGAGTCGAACCTCCCCCCGGAGGTTCTCATCCTCTTCGGGCCGCAGATGCAAAAAAGCCTGCTCATTGAGCAGGCTTTTCGAATTTGGTCGGTGATAGAGGATTCGAACCTCCGACCCCTTCGTCCCGAACGAAGTGCGCTACCAGGCTGCGCCAATCACCGAATGCGGGGCGCATCTTACTGCTGGGATGCCCCCCCGTCAATGCCTTATTAGCAAAAAATCAATCAAGCGGCGAGAATCTCGCCACTACTGTTATTCCTTCGCCGCTTTCGCCGCTGCCGGCATGCGACACCAGTTGTTGTTCTCATTAATTCCACCATCCGGCGAGGTATAACCAAGACAACCCATAATGGTGTCATACAGCTCAACGTGACGGTGCGGAACCTTCATTGCCGCCTGCTGCTTGAGGCGCGCAAAGGAGGCGGCGTGATCCGGATTCGCCAGATACTTATCCGACATCCAGACCATCATCGGCACGCGGAACTGCTCCGGCGGCGCCATCATACGCGGCGTGCCATGCAGATGTTCGTGTTCATTAATCGACTCGCCGTGATCGGCGGCGTAGAACACGATAGCCTTTTTATCCCGCAGTTGGTCCAGCACGCTGACGATAAAGTGATCCACATAAGTGACGCTGTTATCGTAGGAATTAATCAACTCGGCCTTCGAACATTTGCTGTCCACGCCCACACATTCTGGTTTCCACTGCGCAAAGCTGCGTGGATATCGCTGGGTATAGTTAAAATGCGACCCCTTGGTATGGAGAATGATCAAACGCTTGCCGCTCGGGTTTTGCTCCATGCCGCGCTTCATTTCATCGACCAGCAGCATATCATCCACGTTCTTGCCGCGGTTGTGCGGCTCGGCGCCGATCTGCTCGCGATAGGCGATATTGTTGGCCATCGTATTGCTGTAGAACCACATCTCGCTCTGCATCGCGTACAGGTCACCGGCGAAGCCCAGTTGATGCAGTACGGCAAACACATTCTGCTCTTTCAGCGTCCGCTGCGGATTATCATCCGCTCCGCCCTCACGCACGAACATACAGCGCAACGACAGTTTGGTGGCGGTATCGCAAGAGGTGCCGCGGAAGGCGACAAGATTCTTCTCCTGCGCCAGCTTCGGCGTGGTATTACGGTTATAGCCGAGTATACCCATATGATCCCAGCGGGTGGTCTCGCCGATAATAAACACCACGTACGTATCATCAAGATCCTGTGGCGCCACATAGGTAAATTTTTTCGCTGGATTAATCAGCGACTTATTATCAGACGATTCATCCACCTGCGCCCAGGCGTACAGCCCGAGCGCCGACAGCCAGTTAGAAGGCAGATACGAGTTGGCAATCACGCCGCCGTAGCTTGGCATATCGACTTCTGAATTGCGCTCAACATTCTTCTGACGGACTTCCAGCAGGCGAATTGGCCCCCAGACCATCAGCCCGGCCAGCACGACTATCAGGATATTTTTCGCCCGCTGCCCCGGCGTTTTAACCTGTTGCAGCAGCGTCTTACGACAGCGGTTGCTCCAGATAAGCAGCAGCGGCAACGCACTAACAACCGCCAGCCACAAGATCAGATGCCAGCCGATAACCTCTTTCGACAGGTCAATATCGGTAGTCATCACCGAAGCGATAATGCCGTAGCCAATGACCACATTAAGGAAAGTCATGTAATAACTTGCCCCTGCGGAAAACAGCACCACCAGCGTGGCTAAGATGCGCCAGACTCGACGACCAAATAACGAGAGCAAACGCAGCAGGAAGAAGGTGACCAGCACCGTCGCCACTAGTTCCACCGCTCCGGACAACCCTTTCCAGACGGTAAACTCTTGAGCGTAACCATCGAAACGACGGAAAAACACCGCGGCGTTCATAAACCAGCCGATGTACAGCGCAAGCCAAAAGCTTAGCTTCTGCTGCGACATCGTTTTAATGTATTTCATGCAAGCAAACCTGGGAAACGAAGAGATGAAACCGCCCTGAATAAAACGATATAAACAGGAAGATTAATAAAGTGCGTCTGGGTTGGTTATCGGAAACCTCTACAAAGCGCGCTAAGTAGACCACAGCAAATGGGAAAAGTATCCGCGAGGAATGTGATTCAGCCAGATATTTACAAAATATCTGGCTGGTAAGGCATTATTAGCTTAGGAAGGGCGACGCTATCAGGCGTGGGCCTGGTGGTAAATTTCGCTTTTCGGCTGACGAATAGTCGTGGAGAGCGCCAGCGACAAAATCAGCAGAGCGAAGATGACGCAGAAGGTGACATAGAAGCCGCCGAACACGGAGGCAATCAGCGAACCGCAAATACTACCGATACCGAAGCCAAGATAAATTACACCATAGTTTTTCGCCAGGTTATTGAGGCCAAAGAACTCGCTTACCAGCGACGGGAAGACGGTAATAGTGCCGCCGAAGTTAAAGGCCACGCAGGCAATCGCCGCAAAGAAGGTCATCGCATTCAGTGGCGCGAACAGCAGGGCCGCCATACCGACCAGGGACACCACCTGACCGATGGTTATCACGCGGATACGGGAGATCTTGTCGGACAGGATGCCCAGTACCAGGCGGCCGCTCAGGTTGGCGATAGAAATCACGGTAACCGCATTCGCCGCCGTCGCCACGTCGAGGTGCACCATGCCCTGCGCGATATCTTTCGCTACACCAATCACATACAGGCCGCTCATGCAGGCCGTCAGGAACATCACCGCCAGCATCCAGTACTGCGGTTTACGCATGGATTCAGCAAGGGTGAAATCATTTTCGACGACGCCGTTAGCGGTAGTGGTCGCGGGATGATTCGGCGCATCTTTCATCAGCATCGCGCCAAAGACAATCATCACCAGCACGATAGCGCCCCAGATAACAAAGGTTTTTTCCAGCCCGACCGTCGCCAACAGGTGGCTATCGATAAATTTAAAACCGAGGCTGCCAAGGCCATAAGCGCCAATCGAGAAGGCGGAAATCAGACCTTTACGCTCCGGGAACCACTTCACGCAGTTAGATAACGTCAGTAAATAGCCCGCGCCGTCCGCCAAACCGACCAGCAGACCGGCGCTCAGCCACAGCATCATCAGGCTGTTAGCATGGGCAGTAAGGAAAAAACCGACGCCAAGAAGGATGCCGGATGCCATGGTGACGCGTTTCACGCCAAAGCGTTCCTGCAATTTACCGGCAACGGAAGAGGATAACGCCAGCCCAAGACTTAACAGGCCGAAGGAAAATGCCACCTGGCTTACTGGCTCGTCCAGTTTGCTGGCCAGAGAACTATTAAACAAACTCCATGTATAAACCGATCCCAGCGCGAATTGCGTAATGATCGTGCCAATCAGCGTAAGCCAGCGGGTATATTGAGTGTTTGCAGCGTTCATAGCAGATGTCCTGAAGGATTAACTGCCGCCACAATAACCAACCCCCCATATCCGATGGGGAAAAAAGGCATGAACTGCCATCAACGAGGAATGAAATGCATTTATGGCGGAATGAATGGCATTGCAAAACATTCATTCCCAAAATTTCCGTCAAAAAGTTAGTGTGCGCTATCTCACAAAAACGCGCCATTACTGAGATTTAACAGTAACGGCGATGTTTCAAATGCATAACAAAATAGGTCAGAAATTGGCGCTGACGCCCATCAGATACAGCGTATTTTCACCCGATGGTACATTATCTGCCTGCGAAAGCGTGGCCCATGCCGCCAGATGCGAACCCAGCGGCATATCGGCGCCCAACGTGACATCGCCCCAGCTACCGTCTTTTCCGCGGCTAATCGACGCATTGTTATCGACAGAAATAGACTGGTTATAGCTTACCTGCGCCCATGGATGCACGCCCCACAGTTGCTGATAATCCATACGCCAGCCGAGCGTGTTGACGTAAATACCTTCGCCCGCGCGACGCGTCGCTGGCGGCGGATTGAGATCGCTACGCAAGCTGGCAACCGGCCCGGAGGTCACGCCGCTGGCCAGTGAATAGTTCCATCCCACGCTCATGCCGTGACCTAAATCGGGCGGCGACAGCGCCTGATTTAACGCCAGCCCTGCGGGCGCTTCTGACGCTCTCATACGCTCGGCGAGAATATCTTCATAACGCGGTTGGTGATCGCTATCCCATGTATAGCGTTCGGACGTATTACTTTTTGTATCGTTAGCGATATATTCCTGTTGCCAGGCATAAGCACCTGAAACACACGACATCCAGATAGTGATGCACGCCGGGATCAACCCACCCCGGAGGCCATTGCATTTCTTTATTATCATTAATGCGACTCCAAAAGAGCCGAATCGGCAATGTTGCTGTGTTTTTATACTCAAAATAATTCGAGCTGCCGCCCACTTCTACGCAACTTGAAGTATAAGAGTTGATGGGAAGTGGTTTCCCTGTATTAACTATTATCTTTATCTTTCAGCCGTCAAGGCGGATGAAAAAGTTTTCTGACGAAAGGGAGAGAAACATGCAACGTTGCGGATGGGTAAGCCAGGATCCTCTTTATATCCAGTATCACGATAAAGAATGGGGAGTCGCCGAGAGAACGCCGCAAAAGCTGTTTGAAATGATCTGCCTCGAAGGCCAACAGGCGGGGCTCTCGTGGATAACCGTTCTGAAAAAACGTGAAAACTATCGTCAGGCCTTTCACCAGTTCGACCCGGTGCGCGTAGCGGCCATGGATGAAGCGGACGTCGAGCGCCTGCTACAGAATGCGGGCATTATCCGCCATCGGGGAAAGATCCAGGCCATCATCGGCAATGCGCGGGCGTTTCTCGCCATGGAAGCCAACGGTGAAGCATTCAGCGATTTCGTCTGGTCGTTTGTCGATAATCAGCCGCAAATTACCCATGCGGCGACGCTCGCCGAAATTCCCACCACCACACCAGCCTCCGATGCGCTATCTAAAGCGTTGAAAAAGCGCGGCTTTAAATTCGTCGGCTCCACTATCTGTTATTCATTTATGCAGGCCTGCGGGTTAGTCAACGATCACGTGACCGCTTGCTGTTGCTACCCCGGGAGACCAGCATGATCCAAAAATGGGATGCCACGGAGACCGGCCCGCTACTCGAGTTATGGCTGGAAAGCACGATTTACGCGCATCCGTTCATTGCTGAAAGCTACTGGCGGGAAAGCCTGGAAGTTGTGCGCGATGTCTATCTTCCCGCCGCCGCCACCTGGGTGTGGCAGGAGAATGACGCACTGAAAGGGTTTATCAGCGTGATGGATTCGCGCTTCGTCGGGGCGCTTTTCGTCGCCCCGCAAGCGATCCGCCACGGTATCGGCCGCGCGCTGCTTGATGAGGTCAAGCAGCACTACGACTGGTTAAGCCTGGAGGTCTATCAGAAAAACGTGCGGGCGGTAAATTTCTACCACGCGCAAGGTTTCCGTATAGAAGACTGCGCATGGCAGGACGATACCCAGCACCCAACCTGGATTATGCATTGGCCGGCGGATCAAATGCGCTAAGCGCCAGCGCGGGTCCATCGTATTTTTCCAGCCATGCCAGCGCCGTATTCCCGGCGCAACCATTGCCCAGACGCGAGGTCGGAATATCTTTCGTCAGCACGTTCACCGCGCCGTTTTTGCATATGCCGGCATCGGGGTCGATATCCGGCCACGCGCCTTCATGCAGGCAAATCACCCCCGGACGAATGCCTTCCGTGACCACTGCACCAGCCAGTACCTGACCGCGCGAATTCCACACCCGCACCAGATCGCCGTCGGCGATATTGCGCGCCTGAGCGTCCAGCGGATGGATAGTCAGCGGTTCGCGCCCGGCGACGGCATAGCGTTCACGCAGCGAAGTCTGGTTCAACTGGCTATGCAGGCGGTGCGCCGGATGGGCGGAAAGTATCTGCAGCTGACCCACCTCGGCGTTGCCGTGCCACTCGTCAGGTTCGAGCCACATCGGGTGCGGCGGACAATCGGCATAGCCAAACCCGGCAATGGTCGGCGAGTGAATTTCAATTTTTCCGCTCGCGGTTTTTAACGGGTTAGCCTGCGGGTCTGCGCGAAATGCCGCGAAGCGGGAGAAACGGGCGTTATTCGGGTTTTCCGGCATTTCAATTAGCTGGTTCGCTTGCCAGAATTCGGTAAACGGCGGCAGCGTCACTTGCTGCTGCGCCCCACGCTGGGCGGCAATCTGGTAGAAGGTCTCCAGCCATTGCAAATCGTTTTTTCCTTCGGTGAAGCGTTCGCGGCCGCCCGCCTCCCAGCGTTCGCTCAGATCGGCAAAAACATCGAAATCGTCGCGCGCTTCATCGCGCGGCGCGACCACCCGCTTCATCGGCACCAGATGCTGATTGCTGTAGTCGCCGGTCATGGTCAGATCGTTACGCTCAAACGAAGTGGTCGCCGGTAAGACGATATCAGCATGGCGCGCGGCGGCGGTCCAGAAGCATTCGGAAATCACAATCAGCTCCGGCTTCTGCCAGGCCTGAATCAGGCGGTTGGTATCCTGATGATGGGTAAAGTTAGCGCCGCCCGCCCACCAGATAAAGCGGATGTCGGGAAAGCGCCGCGTCATCCCGTTGTGCTGATAGCTGGCCCCGGGATTTTCCAGGGCCTCAACGATGCGGGCAACCGGGATTTTTTCCACCGCGTCTACGCCGCCCGCTACGCTGCCCTGCATGGAGGCCAGCACTGCGGCGCGGCGCGTGGGGTTGCCGCCGTTGGCAAAGTGGTAAGAAAGACCAAAACCGCCGCCGGGCGTGCCAATCTGCCCCAGCATCGCCGCCAGCGTCACCAGCATCCAGTGTTTTTGCTCGCCAAACTGCTGGCGCTGCATGCCCCAGCCGGACATCAGCATGGTGGTGTTTTCGTGGAAAAGTTTCGCCAGTTCGCGGATTTTATCCGCCGCTACGCCGCAAATTGCCGCCGCCCATTCGGCGGTTTTGGCGACGCCATCGCTTTCACCACTCAAATAGCGGGCGAAAATGTCATAACCGCTGGTACAGCGGGCGAGGAATTCATCGTCCTGCCAGCCATGCTCTACCAGGGTATGGGCGATCCCCAGCATCAACGCGACGTCAGTGCCCATATGTGGCGCGATCCATTCCATCGATTCGCCAAAGAAATCAACGCTTTCCGATCGCATGGGATCGATGCAGATCAGCCGCTTGCCGCTCTGGCGCAGGCGATCAAACCAGGGGATCCCCTGTTCATCCGAGGCGTTCCAGGCGATTTTCAGCGTATTCAGCGGATTAGCGCTCCACAACACCACCACCTCGCTGTGCTCCAGGATAAGCGGCCAGCTGGTTTGCTGTTGATAAACTTCATTACCGCCAACCACATAAGGCATGATCGCCTGCGCCGCGCCGGTTGAATAATCGCCGAGGTGTCCGGTATAGCCCCCGGCAAGACTCATATAGCGCTGCAGCAGGGTTGCCGCCTTATGCAACACGCCGTTAGAACGCCAGCCATAGGAACCGGCGAAAATCGACTGCGGGCCGTAGCTTTCGCGGATCCGTCGATGCTGGGCATCAATCAGATCAAGTGCCTGCTCCCAGCTTACCCGCACGAATTCATCCTGGCCGCGTACGCCCTGCGGCTGTTGAGGCGAGGCGAGATAGCCTTTTCGCACCATCGGATAGCGAACGCGAGTTTTACTGTGCACCTGTTCGCGCACCGCCGTTTGCAGCGAGTTGGCGAAGGGGGTGTCCAGCGCGCCGCGGGACGAAATCACATTTTCACCATCCGTCTCCACCAGCATTGGCCCCCAGTGGGCCGCGGTTAAGATGGTTTTAGTTGCAGATGAAGTTGGCAAAGCAGGCTCCTGGGTCAGCGAATGCAGGTGTTGTGACGGTTTGTTAGTCAACCGTTCAATGTTACTTACAAAAAGAGATACCCTACGGGGAATTTTCTCCGTATTCGGACGTCATAATCAACCGTCACGCTTGCGGTGGCAAAGAATAAAAAGGATTAAGGAAATAAGATGAAAAAACGCGTACTCATGATTGCTGCTATCGTTAGCGGCACACTGGCTATTTCTGGTTGTACTACCAACCCTTATACCGGCGAACGCGAAGCGGGAAAATCCGGCATCGGCGCGGGTATCGGCTCCTTAGTAGGCGCAGGCGTCGGCGCGCTCTCCTCTTCCAAGCATGACCGCGGCAAAGGCGCGCTGATTGGCGCAGCGGCAGGCGCGGCGCTAGGCGGCGGCATCGGTTACTACATGGACGTGCAGGAAGCGAAACTGCGCGAAAAAATGCAGGGAACCGGAGTCAGCGTGACGCGAAATGGCGATAACATCGTGCTCAACATGCCGAATAACGTCACCTTTGACAGCAGCAGCGCCAACCTGAAACCTGCAGGCGCCAACACCCTGACCGGCGTCGCGATGGTACTGAAAGAGTACGAGAAAACTGCCGTTAACGTCGTCGGCTACACCGACAGCACCGGCAGCAACGATCTGAACATGCGTCTGTCGCAACAGCGTGCCGACAGCGTCGCCAGCGCGCTCATCACTCAGGGCGTAGCGGCCAACCGTATTCGCACTACCGGCATGGGCCCGGCGAACCCGATCGCCAGCAACAGCACGGCGGAAGGCAAAGCGCAGAACCGTCGCGTGGAAATTACCCTCAGCCCGCTGCAGTAATCTTCTCGTTTCCGGCCCGGCAGCCTCCCTGCCGGGCAAAATGCTTGATATCGCTATTTTTCGCGCTAAGGTGTTGGCAGATTTTCAGCAAAGGAAGCCATCATGGCGAAAGCGGCGCGAGCAACCATCAGCGACGTGGCGAAAGCCGCGAAGACCGGTAAAACCAGCATTTCACGCTATCTCAACGGCGAAAAGCATCTGCTTTCCGACGATCTGCTGGCGCGGATTGAAAAAGCGATTGCCGAGCTCAACTACCGTCCCAGCCTGATGGCCCGTGGCCTCAAACATGGCCGTACCCGCCTGATTGGCCTGATCATCGCCGATATCACCAACCCTTACTCCGTGAACGTGTTAAGCGGGATTGAAGCCGCCTGCCGCGAAAAAGGCTTCACCCTGCTGGTGTGTAATACCAACAACGAGGTCGATCAGGAGCTGCATTACCTTGACCTGCTGCGTAGCTATCAGGTTGAAGGGATTGTGGTTAATGCAGTCGGCATGCGCGAAGAAGGCCTCAACCGCCTGCAGCAATCCTCGCTACCGATGGTGCTTATCGACCGTAAAATCCCCGATTTCGCCTGTGATGTCGTGGGGCTGGATAACACTCAGGCCGCCACCACCGCCACCGAACATCTGGTGGAAAAGGGTTTTGAAGCGCTGTTGTTTTTAAGCGAGCCAATCGGCTCCGTAAACACCCGCCGCGAGCGCCTGGACGCCTTTCGCGCGACCCTACAGCGCTATGCTGGCGTGGTGGCGGAAAACGCCGAGGTGCCGCTCAACGACGGCGCCATGATGGATAACGTCCTGCGCCAGTTCCACGCCCGCCACCGCGGAATGCGCAAAGCGGTGATTTCCGCCAATGGCGCCCTGACGTTACAGGTCGCCCGTTCACTGAAGCGCGTTGACCTCATCTGGGGCAGCGATATTGGCCTGCTGGGCTTCGATGAGCTGGAATGGGCGGAGCTGGCGGGCGTCGGTATTACCACCCTCAAACAGCCAACCTGGCAGATTGGCTATGCTTCGGTCGAACAGGTCGTCAGGCGTATCGAAGGCGGCAGCGACCCCATCTGCGAGCGGGTCTTCTCCGGCGAGCTTATTGTCCGGGGATCAACGTCTCGTTAACGATTCATCGTGATGACGATCATAAATTAAACATCCTGGCCTTTCCTTTGGAACCGGTACCATCTAGCGTAATAGGGAGTTAAGCCCCACCACGCCAGGAGTTTGTTCAATGGCCAGAAAAATCATTGTCGTCACCGCCGCTTATGGCAACGACCACGTTAAAGCGCTTGGCGGGCAGTCCGCCGTATTACCCTTTATCGCCGGTTCCGGCGCCGATGGCGTGGAAATTCGCCGCGAGCTGTTCAGCGCGGCGGAACTGAAGCAGTTGCCGACGCTGGCGGCCGACATTGAAAAACAGGGGCTGCTGGCCTGCTACTCCGCGCCACAAGCGCTGTTCACCGACAACGGCGAGCTCAATCCCCATCTCCCGTCGTTACTTGAAGAAGCGCAAACCCTCAACGCTCTGTGGCTGAAGCTCTCCCTCGGTCATTTCATCCATAACCAACAGCTGGAGACGCTGCGCGACATTCTGAGCGCCAGCGGCATGGCGCTGGTGGTGGAAAATGACCAGACCGATTGCGGCCAACTGGCGCCGATGCAGCGCTTCAAAGCCGCCTGCCGGGTCCATCAGATGCCGGTGACGCTGACTTTCGACATGGGAAACTGGCTGTGGGTCGGCGATTCGCCGGAAGAAGCCGCGCGCCATCTCGCCCCCGCTGTCAGCTATATTCATGTGAAGGCGGCGGAGCCTCATCATGAGAAGTATCGCGCCGTCCCACCGGACCAGGCGGACGCTCGCTGGCTGGCGCTGCTCGATAACCTGCCCGCCGACGCGCCGCGCGGTATTGAATTCCCGCTGGTCGGCGAAGACCTGACCGCCGTCACCCGCCATTACGTTGATCTGTTACGCGAGGATTAAGCCATGGAAAACTTAGATGTCATTACCATTGGCGAAGCCATGGCGATGTTTGTCGCCACCGAAACCGGCGAACTGGCGGAGGTTGAACGCTTTATCAAACGCGTCGCCGGCGCTGAACTGAACGTGGCGACCGGCCTGGCGCGCCTGGGGCTGAAGGTGGGCTGGGTGAGCCGCGTCGGCAACGATAGCTTTGGCCGCTTCGTGCTGAATTCGCTGGCCAAAGAAGGCATCGACGCGCGCGGCGTGGCCGTTGACGAGCGCTACGCTACCGGCTTCCAGATGAAATCTAAAGTCGAAAATGGAACCGATCCCATCGTGGAATATTTCCGTAAAGGATCGGCTGCCAGCCATCTGTCGACGGAAGATTTCCGCGCTGATTACTTCACCAGCGCCCGCCATTTGCACTTAAGCGGCGTCGCCGCCGCGCTGTCCGACAGCTCGTATGCATTGCTGGAACATGCGGCCAGGGTGATGAAAGCCGAAGGGAAAACCCTCTCATTTGATCCAAACCTGCGCCCGGTACTGTGGAAAAGCGAAGCCGAGATGGTGGAGAAACTGAACCGCCTCGCCTTCCAGGCTGACTGGGTTTTGCCAGGCTTAAAAGAGGGCGTGATTCTTACCGGCCAGCAGACGCCGGAAGGTATCGCTGATTTCTATCTGTCGCGCGGCGTTAAGGCGGTGGTGATTAAAACCGGCTGCGACGGCGCATGGTTCAAGACCGCCAACGGCGAACAGGGCGCCATCGCAGCCATTAAAGTCGACAACGTGGTGGACACCGTCGGCGCGGGTGATGGCTTTGCCGTTGGCGTAATCAGCGCGCTGCTGGAAGGCAAAACGCTGACGCAAGCCGTGAACCGCGGTAACAAAATTGGCTCGCTGGCCATTCAGGTACAGGGCGATAGCGAAGGGCTGCCCACCCGCGAAGCGCTGGGCGAATAATCTTTTCACCTAAAACAGCCGTCCTGTACCCTACATGCAGCGCGGCACAGCAGCGCCCGTTCCGGCGGGCGTATGTCACCTCATTGACAGAGGCAAGCCTATGAACAGTTCAACAAATGCAGCAAAACGTTGGTGGTACATCATGCCTATCGTGTTTATCACGTATAGCCTGGCGTACCTTGACCGCGCCAACTTCAGCTTTGCATCGGCCGCGGGCATTACCGAAGACCTTGGCATCACCAAAGGCATCTCATCGCTGCTTGGCGCCCTTTTCTTTCTTGGATACTTCTTCTTCCAGATCCCAGGAGCGATTTACGCTGAACGCCGCAGCGTGCGTAAACTTATCTTTATCTGCCTTATCCTGTGGGGCGGCTGCGCCTCGCTAACCGGCGTGGTGCATAACATCCCGGCGCTGGCGGCCATCCGCTTTATCCTTGGCGTGGTGGAAGCGGCGGTCATGCCGGCGATGCTGATTTACATCAGTAACTGGTTCACCAAATCAGAGCGTTCACGCGCTAACACTTTCCTGATCCTCGGTAACCCGGTCACCGTACTGTGGATGTCGGTCGTATCGGGTTATCTGATCCAGGCCTTTGGCTGGCGTGAAATGTTTATCATTGAAGGGATCCCTGCTGTGATTTGGGCCTTCTGCTGGTGGGTACTGGTGAAAGACAAACCGTCGCAGGTGAACTGGCTAGCGGAAAGTGAAAAAGCGGCGCTGCAGGAACAACTGGAGCGCGAACAGCAGGGCATCAAAGCGGTACGTAACTATGGCGAAGCCTTCCGTTCACGCAACGTGGTGCTGCTGTGTATGCAATATTTCGCCTGGAGCATCGGCGTGTACGGTTTCGTACTGTGGCTGCCGTCAATCATCCGCAGCGGCGGCGAAAACATGGGGATGGTCGAAGTAGGCTGGCTCTCTTCAGTACCCTATCTGGCGGCAACGATTGCGATGATTGCCGTCTCCTGGGCTTCCGATAAGATGCAGAACCGTAAGCTGTTTGTCTGGCCGCTGCTGCTCATTGGCGGGCTGGCGTTCATCGGCTCCTGGGCCGTCGGCGCCAACCATTTCTGGGTCTCTTATACCCTGCTGGTGATCGCTGGCGCGGCCATGTACGCCCCGTATGGCCCGTTCTTTGCGATTATCCCGGAGATGCTGCCACGCAACGTCGCCGGCGGCGCGATGGCGCTGATCAACAGTATGGGAGCGCTGGGTTCTTTCTTTGGTTCGTGGTTCGTCGGCTATCTCAACGGCGCAACCGGCAGCCCGTCCGCCTCGTACATTTTCATGGGTGTGGCGCTTTTCGCCTCGGTATGGCTTACTTTAATTGTTAAGCCTGCTAAGAATCAAAAACTTCCGCTTGGCGCTCATCACGCCTGAACTACTTACGCTACGGAGATTCGCATGAAGCCGTCTGTCATTCTCTATAAAACGCTCCCCGACGATCTGTTACACCGTCTGGAGGAACACTTTTCCGTCACCCAGGTGAAAAACCTGCGTCCGGAAACCGTTTCGCAGCACGCGGAGGCTTTCGCCCAGGCGGAAGGTTTACTGGGTTCGAGTGAAAAGGTTGACGCCGCGTTACTGGAGAAAATGCCGAAGCTGCGTGCGACCTCTACCGTGTCTGTCGGCTACGACAATTTTGATGTCGATGCATTGAACGCGCGCAAGATTTTGCTGATGCATACGCCGACCGTGCTGACCGAAACCGTCGCCGATACGGTGATGGCGCTGGTGCTGAGCACCGCGCGTCGGGTGGTTGAGGTCGCTGAACGCGTGAAAGCGGGCGAATGGACCAAGAGCATCGGGCCGGACTGGTTCGGCTGCGATGTACACCATAAAACCCTGGGCATCGTCGGCATGGGCCGCATTGGCATGGCGCTGGCGCAGCGCGCCCACTTCGGTTTCGGCATGCCGATTCTGTATAACGCGCGCCGGCAGCATCCACAGGCGGAAGAGCGCTTCAATGCGCGCTACTGCGATCTCGATACCCTGTTACAGGAAGCGGATTTCGTCTGCCTCATTCTGCCGCTGAGCGAAGAGACCCACCACCTGTTCGGCGAAGCGCAGTTTGCCAAAATGAAATCTTCCGCCATCTTCATTAACGCCGGGCGCGGTCCGGTCGTTGACGAGCAGGCGCTGATTGCGGCGCTGCAGGCCGGTGAGATCCACGCTGCCGGTCTTGACGTCTTTGAACATGAACCACTGGCAAAAGATTCGCCGCTGCTGACGCTGCCGAACGTGGTCGCGCTACCGCACATTGGTTCCGCCACCCACGAGACCCGCTATAACATGGCGGCCTGCGCGGTAGATAACCTGATTGACGCATTGAACGGCAAGGTTGAGAAGAACTGCGTGAACCCGCAGGTGAAGTAAGCGAGGAAAGCAGAAGCCCGGCCGGCGGCGCTTACGCCGTCAGCCGGGAGAACAGCGATATACCGATTAACGCGTGGCGTTAACCGCCGCCGTCCAGGCCTGATTAAAGGCCTGATGCTGAGCGGCCAGCGGAGCAATCAGCGCATTGTACTGGCTTGCCTGCTGAGACGTCGGGAACTGAATACCGTTAGCCACGAAGCTCACCTGCGTCCCCTGCTGAGCGACAAAATCACCCACCTGGACCAGTTGCTGAGTAAAGACCTGCGCGGCCGGAATCAGCGGCTGCAGCGCATTCGCCGGCGCCGTCACGACTTTATTAAACACCTGGTCATAAACCGGCTTAAGGTCATCAGCCTGCTTCAGCGCGCCATGCGCGGCATCCGCCTGCATTTTAGCGTTTTCCAGCTGCTGGCTCAGCACGCCCAGCGCGCCGTTAGCCTGCCGCAGCGGCTCACGCTGAGTGGTATAATCCTGCGCCACGCGAATGGCGTTAACGCTATCAACCACCGGGCGCAGACCCGCATCCATCGCCTGGCTGACCTGCTGTGAATAAGCGTAAATCACCGCATAATCGGACACGAAGGGGCCGAACTGTTTTTTCTGATCGGCGGTCAGCGTAGGCAGACGTTCGCCGCTACGCATCGCCGTATTCTGCAGGAAGTCGATGAACGCTTTGCGCTGATCGCCTTCTTTATCAAAACACCCACTCAGGCTAACCACCATTAATATGGCCGCAACGGCCGCAAACCAGCGAGAGCAGGACTTTCCTGTCGCCATTTTTTTACTCCTTCAGCCAAAAAAAGCGCAAACAGGCACACGCGTGCCAGACGCTGACAAGGATAGTCCAGGACGGCCTTGCAGGATACCCTTTCCTGATAATCTTACCGCGGAAAATATCCTTTTTCGCCTTCCCGGCGCCAGCCAGGCCCGCTGTTAAGTTCATCACATTTAACGCGATAACTTAAGCCAAAAAAATAGTAAATATCTTTTTGATTTAATTAAAATTAATAAAATTAACGGCGAAGGAATTACGCAAAGCGGACGATAATCGCACGCTTCCTGAAGGCGGCACATTGTCTACAGGCAGGTTCAATGGTTTGATTAATGAGCGATTAACGGCGTTATGTTCGATTATCGCACAAACAACATCAATGACAGCGAGGGAGACTATAACAATACCTCTGTCCCCCGCTCAGCCTGCCAGGAATGCCGTATGAAGAAAACAACCATCGATATTCAGGCTTTTATCAACGAACATCCATTCACGAAGTACCAATGGATGATTCTCGCCTTATGTTTTATTACCGTCGCGATGGACGGATTTGACACCGCGATTATTGGTTTTATCGCCTCAGACCTGGTGCAGGAATGGGGGGTTGAGAAATCCGCGCTGGGCCCGGTAATGAGCGCCGCTCTGGTCGGGCTCGCCGTCGGCGCGCTGACGGCCGGGCCGCTCGCCGATCGTATTGGCCGCAAGAAAGTGCTGATTATGTCGATCCTGGTTTTCGGCGGCTTTAGTTTGTTAACCGCATTTGCCAGCAGCCTTAACCAACTGACATTATTGCGCTTCCTCACCGGGTTGGGCTTAGGCGCGGCAATGCCGAATGCCGCGACGCTAATGAGCGAATATGCCCCGGAACGCCGCCGCGCGCTGATGGTAAACCTGATGTTCGTCGGCTTCCCAATGGGGTCGTCGCTGGGAGGCTTTCTGTCGGCCTGGATGATCCCGCATTATGGCTGGCAAAGCGTGCTGGTGCTTGGCGGCGTGATGCCGCTGCTGCTGGCCGTGGCGTTAATGTTCCTGCTACCGGAATCCGCACGCTATATGGTCGTGAAACGCCAGCCGGCGCAGCGGATCGCCGCTATCCTGAAGCGTATCGCGCCATTGCCGGATGCGGTTGAATTTGAGCTACGTGAAGCAGGCCAGGTGAAGGAAAAGTCAGCCATTGGCGTGATTTTCTCCCCGCGCTACGCCGTGGGCACCGTGATGCTGTGCCTGACCTATTTTATGGGATTGCTGATTTTCTATCTGCTGACCAGTTGGCTGCCGCTGCTTATCCGCGAGACCGGCGCCTCGATGAGCCAGGCTTCTATCATCACCGCCCTGTTCCCGCTCGGCGGCGGGATTGGCGTGCTGATCCTCGGCGCGCTAATGGATAAGATCAACCCTAACAAGGTGGTTGCCGTCGGCTGGCTGCTCACCGGCGTCTTTGTTTGCCTGGTGGGTTTCTCAACCAGCAATCTGCTGTTGATGGGGGTAATGGTGTTTATCGCTGGCAGCATTATGAACGGCGCGCAATCATCAATGCCGGCGCTGGCTGCCGGGTTCTATCCAACCCAGGGCCGCGCCACCGGCGTTGCCTGGATGCTCGGTATCGGCCGCTTCGGCGGGATCCTCGGTGCCTTCAGCGGCGCTTTCCTGATGCAGGCGCAATTATCGTTTGAGACCATCTTCACCATGCTGGCGATCCCGGCGTTTTTATCCACCATCGCCCTGGTAGTGAAATACAAACTGAGCCAGCGCCAACCTGCCGTTAAGCCAAATGACGGTAAAAACCTACAGAAAGCCTAATCAATCCAGCCAGCGCTCTGCGCTGGCTTTTTCTTGCCGCTAACCATCATTTACATAAATTTTCCAAAGCTGCTGACACTCTTAGTAATCATCCCCTTAGCTTTTACGCACGCCGCTTTTCCGGGTGATTAACGAAACCACGCCGACAAATAATCACTTCGGTTATTATTTTCCTTGCTTTTGCGACTATTCTTAAATGGCTCGATGTATTTTCCTCTCCGCAGTGAGACAGAATAGGAGCTCTCAATGGAATATAAAGATCCCGTATTTGATTTGTTGAGTAACCTGGAACAGATTGTTTTTAAAGACCAGCCGCAAACGGCTACGCACGCCCGTACCCCAAGCGTTTTTAATGAATTCGAACGGCTGCGTAAGGGCACAGGCCTTAAGACAGATGATTTCGCCAATGCAATGGGCGTCAGCGTCGCGATGGTTGAAGAGTGGGAATCGCGACGGGTAAAACCTTCATCCACGGAGCTCAAATTGATGCGCCTGATGATGGCCAATCCACAGCTCTCAAGGCAGCTAATCGATTGAAAAACTGGTTTACTATCTTCTTTTGGTAACGGTCCTGATGCAGGGCCGTTTTATATCCTGATGAAAAAAAGTTTGCTATCCGACTGAGAACATGCGTTAATGCTCGCAGGTTTGATGTACAGACCACAGAGCAGTCGAATAGAGCAGTCCTTCAAAGGTTATCCATTAGATATCCCCGTAGTGAACTTTCCCTTTATCGCTTTAAATCTGTAGTCCAGACCACTACGCCGCAAGGCTCACTAATTTTTTTAAAGGTAATTCACTATGTCCGGTAAAATGACTGGTATCGTAAAATGGTTCAACGCTGACAAAGGCTTCGGCTTCATCACTCCTGACGATGGCTCTAAAGACGTGTTCGTACACTTCTCTGCTATCCAGAACGATGGCTACAAATCCCTGGACGAAGGTCAGAAAGTTTCCTTCACCATCGAAAGCGGCGCTAAAGGCCCGGCAGCTGGCAACGTAACTTCTCTGTAAGTTCAAGCCGCTAAGAATAATAAATCCCTGCCTTATGGCGGGGATTTTTTTATCTGTCGTCAACAGGCGCCATCAGCAGATGGCGCCTGTTGTCATTCAGAGGGCGGCAAAATGCCAGCCCGTTTCCCTCCACTCCAGACAATGGGTCAGCTTCAGACCCTGTAAAAATGCCTCGTCATGCGATACCACCAGCATCGCGCCGGGAAACGTCGCCAGCGCGCTTTCAATTGCCTGGGTCGACGCCAGATCGAGGTGATTGGTTGGCTCATCCAGCAGCAGCAATTGAGTTGAGTCCCGCCGCCAGAGCACGCAGGCAAGCGCCGCTTTCAGGCGTTCGCCGCCGCTTAACGCCGCCAGCGGAAGGCTGACCTTGTCAGCTCCCAACTGGAGCTGCGCCAGACGGCTACGCAGTACTCCCTCATCCAGTGGGGTATCGCCCAGGTTAAGGTGCGCCATCACCGACAATGATAAATCCAGCTGCGTCAGATGCTGATCGAGATACGCCGCACTCACCGACAGCCGGACGTCGCCAGCGGTTGCCTGCTCCAGCCCCATCAGGGTTTTCAATAATGTTGTTTTGCCACAGCCGTTTGGCCCCTTTAGCGCGATGCGCATCGGGCCATCCACCCGCCAGTCGAGCGGCGCGGGGGATGAGTGAGCCAACTGCAGCGATTCCAGCACCAGTACCTGCTTGCCGGCAGCCACTTCACTGCCAGGCAGTGTGAACATCACCGGATTATCTTCTTCTACCCGCTCCCGCGCCTGGTGCACGGCGGCATTCAGACTACTGTTCTGCTCACGATGCTGGCGGCGCAGCGTTCCCGGACGCTCTTTTGCCGCCCCTTTGTACTTCACACGCTCGAAAGAGGCGATATTCAGCGTATCGACGGTACGCAGCGTCTGAGCCGAGCGCCGTTGGGCCGCGTCATGCTCCTTTTGCATCCGCGCCCGGGTGCGCCGCCGTTCGATTGCGGCATGCTCCAGCGCCGAGCGGGCGGCCTGTTGCTCCGCTTCGCGCTGCCGCTGATATTCGGCATAATTGCCGCCGTAGTTGCGCAGCGCCGCCGGCGTCAGCTCAATAATCCTCGGCATCAGGGCCAGCAATTCACGGTCATGGCTGGCGATTAAGGCCCCGCCCCGCCAGAGTTTCAGCTGTTGATACAGCCACTCACGGCCCTGACGATCGAGATGGTTGGTGGGTTCATCCAACAGCAGATAGTCCGCGCCAGAAACGAATGCGCCGCACAGTAGCGCCTTCATTCGTTCGCCACCGCTGAGCGAAAAGGCAGGACGATCGGCGGCGAATGCCGGGAGCCCGGCATCGCAGAAGGCTGAACTCAGGCGGTCGGGCAGATCCCAACGGCCATCCAACAGTTCGAAGTCATTTGCCAGCCCTTTTCCCTGTTCAAGGCGGGACAGGGCGTCGAATAGGGACGCATAACCCAATAGCGAGGCGACGGTTGTCCCGGCGGTGAGGGTCGGCTGCTGCGCCACCCAGGCAACGGTGGCTGACCGTTCGATGTGCCCGCCGGAAGGAGAATCAAGGCCCGCCAGCAGACGCAACAGGCGTGTCTTGCCAACGCCATTTCGCCCGACAAGGCCGCAAAGCAACGGTTCCAGCGATAAATTCAGCGGGCCAAAAAGCGTCTGTCCCGTCGCGAACTGACAGGTGACCTGATGTAAAACAAAAGAGGGGGTGTGGGCACAATGAGCCATAAGCACTCCTGAATGAAATCAATACTCCCCTACCCGCAGCGTTTGCGAGGTAAGGCGTGAAATTCATCAGTCGTGTTTGTTCATTTGTCGTGTGCGCTCCAGTGAGACGAGGGATTCGTCGGGGCATAGGATAGCCAGGCCCGAGCCTGGATTTCAAGATTATTTTTTCACCATTGCGATAAGGCAAAAAAAAGCCTGCCGGATGGCAGGCTTTTGACCTTTCTCGAGATAGTTACTGCAGCAGTGAAATATCCGCAACCTGCAGGAACAGCTCGCGCAGTTTGGACAGCAGCGTCAGACGGTTGATGCGGACATCTTTGTCTTCAGCGTTAACCATCACATTTTCGAAGAACTCATCAACCGGCTCGCGCAGCGCAGCCAGCTCAATCAGCGCATCCTGATAACGGCCTTCGGCGAAGTAAGGCTGGAGTTTATCACGCAGCACCACCAGATTACCGGCCAGCTTAATTTCCGCCGCTTCTTTCAGCACCGAGGCATGAACGATATCGTTCAGGGTCTCGTCGGATTTCGCCAGGATGTTGGATACGCGCTTGTTTGCCGCCGCCAGGGCGGAGGACTCTTCCAGCGTACGGAAGTGCGACACAGCCTTCATGCGCGCATCGAAATCCGCCGGGCGGGTCGGACGACGCGCCAGTACCGCCTGAATAGTATCAACACCATAGCCTTCGTCCTGATACCAGGCGCGGAAGCGGCCCAGCATGAAGTCGATGACGTCATCAACGACGTTGGCGTTAGTCAGCTTCTCACCATACAGACGCACCGCTTCTTCGGTCAGCGTTTGCAAATCGAGATTCAGGTTCTTCTCAACGATGATACGCAGTACGCCCAGCGCGGCGCGGCGCAGCGCAAACGGGTCTTTATCGCCTTTCGGATGCTGACCGATACCGAAGATACCCGCCAGAGTGTCCATCTTGTCGGCAATAGCCACCGCGCAGGCAACCGGGTTAGACGGCAGCGCATCGCCGGCAAAACGCGGCTGATACTGCTCGTTCAGCGCGACCGCAACATCTTCCGCTTCGCCGTCATGGCGCGCGTAGTGCATCCCCATCACGCCCTGCGTGTCGGTGAACTCGAAAACCATGTTGGTCATCAGGTCGCACTTGGACAGCAGGCCCGCGCGGGTCGCATGGTTAACGTCAGCGCCAATTTGTTCGGCAATCCAGCCCGCCAGCGCCTGAATACGATCGGTCTTATCGCGCAGGGTACCCAGCTGCTGTTGGAACAGCACGGTTTCCAGACGCGGCAGGTTATCTTCCAGACGTTTTTTACGGTCGGTATTGAAGAAGAACTCGGCATCGGCCAGACGCGGACGAACGACCTTCTCGTTACCGGAGATGATCTGCTGTGGATCTTTGGACTCGATATTCGCCACGAAGATGAAGTTCGGCAGCAGTTTGCCGTCGTTTGCATAGACCGGGAAGTACTTCTGGTCGCCCTTCATGGTGTAAACCAGCGCTTCGGATGGCACCGCGAGGAATTTCTCTTCAAACTTCGCCGTCAGCACTACCGGCCATTCGACCAGCGAGGTCACTTCTTCCAGCAGACTTTCGCTCAGGTCAGCATTACCGCCAATCTTACGCGCCGCCGCTTCAGCATCCGCTTTGATTTTGGCTTTACGCTCGGCGTAGTCGGCCATCACTTTACCGCGCTCCAGCAGAATCTGCGGATACTGGTCTGCATTGTCGATGGTGAATTCCGGCTCGCCCATAAAACGGTGCCCGCGGATGATACGGTCGGAAGCGATACCCAGAATGGTCGCCGGGACAACCTGATCGCCCAACAGCAGGGTCACGGTGTGAACCGGACGCACAAAGTGAACGTCAGAAGCGCCCCAGCGCATCAGTTTCGGGATCGGCAGCTTAGCCAGCGAGGTCGCAACCATGTTCGGCAGCAGCGTTTGCGCGCTTTCCCCCTTAACGTGGGCGCGATACAACAGCCATTCGCCTTTATCGGTGGTCAAACGTTCAGCCTGATCGACGGTAATACCACAGCCGCGCGCCCAGCCTTCGGCCGCTTTGCTTGGTTTACCTTCAGCGTCAAACGCCTGGGCAATGGCCGGGCCGCGTTTTTCGACTTCACGATCCGGCTGCGAGGCGGCCAGATTCGCCACTTTCAGCGCCAGACGGCGCGGCGCGGCAAACCATTCGACGGCGCCGTGCGCGAGGCCAGCGTTGTCCAGTTCCGCAGTAAAGTTGGCAGCGAAGGATTCAGCCAGGCTGCGCAGTGCTTTTGGTGGCAGCTCTTCGGTGCCGATCTCCACCAGGAAAGTTTTCTCAGACATGGCCGCCTCTTATTTGTCTTTGTTGCACATCGGGAAGCCAAGGGCCTCACGGGAAGCATAGTAAGCTTCTGCCACTGCTTTAGTCAGGGTGCGGATACGCAGAATATAGCGCTGACGCTCGGTGACGGAGATGGCTTTACGCGCATCCAGCAGGTTAAAGCTATGGGCGGCTTTCAGAATACGCTCGTAGGCTGGCAGCGGCAGCGGAGTTTCCAGCGCCAGCAGTTGCTGCGCTTCTTTCTCGTACTGCTCGAAGCAGGTGAACAGGAAGTCTACGTCCGCATATTCAAAGTTATAGGTGGACTGTTCCACTTCGTTCTGGTGGAAAACGTCGCCGTAAGTGGTTTTACCCAGCGGGCCATCGCTCCAGACCAGATCGTATACGCTGTCCACGCCCTGGATGTACATCGCCAGACGCTCCAGGCCGTAGGTAATTTCGCCGGTGACCGGTTTACACTCCAGCCCGCCAACCTGCTGGAAGTAAGTAAACTGCGTCACTTCCATACCGTTAAGCCACACTTCCCAACCCAATCCCCAGGCGCCCAGAGTCGGGTTTTCCCAGTTATCTTCAACGAAGCGGATGTCGTGGATAGTCGGATCCATACCCAGCTCTTTCAGAGATCCGAGATACAGTTCCTGAATGTTGTCCGGGGACGGCTTAATCACCACCTGGAACTGGTAATAGTGCTGTAAGCGGTTCGGGTTTTCGCCATAGCGGCCATCGGTCGGGCGACGAGAAGGCTGTACGTAGGCGGTCGCCATCGGCTCTGGCCCCAACGCGCGTAAGCAGGTCATTGGGTGGGATGTGCCGGCGCCGACTTCCATGTCCAGTGGTTGAACAATGGTGCAGCCCTGACGAGCCCAGTAATCCTGTAAGGTCAGGATCAGGCCCTGGAAGGTCCTGGTATCAAACTTTTGCATATTATTTCGTGCTGGATACGTGTGGATTTAAAGGAAGGGATCAGTATACCCGCTGGCTGCGAGATATACAGTATGAAACGGCCTTTGTTTAGCGAAATTTGAGCAAAGCGGCGCCATCGTGCGGCGTTTAAGCCGCATTTAGCGCATAGAAAGATGTAAAAACTGGCCGTCTGGATCAAAAGAACAGACAAAGCGTTCATTCCGCGAAGTCAGACCGGAAAGCTCATAGCTTGCCTGGAACTGCTCGAAATGATTGACGTCGACGCGACGGGTGTCGGTGCTGTAACGTAACGCCGCCTGATCCTTGCATAATTTTTCCATATTCAGCGTAGTTTGCGGCGTAATACGTGCTTTTTGCGCTTTTTGAACGGGTTGAGCAGGTGTCTGGCTGCAGCCGACCAGCAGCAGCGCCGCCAGGGCAGATACGAAATATTTCATCACCATTTTTCTCAACCGCCTTGTTAGCCAATTGTTATCGTGCAGACCATGTAAAACTAGCCAAACATTTTGCGAATCTCACTGATGCTCTACAAGAGTGTGGCGAAAAACTCAGAATATTCCATTGTGATGACGACAAACGACGGGAGTCAGACTCTTTTTACGCAGGGGCCAATGAGGTACAGATGCAGGAAAAAATAAGCTGGATTACCAACTTGCGCGGCATAGCATGCCTGATGGTAGTAATGATTCACAGTACCACCTGGTACATTACCCATCCTCATAGCATCAGCTTGTTCGAATGGGATATCGCGAATCTGCTTAACTCGGCATCACGGGTCAGCGTCCCGCTTTTTTTCATGATTTCAGGATATCTGTTTTTTGGCGAACGCAGCGCCCAGCCCCGCCATTATCTGCGCATCGCGCTGTGTATTCTGTTCTATAGCGCGCTGGCGCTGCTCTATATCACCCTTTTTACCCACATCAACGTTGAGCTGTCATTAAAAAATTTACTGCAGAAGCCGGTGTTTTATCACCTGTGGTTTTTCTTTGCCATTGTGGTGATTTATCTGCTCTCGCCGCTGATTCAGGTGAAGCAGGTCAGCGGCAAAATGCTGCTGGCGCTGATGCTGGTGATTGGCCTCATCGCCAACCCCAATATGGTAAGCATCAAGGCGGGCGGCATTGAATGGCTACCGATAAACCTCTATATCAACGGCGATACCTTTTACTACGTACTGTACGGGATACTGGGCCGGGCGATCGGCGCCATGAATACCGACAGAAGAGGACTGACCCTGATGTGCGCGCTACTGTTTACCGCCGCGGTGTGGGTCATTTCACGCGGCACGCTGCATGAACTGCAATGGCGAGGCGATTTTGGCGATACCTGGTATCTGTATTGCGGGCCGGCTGTGTTTATCTGTGCAATCTCGTTATTCACCCTGGGCAAAAACATCCTCAATAGCCGTGAGCTCCCGGGTATCGCGTTAATCTCCAGACATTCATTAGGCATTTATGGCTTTCACGCATTGTTTATTCACGCTCTGCGCGCCAGCGGCCTTGAGCTAAGCCGCTGGCCCTTGCTGGATATTGTGTGGATTTTCGCCGCCGCGCTGTTGGGTAGCCTGGCGCTGTCTACGCTGGTTCAGCGAATTGATCGCCGTCGGTTGGTGAGCTGAAAATCGCCAATCAGCGCAATCCATGAGATCAGATGAAACGCGGGTGAATAGGTCGTCGCTTTTGTTTCCATTGCCGACGACCTCTCTTCACCGTCGGTTGACAGTTTATTCCACTGAGTTATTGCGCGCTTTATCCGCGACTTTAGCGGGATAAGACGTTGCTGACGCACCGTACATACAGACAAACCATGCTATCACGTAAATACTTTTTTCGCGCCACGGCGCCGGAACAAACCAGGCGCCGACCAGCAGCAATCCTGCCGATAGCAACAGAACCAACCGGCACAGGGAGATAAAATCATCATCTCGCTGCGCTTCCTGCTCCGTTCGTTGATGGGTGAGGACAGCAAACATCCCCATCACCAGCACGCCAAGAAAATAGCCTTTACCGCTGAATAGCGGGCACGTTCGCCAGATGCCGATGAGGTAAACCAGCGAGCCCAGCAGCATGACTAATCTTGCCGTCGTACGTTTTAATTTCATTGCGCCTCCCTGGCCATGGTAACCCTCATTATGACCGGGGAATCGCCGGTTGCGGCGGTTTCAGCAAGTTGGAATCAACAATTCGGAATAAATAAATATGTGAATTAAATCAATGCGAAGCGAATCATTCAGGAAGGGAATTCGCCCCAATAGATGGGGCGAGAACAACTTATGACATCAGCGGCTTAAGCTGCTGATAAATCTGGCGGAACGTTTCACGACGCGGCGCATAACGGGCAAACCGTTGAGCATCAGGCAGATGCGCCTGCTCCAGCGGTAGCTGCGGCAGGAGGTCAGAGAAAGCCGCATCATGATGAACGGCCAGTTGCGCCAATCTTGCCGCGCCTAACGCCGGGCCGACATCGCCGCCGGTGCGGAAATCCAGCTGTTGTCCGCTGATATCGGCGAGCATTTGCCGCCAGTATGCGCTGCGCGCGCCGCCGCCGATAAGGGTGACGCTGTCTGGCTTCACACCACAGGAGTGCACAACATCCATGCCGTCAGCCAGCGCGTAACCCACCCCCTCAAGCACCGCCCGCGCCAGTTCGGCGGGACCATGTTGATGGGTAAGGCCGAAGAACACGCCTTTAGCCTGCGGATTGTTGTGCGGCGTACGCTCGCCGGAAAGATAAGGCAAGAACCACACCGGGTCGGCATTGTCATCCGCCGACTGCGCCGCGGCGATCAGCGCCGGTACGCTGCCGAGGCCGGTCAGCTTTGCCGCCCAATCCAGACAAGACGCGGCGCTGAGCATCACCGACATCAGGTGCCAGCGGCCCGGCAGGGCGTGGCAGAAACTATGCACCGCGCTTTCCGGTTTACTCAGAAAACCATCGCTGACGGCGAAATAAACGCCGGAGGTCCCCAGCGATAACATCGCCTGCCCCGCATCGGCCATGCCAACGCCGACAGCGCCTGCCGCGTTATCGCCGCCGCCCGCTACCACCAGCGCCCGCGGCATATTCCACGCCTGAGCGACCTCTGCGCGGAGTTGGCCGGTCACCTCGCAGCCTTCAAAGAGGGCCGGCATATTGTCGCGGCTGAGCCCGCAGGCGGCGAGCATTTCATCGCTCCAGTCACGACGCGCGACGTTCATCCACATCGTGCCGGCGGCGTCGGACATATCGCTGGCGTACTCACCGCTCATGCGCAGCCGTAGGTAATCCTTCGGCAACAGGACCTTATCGACCTGTTTAAAGATTTCGGCTTCGTGACGCTGTACCCACAGCAGCTTCGGCGCCGTAAAACCCGGCATCATCAGGTTGCCGGTGATTTGCCGCGAAGCGCCGACTTTTTCTTCCAGCAGCATGCACTCTTCGCCGCAGCGGCCGTCATTCCACAAAATCGCCGGACGCAGGACCCGCTGCTGTTTATCGAGCAGCGTGGCGCCATGCATCTGCCCGGCGATGCCTAAAGCTTTTACCTCGCGCAGGGAGTGTTGCGCGCCCAGCGCTTGCATCGCGGTATTCGTCGCCTGCCACCACTGTTCGGGATCTTGTTCGGACCAGAGCGGATGCGGGCGCGAGACGGTCAGTTTTTCGGTATGCGTCGCCAGTACGTCGCCCTGTTCATTGAGCAGAATGGCTTTTACACCCGAGGTCCCTAAATCAATCCCGATATACATGCAGCGTCTCCTTAACGCGAACGCCACGGCAAAGCGTGGCGCAGCACAAATGGTTTACAGCCAGTGCCCGGTTTTAGCGGGCACTTTTGTCGGTATTACTTATCGAACAGATAATGGTTTACCAGGTTTTCCAACAACTCTTGATGCCCGCTGTGGTGCTGCGGCGCCAGGTTATGCTGAGTCGCATAGTGCGCGATGTCGGTCAGGGTCATCTGGCCTGTGAGGATCTGCTGGCCCAATTCGCCGTTCCAGCCGGCGTAGCGTTTCGCCACGCGTTTATCCAGCTCGCCGTCTTCAATCATGCGCGCCGCAACTTTCAGCGACAGCGCCATAGTGTCCATCGCGCCGATATGGCCGTAGAACAGATCGTATTTGTCGGTGCTCTGGCGACGAACTTTAGCATCAAAGTTCAGGCCGCCGGTGGTGAAGCCGCCCGCCTTGAGAATCTCATACATCACCAGGGCGTTCTCTTCTACGCTGTTCGGGAACTGGTCGGTATCCCAGCCCAGCTGCGCATCGCCGCGGTTCGCGTCCACCGAACCGAACAGGCCCAGCGCAATAGCCGTGGCGATCTCGTGGTGGAAAGAGTGGCCGGCAAGGGTGGCGTGGTTGGCTTCAATATTCAGTTTAATCTCTTTTTCCAGACCAAACTGCTTCAGGAACCCGTAAACCGTGGAGGCATCATAATCATATTGGTGCTTGGTCGGCTCCTGCGGCTTCGGCTCGATCAGCAGGGTGCCCTGGAAACCAATTTTGTGTTTGTGTTCAACCACCAGTTGCATAAAGCGGCCAATCTGCTCGCGCTCCTGACGCAGATCGGTATTAAGCAGGGTTTCGTAGCCTTCGCGACCGCCCCACAGAACGTAGTTTTCACCGCCCAACTTGTGGGTCGCATTCATTGCGGTGACTACCTGAGTCGCCGCCCAACTAAAGACTTCCGGATCGGGGTTCGTCGCCGCCCCTGCGCCATAACGCGGGTTGGTAAAGCAGTTTGCCGTCCCCCACAGCAGTTTAACGCCGCTCTGCTGCTGTTTTTCCGCCAGTACGTCCACCATCTGCGCGAAGTTGTTGCTGTACTCTTTCAGCGAAGCGCCTTCCGGAGAAACGTCGACATCATGGAAGCAGTAATACGGCACATTCAACTTATGGAAAAACTCAAATGCCACTTCGGCTTTACGTTTCGCCATTTCCAGCGCTTCGCCCGGCTGCTGCCATGGACGATCGAAGGACCCCACGCCAAACATATCCGCGCCATTCCAGCAGAAAGTGTGCCAGTAGCAGGCAGCGAAACGCAGGTGGTCTTCCATGCGTTTACCCAGTACTAATTCATCCGGATTGTAGTGACGGAAAGCCAGTGGGTTAGTCGATTTCGGGCCTTCATAACGAACGCGATCGAGTTGATCGAAATAGGTCTGCATAGAGAACTCCATATTCAGGGGTGCGGCGAGTAACAAGTTATACGTCAATATAGAATTCCACTTTCGCCTTCCTCAATTACGTTATTTCACACCGCCATTGAGAGAATCCACAAACGTGCGCCAGCTCGCAAAAATAATTCCTCTCCACATCATTTATGGAATCCTATGATGGATGTGAAATGAAATAACCTGCATACTCTTGAATAAAATACGATCGCGGTCATAAATTACAAAACAAACTAAATTTCATAATGCGAAAATAAGAACAGGTAATTGCCAGCCCTCGCTTCCCCGTTAAGAATCTGCAACGTATCTGCAACCTGAAGTTTATTCCTGTACGCCTTACCTACCCTTTGAAAAGGTATCGTTATTATGAAGATAAAGAACCTTTGCCTTACGCTCTGCGCCTCATCGCTCCTTCTCGCCAGCATGGCGGGCATGGCTAAAGCAGTTAAGATTGGGATGGCCATCGACGACCTTCGTCTGGAACGCTGGCAAAAAGATCGCGATATTTTCGTCAATAAAGCGGAATCATTAGGTGCCAAAGTATTTGTGCAATCCGCCAATGGCAACGAAGAAACGCAAATGTCGCAAATTGAAAATATGATCAATCGCGGCGTCGATGTTTTAGTAATTATTCCTTACAACGGCCAGGTGCTCAGTAACGTTATTAAAGAAGCGAAGCAGGAGGGAATTAAAGTCCTCGCCTACGATCGCATGATTAATAATGCTGACATCGATTTTTATATTTCTTTCGACAATGAAAAAGTCGGTGAAATGCAGGCCCAGAGCCTGGTCGACAAAGTACCGCAGGGTAATTATTTCCTGATGGGCGGCTCGCCGGTGGATAATAACGCCAAACTGTTCCGCGCCGGCCAGATGAAGGTGCTCAAACCTTATGTTGATGACGGCAAAATTAAGATCGTCGGCGATCAGTGGGTCGACGGCTGGCTGCCGGAAAATGCGTTAAAAATCATGGAAAACGCGCTGACGGCGAATAACAACAAAATTGACGCGGTAGTGGCTTCCAACGATGCGACCGCCGGTGGCGCTATCCAGGCGCTAAGCGCCCAGGGGCTGGCGGGTAAAGTCGCCATTTCCGGGCAGGATGCCGATCTGGCTGGCGTGAAACGTATTATTTCCGGCACGCAGACAATGACCGTTTATAAACCGATTACCACGCTTGCCACTAGCGCTGCCGAAATCGCCGTTGAATTAGGCAATGACCAGCAACCCAAGGCTGACGCCACGTTGAATAACGGCTTAAAAGATGTCCCCTCGCGCCTGTTAACGCCAATTGAAGTCAATAAAGAGAATATTGACGCCACGGTGATTAAAGACGGTTTCCACAAAAAGAGTGAACTGTAATGGCTGACGCCCCGCCTCGGGGCGTCATTTTCGTCCTGCCGGATATCGCTTTTGCGGAGTCTCTATGTCCTGGTTACTCGAAATGAAGAACATCACCAAAGCCTTCGGCGCGGTTAAGGCCGTGGATAACGTCAGCCTGCGGCTGAATGCCGGGGAAGTGGTGTCGTTATGCGGTGAAAATGGTTCGGGGAAATCAACGCTGATGAAAGTGCTGTGCGGGATCTATCCTCACGGCAGCTACGAAGGTGAAATTATTTTCGCTGGCGAGACGTTACAGGCGAATCATATTCGCGATACCGAGCGTAAAGGTATCGCCATTATTCACCAGGAGCTGGCGTTGGTGAAACATCTCACGGTGCTGGAAAATATCTTTCTCGGCGCCGAGGTCTCACGCCATGGCCTGCTGGATTACGAAACCATGACCCTGCGCTGCCAGAAGCTATTGGCGCAGGTGAATTTATCGATCTCGCCCGATACCCGCGTTGGCGATTTAGGCCTGGGCCAGCAACAGCTGGTCGAGATCGCCAAGGCGCTAAATAAACAGGTACGTTTGCTGATCCTCGATGAACCCACGGCATCATTAACCGAACAAGAAACCGCGACGCTGCTGGCGATTATTCGCGATCTGCAAAACCACGGCATCGCCTGTATTTATATTTCGCACAAGCTCAATGAAGTTAAAGCTATCTCCGACACTATCTGCGTAATACGTGACGGCCAGCATATTGGCACCCGCGACGCCAGCGGGATGAATGAAGATGACATCATCACTATGATGGTCGGGCGCGAGCTCACTGCGCTGTACCCAAATGAACCACATAGTCATGGCGATGAGATCTTGCGGGTCGAGCATCTCACCGCCTGGCACCCGGTTAACCGTCATATCAAGCGCGTCAACGACGTGTCGTTTTCCCTCCGCCGCGGCGAAATCCTTGGCATCGCCGGGTTAGTCGGCGCCGGGCGCACCGAGGCGGTACAGTGTCTGTTTGGCGTCTGGCCGGGGCGCTGGCAGGGAAGCATCTTTATCGACGGACAGCCGGTGACGATTAACAACTGCCAACAGGCGATTGCCCATGGCATCGCCATGGTGCCGGAAGACCGCAAAAAAGACGGCATCGTGCCGGTGATGGCTGTCGGCAAGAACATCACTCTCGCGGCGTTAAACCAGTTCACCGGCCCGGCAAGCAGCCTCGATGACGCCGCGGAGCAGCATTGCATTCAGCAGTCGATTCAGCGGCTGAAAATCAAAACGTCATCGCCGGATCTGGCGATTGGCCGCCTGAGCGGCGGCAATCAACAAAAGGCGATTCTGGCCCGCTGCCTGCTGCTCAATCCGCGCATTTTAATCCTCGATGAACCAACCCGCGGCATCGATATCGGTGCGAAATACGAAATCTACAAGCTTATCAATCAACTGGTGCAGCAAGGCATCGCCGTCATCGTGATCTCATCCGAACTGCCTGAAGTGCTCGGGCTGAGCGATAGGGTGCTGGTGATGCACGAAGGCAAGCTTAAGGCCGATTTGCATAATCAAGGTCTGACCCAGGAACAGGTGATGGAAGCCGCACTGAGGAGCGAACGCCATGTCGAAAAACACGTCGTCTGAAATCAAACTTACGCCATCCGCCCCTGCCGTTTTTCCGGCGCTGAAAGGGCTCAATCTCCAGGTTTTCGTGATGATCGCCGCGATTATCGCCATTATGCTGTTCTTTACCTGGGTTACCGACGGCGCCTATCTGAGCGCGCGTAATATCTCCAACCTCCTGCGGCAAACCGCCATCACCGGCATCCTCGCCGTCGGCATGGTGTTCGTGATCATTTCGGCGGAAATCGATCTGTCCGTCGGCTCGATGATGGGGCTGCTCGGCGGCGCGGCGGCGATTTTCGACGTCTGGCTCGGCTGGCCGCTGCCGCTCACCATCCTCGTTACGTTGGTCATGGGGCTGTTGCTCGGCGCGTGGAACGGATGGTGGGTCGCCTATCGCAAGGTGCCCTCTTTCATTGTTACCCTTGCCGGCATGCTGGCGTTTCGCGGAATTCTGATCGGTATTACCAACGGTACCACCGTCTCGCCCACCACGCCGGCGATGTCGCAAATCGGCCAAAGTTATTTACCGGACGGCATCGGCTTTGGTATCGGCGTTATTGGCATGGCGGCCTTTATCATCTGGCAATGGCGCGGGCGGATGCGCCGGCAGGCGTTAGGGCTGGCGACCACCAGTTCTGGCGGCGCCGTTGGCCGTCAGACCATCACCGCAGTTATCGTGCTGGGCGCTATCTGGTTGCTCAATGATTATCGCGGCGTGCCGACGCCGGTGCTCATACTCGCCGCCCTGCTGCTGGCAGGCATGTTTATGGCGACCCGCACCGCTTTTGGCCGTCGTATCTATGCCATTGGCGGCAATCTGGAAGCGGCCCGCCTCTCCGGGATTAACGTCGAGCGCACCAAGCTGGCAGTCTTCGCTATTAACGGCCTGATGGTCGCCATCGCCGGGTTGATCCTCAGTTCGCGACTGGGAGCGGGTTCGCCTTCCGCCGGCAATATCGCCGAACTGGACGCCATCGCCGCCTGCGTGATTGGCGGCACCAGCCTGGCGGGCGGTATCGGCAGCGTGGCAGGGGCCGTAATGGGGGCGTTTATTATGTCGGCACTGGATAATGGCATGAGCATGATGGACGTCGCCACCTTCTGGCAATACATCGTTAAAGGCGCCATTTTACTGTTGGCGGTCTGGATGGATTCGGCTACCAAGCGGAGAACATAACGGTATCACTATGAAAAATGCCCGAATAACTTGCGCCACCGCCAAACTTCGCCAAAAGGCGCTTGAAATAATTCGGGCATTAGCCGGTATTGTATGACCGGGGTAAGAGCAGGAATATCATCTATGTTTGAAAAGCGTCACCGCATTACGCTGTTATTCAACGCCAACAAAGCCTATGACCGTCAGGTGGTTGAAGGCGTTGGCGAATATCTGCAGGCATCACAGCTGGAATGGGATATTTTTATCGAAGAGGATTTTCGCGCGCGTATCGAAAACATCAAAGAGTGGTTGGGCGATGGCGTTATCGCCGATTACGACGACCCGGAGATAGAAAAGCTGCTGGCGGATGTCAAAGTGCCAATTATCGGCGTCGGCGGCTCCTACCATAAGCCAGAATGCTATCCGCCTGTTCACTATATCGCCACCGATAATGCCGCGCTGGTCGAAAGCGCATTCCTGCATCTGAAAGAAAAAGGCGTGAACCGTTTCGCTTTTTACGGGCTACCGACCTCCAGCGGCAAGCGGTGGGCGATGGAGCGCGAACACGCCTTCAGCCAGCTAGTCGCCAAAGAGAAATACCGTGGCGTGGTCTATCAGGGGCTGGAGACCGCGCCGGAGAACTGGCAGCATGCGCAAAATCGGCTCGCCGACTGGCTACAAACGCTGCCGCCGCAAACCGGCATTATCGCCGTGACCGATGCCCGGGCACGTCACGTCCTGCAGGCCTGTGAGCTGCTGCATATTCCGGTGCCGGAAAAATTGTGCGTCATTGGCATCGATAACGAAGAACTGACCCGCTACCTCTCCCGCGTCGCGCTCTCTTCCGTGGCGCAGGGTACCCGGCAGATGGGCTACCAGGCGGCGAAACTTCTGCATCGATTACTGGAAAACGAAGCGCTACCGCTACAGCGGCTGCTGGTGCCGCCGATGCGCGTCATTGAGCGACGCTCCACCGATTATCGCTCGCTCACCGACCCTGCGGTGATTCAGGCGATGCATTATATCCGCAATCACGCCTGCAAAGGCATCAAGGTTGAGCAGGTGCTCGACGCCGTCGGCATCTCTCGCTCTAATCTGGAGAAACGCTTTAAAGAAGAGGTCGGCGAGACCATCCACACGGTGATCCACAGCGAAAAGCTGGAAAAAGCGCGCAGCCTGCTGGTCTCCACCACGCTATCGATAAACGAAATTTCGCAGATGTGCGGTTATCCGTCGCTGCAGTATTTCTATTCAGTGTTTAAGAAAGAGTACGACGTGACGCCGAAAGAGTACCGCGATCGGCACAGTGAAGTGATGATGTAGCAGAAAAGAAAAATGCCCGGGCTTACGCACCGGGCATTGATGATTACATATGAGCGGCAATTAGGCGCTGATTGTCCTGATACATAGCGAAGAGATAGTTGTTATAGCTCGACCCTTTCGTCGAGTACCCCTTCAACTTGTGGATCATCGCGCTGGCAGTCACTTCCTGGTCCGTCTTACGCAGCTGTGCGCGAGACTTACGGAAGGATGAATAAGCCGGATGCGTGTTAAGGTTTCTCACGTAAGCCTGAACCGACTGCTCGACCGATTCAAACTGGGAGTAGCCTTTCATCGCACCGCGACAATTGCCGCCGCCGCACTTCATACCAAACAGGTTGTTGTTGACGCGCGCCAGCTTCGAGGTGCCCCAACCGCTTTCCGCCGCCGCCATGGTCGCCACCATGCTGTTTGGAATAATGTCGACGCGCTCAAGCAGCGAGTTCCATGGTATACGGCGAGTATTGCCAGACCACTTCACTTTATAACGTGAGGCGATATCTTTCAGACGCGCCTGCTCGCTCGGCGACCAACGGCCGTCGTATTGCTTAGAGACAAGCCAGTTACGATCTGCCGTGATCGCTTGATTTTGCTTTGTAATGTAAGGCATAACCGTCCGGAGAAACGCTTTTTTCCTTGGTGTCCCGGAAGGGTATTTTCGCAAATCAGGAAGTGAACTGCTCTTTACACTATTGCGAGAATACTCTTGTTTACTGCTAACCTTGATACTACTTGGCTTCTTTACTTTCTTAACTACTGAGGCTTTATGACTCTTTGTTGCTGTGTGCGTTGTCGCCAACACACTACCTGAAAATATACAGGTAAGTAACATGAGTATCGCAGCCCCATATCGTCGCATGGGAATCGATATCATTAGGTCTCCTGGTCGGATTTACTCATTCCAACACCTTGTTTTTCGCAAAAAATCGATAGTTGAATCGCGAATAGTATCAAAAATACCCAGAGAGAGCATCAAGAGAAATAGTCCAATTCCGAATTGCTGTCACCTGAAATCGGTTTCTGCACCGTCGCGAATGCGCAGAAATGCTATCTCCGTCTCATTTATAGCTCATTTTTTGAGCTAAATCACTCACCCCTTTTCATCCTCCCCGCAAAATTACCGGCGGGATGATTTCAACCTTATGGCGCGCAGACACACTGTGATAAAAACCACTAACAGGACTCCAGCATGAAACTCGCTGCGCTTGCCTCGCTACTGCTGCCCGGGATGGCCTTTGCCGCCTGGACAACCGCTGACTTCCCCGCCTTTACTGAACAGGATGCAGGCCGTTTCACGACGCAAAATGAGGTGACGAAGGGTACCCGCCCTTTGCGGATAAGTTTTGACCAACAGTGCTGGCAGCCTGCGGGGGCGATAAAACTCAATCAGATGCTGTCGCTGGAACCCTGCCGGGATACGCCGCCGCAGTGGCGCGTGTTCCGTGACGGGCGCTATACGCTGGAAGTCGATACCCGCTCCGGTACGCCAACGCTGATGCTGTCGCTGGCGGAACAGCACACTACCAGTACGCAGCCGCTGCTGCGCCAGTGCCCCAAATGGGATGGTAAACCGCTGACGCTCGACGTCGGCCAAACGTTCGCTGAAGGAAGCCAGGTCCGCGATTTTTATAGCGGTAATATCGCCACGGTGAAAGCGGGCAAAATCACGCTGCGGCCCGCCGCTGGTAGTAATGGGCTCCTGCTGCTTGAACAAGCGAATAGCGCCGCCAGCGCGCCGTTTAACTGGCACAACGCCACGATCTATTTTGTCCTGACCGATCGCTTCGTCAACGGCAATCCGGCCAACGACAACAGCTACGGGCGCCATAAAGACGGTATGCAGGAGATAGGCACCTTCCACGGCGGCGATTTACAAGGGCTGACCAGCAAGCTGGATTATCTTCAACAGCTTGGCGTCAACGCGCTATGGATAAGTTCACCGCTGGAGCAAATTCACGGCTGGGTCGGCGGCGGCACCAAAGGCGACTTTCCCCACTACGCCTATCACGGTTACTACACCCAGGACTGGACCCGTCTTGACGCCAACATGGGTGACGAAGCCGATCTTCGGCAACTGGTTGATGAGGCCCATCGGCGCGGTATACGCGTGCTGTTTGATATCGTCATGAATCACGCCGGTTACGCCACGCTCGCCGATATGCAGGAATTTCACTTCGGTTCGTTGTACCTGAAAGGCGATGAACTGAAAAAAACGCTTGGCGAGCGCTGGACCGATTGGGAACCGGCGTCGGGGCAAAGCTGGCACAGCTTCAATGATTACATCAACTTCAGCGATAAAGCAGGCTGGGAACAATGGTGGGGGAAAAAATGGATCCGCACCGATATCGGCGACTACGACAATCCGGGTTTCGACGATTTCACCATGTCGCTGGCGTTCCTGCCGGACCTGAAAACCGAATCGACGATCCCTTCTGGCCTGCCAAATTTCTATCGTCACAAGCCAGATACCGCCGCCAAAGAGATAGCCGGCTACACGCCGCGGGACTATCTGACCCACTGGCTTAGCCAATGGGTACGCGACTACGGGATTGACGGTTTCCGCGTCGATACCGCGAAACACGTCGAACCGGACGCCTGGCAGCAGCTCAAAACGCAGGCCACGGCCGCGCTGGCGGAATGGAAAAAAGCGAATCCGCAGAAAGCGCTGGATGATGCGCCATTCTGGATGACCGGCGAGGCCTGGGATCACGGCGTAATGCAAAGCGACTACTATCGCCACGGCTTCGACGCGATGATTAATTTCGATTATCAGGATCAAGCGGCGAAAGCAGCAAACTGTCTTGCAAACATGGACGCCACCTGGCAGCAGATGGCGGACAAGCTGCAGGGTTTCAACGTGCTGAGCTATCTCTCCTCGCACGATACCCGCCTGTTCCGCGAAGGCGGCAGCCGGGCGGCGGAACTGTTATTACTCGCGCCAGGCGCCGTGCAACTCTTCTATGGCGATGAATCTTCGCGCCCGTTCGGCCCCACGGGCTCCGACCCGCTGCAGGGTACCCGCTCCGATATGAACTGGCAGGATGTTGCCGGCAGCGCATCCGATAATGTCGCGCACTGGCAAAAAATCGCCCAATTCCGCGCCCGCCATCCGGCCATTGGTATGGGTAAACAACAGACGCTGACGCTAGAGCAGGGCTATGGTTTCGTGCGTGAAAGCAGCGCTGATAAAGTGATGGTTGTCTGGGCCGGACAGCAATAGCAGTCGCTTACCGGGCTCCTTGCCGCTGGCGGGAGCCTTTTCAGCACAAATTACTAATATCTCCCCTATTAGCAGAACAAAAAATAAATCGCTCCCTCCTGTGCCGATTTGCACCGCGTTGACGCTGGCGTTATGGTAATTCCCTTTCCAGAAGACCAACAGAATATCCGCGATGACATTTTCACTTTTCGGCGACAAATTCACCCGTCATTCAGGCATCACCCGCCTGATGGAAGACCTCAATGACGGCCTGCGCACACCGGGCGCGATCATGCTGGGCGGCGGCAACCCCGCGCAAATCCCGGAGATGAATGAATACTTCAATAGCCTGCTGGCCGATATGCTGGATAACGGCAAAGCCCTTGATGCGCTTTGCAATTATGATGGTCCGCAAGGGAAAAGCGAGCTTCTGACCCTGCTTGCGCAAATGCTGCGCGAAGAATTAGGTTGGGAGATCGAACCACAGAATATTGCTCTAACAAATGGCAGCCAGAGTGCATTTTTCTACTTATTTAACCTGTTTGCCGGCCGCCGTGCCGACGGCACCACCCGCAAAGTGCTGTTCCCGCTGACGCCAGAATATATCGGCTACGCCGATTCCGGGCTGGAAGAGGATCTGTTTGTCGCCACCCGTCCCAACATTGAGCTGCTGCCGGAAGGCCAGTTTAAGTATCACGTGGACTTCGAACATCTGCAGATCACCGAAGAGACGGGGATGATCTGCGTCTCCCGGCCAACCAACCCGACCGGCAACGTCATTACCGACGAAGAGCTTATTAAGCTGGATGCCCTCGCCAATCAGCACGGCGTCCCGCTGGTTATTGATAACGCCTATGGCGTGCCTTTCCCGGGTATTATTTTTAGCGAAGCGCGCCCGCTGTGGAATCCGAACATCGTGCTGTGCATGAGCTTATCCAAGCTCGGCCTGCCGGGCACGCGCTGCGGCATTATCATCGCCAACGAGAAAATCATTACCGCCATCAGCAATATGAACGGCATTATCAGCCTCGCTCCGGGCGGCATTGGTCCGGCAATGATGTGCGAAATGATTAAGCGTAAAGACCTGCTGCGTCTGTCGGAGACGGTGATTAAACCGTTCTATTATCAGCGTGTTCAGGAAACTATCGCTACCATTCGCCGCTATTTGCCGGAAGAACGCTGCCTGATTCATAAACCGGAAGGGGCGATTTTCCTCTGGCTGTGGTTTAAGGATCTGCCGATCTCCACCGAGCTGCTGTATCAGCGCCTGAAACAACGCGGTGTGCTGATGGTGCCGGGCGATTACTTCTTCCCGGGGCTGGACAAGCCGTGGCCGCATACGCATCAGTGCATGCGCATGAACTACGTGCCGGACCCGGAGAAAATCGAGGCGGGAGTGAAAATTCTTGCCGAAGAGATTGAGCGCGCCTGGCAGGAGCAAGACGCCTGATGGTGTTTCCCGGCCATGACTGACCGGGAACATCCGATTACATTGCCTGCGCCGCCCAACGGCGGCGCTCGGCGCTTAATCTTTCCAGCTCGGCGGGCTCAATACAGCGCAGCGCCTGAGTCGGACAGGCCGCTACGCACGCCGGCCCCGTTTGCCGGTGCGCGCACAGATCGCACTTCAGCGCCTGCACGCCTTCGTCGGTCAACATCACCGTCATCGCCCCATAAGGGCACGCCACCATACAGCTTTTACAACCAATGCACAGGCGTTGATCGATTCGCCAGACGTCGCCTTCATGGCGTATTGCCTCTTCCGGGCAGACGTTCGCGCAGGGCGCATCCTCGCACTGACGGCACAGCGTCGCCGTTGATAGCTCATCGCTCTTAACCACCCGAATCCGCGGCGCAAAGCGTCTTGCAGAAACGGTAGAACAATCTTGATCCTGCTGATGCGACACCACGCAGGCCACCTCGCAGGTTCGGCAGCCGATACACTTTTGCGCATCGGCGATAATAAACCGGTTCATCCTCAACTCCATTCGGGATAAAAACGCAGCGTGCCAGAAAAGCCCCGCTACGCGCTTTGATCCTGAATGGAATCAGCAACGTTTTAGGCAAATGCGACATCAAATTTGGGTAAAACCGGGGGGAATGGCGCTTCACCCGGCGGCGTATCGCCGCCGGGGAGTTTTTAGGATTACATCGCGGCGCGGAAAATCGCCATGATTTCTTCGTGAGTCGCCTGAATCGGATTGGTTAAACCGCAGGCATCTTTCAGCGCGTTGCTGGCCAGCAGCGGGATATCCTCTTCTTTAACGTTCAGATCGCGCAGACCGGCCGGGATGCCGACTTTACGCGCCAGCTCGCGGATAGCCGCGATGCAGGCTTCCGCGCCCTGCTTATCGTTCAGCCCGGCAACGTTCACGCCCATTGCCTGCGCGCAGTCACGCAGACGCGCGGCGGCGACGCTGCAGTTGTACTCCTGCACAAACGGCAGCAGTAAGGCGTTGCAGACGCCGTGCGGCAGATCGTAGAAGCCGCCCAGCTGGTGCGCCATTGCGTGGACGTAGCCCAGCGACGCGTTGTTGAAGGCCATACCGGCAAGGAACTGCGCATAGGCCATCGCTTCACGCGCCTGTTCATTGCCGCCATCTTCCACTGCGTGAGTTAAATTCTGCGAAATCATGGTCATCGCTTTCAACGCGCAGGCATCGGTGATCGGCGTCGCCGCGATAGAAACATAGGCTTCGATAGCGTGAGTCAACGCGTCCATACCGGTGGCGGCGGTCAGCGATTTCGGCATCCCCATCATCAGCGAGGAGTCGTTAACCGACAGAACCGGCGTCACGTGCTTATCGACAATCGCCATTTTGATGTGGCGATCGACATCGGTAATGATGCAGAAGCGGGTCATTTCGGAAGCCGTACCGGCGGTGGTATTGATAGCGATCATCGGCAATTGCGGTTTTGCCGAACGGTCCACCCCTTCATAGTCACGGATGTTTCCGCCATTTGCCGCGACCAGCGCGATACCTTTCGCGCAATCGTGCGGGGAACCGCCGCCCAGGGAAATCACGCAGTCGCAGTTATTCTCTTTCAGCAGCGCCAGACCGCTTTCGACGTTCAGAGTCGTCGGGTTCGGGTGCACGCCGTCATACACCACGCTGAAAATATCCCGCTCCTGTAACGCCTTTTGTACTTCACCCGCCATACCTAATTTATTCAGCATCGCGTCGGTGACAATTAATGCCCGACGATATCCGTATTGCTGGATAGTATTCATCGCTTCAGTAACAGAACCAGCGCCAATAACGTTTACTGGCGGAATATAAAAAGTCGATGCAGCCATGATGATTCCTTCATTTAGGTGAATATCATGGAAGGGTACGAGGATGTCGAAATAAAAAACATGACCTGAACGCCATTTATGGCAAGAAATTTGATGAAAAACAGTACGTTAATATTTTCATTTTTAACGTACTGTTAAACATTACCGGCTTAATTTTTCATTTGCGTGATTATTCGCCGTTTTTATTTTCAGGGAATAACAGCGCATCGCGAAGTAGATGATCGTTGCCCCGACGGCGGGTAAAGCCAATGCGGTCGAAATATTCGAGAATTTGAATCGCCAGTTTACGGCCAATATTCAGCGTATCGCGAAAATCCGCCGCGCAGGTGGAACCACGCTGCAGATCCAGGCGGCGGATCAATTGCGCAAATTCAACAATCCGATCGTTGCGATAATAACGATCTTTCACGATCGCCGTAATCATCCCCTGCTGCGCCGCCTGGCGCAGCACCGCGCGCATCAACGACTCTTCGACGTTCAGATCGCGCGCCAGATCGCGCACCCACCATGGCTCATCGGCGAAGAGCGATTCCGCACGCTGCCAGATGGCCTGCTGCTCATCGGTAAACCCGGCTTTATGTTCCGGCAGGTGCAGCCAGCCGTGATGGCTTTGAATGACGCCGCTGCTGCGCATCTGTTCAATCAACAACAGCACCAGCGCTTCATCTTCCATCGGCAGCGCAATCCGCCGCAGACGTTCACGCCCCGGCCCCGGCTCATCGCGATGCTGGTCGTGATAACGGGCCAGCGCGTCGAGCAGTTTTTTCTGCCAGCGGGCGGCCAGCGGCGCACTAAGCAGGCTATTCCCGGCCTGCAGGTAGTCCGGACGGTTAATTAATGCCGTCAGGCCGTCGGCGCTCAGCTGCCGCGCCCAGGCAAACTCGTCAAGACGCACCGCATCGCGCTGCAGATGAATATCCAACGCCTGCGCATCGTCGCCCTGCGCTGCCGCCAGCGTGTAAAGCCATTGCAGATACTCCGGCTTGCGTTTACCGCGGCGCGGCGGATTCAGCGTCACCACCCGCGCGCCGGCCAGCGTCAAACGAGCGGAGATATCGCGCAACACCAGACGATCGTTATCCGCCAGCCACAGCGGCGTATCCAGCACCAGCTCGGCCAGATTGCCTTCCAGTAACGAAACGCGGCCAGTGATATGACTGGCGGCATGGTGGATATGCAGCGACTGCCACTGGCTGAGCGGCGCGTGACAGGTGAGCTCGACGATCGCCCGCTCGCAAGGTTCTGCGGGCTGCGCCGAGAGCAGCCAGTCGCCGCGGCTGAGATCCTCTTTTTGCGCGTCGCCGACGATGTTCAACGCGATACGCTGCCCGGCCCGCGCCTGTTCAACCGGCTGATTCTGCGCATGTAGCCCGCGGACGCGCATGGGTTTATTGGCGCCGGTCAGCCAGAGGGTATCGCCGATTTTTACCTCGCCGGATAACGCCGTCCCGGTCACCACCAGCCCCGCGCCCTTAACGGTAAAGGCGCGATCCAGCGCCAGACGAAAACGCTGCTGTTGCGGATGCGCGCGCTCGGTCAGCTGGAGCAAATGGCTGCGCAGTTCGGCAATGCTGAGGTTTTCCGTCGCCGCGGTGGCGAAGAAAGCCACGTCGTCGAACCCCAGCTCGCTCAGCGTGGATTCCACCTGTGCCCGGACTTCGGCAACCCGCGCCGCGTCCACGCGGTCCGTTTTGGTCAACGCAACGGTTAACGTCGGTTTTCCCGTTAACTGCAGAATTGCCAGGTGCTCGCGGGTTTGCGCCATCACGCCGTCATCGCAGGCCACCACCAGCAGCGCGTGATCGATCCCGCCCACGCCGGCCAACATGTTGGACAAAAACTTTTCATGCCCCGGCACATCGATAAAACCCAACACCCGGCCATCAGGCTGCGGCCAATAGGCGTAGCCGAGATCGATAGTCATACCGCGTGATTTCTCTTCCGGCAGACGATCGGCGTTGACGCCGGTAATCGCCTGCAGCAGCGTGGTTTTGCCGTGGTCCACATGTCCGGCGGTGGCAATAATCATCTCAATAACATCTCCATAAACCGGGGTTCATCTTCAAGACAGCGCAGATCCAGCCATAAGCGGCCATCATAAATTCTGCCGATCGTCGGTATCGGCAAGGCGCGCCAGCGGGCGGCCAGCGCTTCCAGCTGGCTGCCGCGACCATCGCGCGGCGTAAAGGTTAACGCGGCGCTGGGCAGTCGGTCGACCGGCAACGACCCGCTGCCGATTTGCGATAAACACGCTTCGACGCGCACGTCAAAATCGCTATAGTGCGCCGCCAGCCGAGGCTGAATGCGCTCGCCCTGCTGGCGAATATCTTCGGCGCGGCGGGTTAGCAGGCGCAGCGTCGGCAGCTCGTCGGCCAGCGCCTCCGGATGTAGATACAGCCGCAGAGTCGCCTCCAGCGCCGCCAGCGTCATTTTATCCGCCCGCAGCGCACGCTTAAGCGGATGACTCTGTAACTTAGCGATCAGCGCCCTGTCGCCAACGATAATCCCCGCCTGCGGTCCGCCGAGCAGCTTATCGCCGGAAAAGCTCACCAGGTTCACGCCCGCCGCAATCAGTTCCTGCGGCATCGGTTCTTTCGGCAAACCGTACTGGCTCAAATCCACCAGCGAACCGCTGCCGAGATCGGCCACCACCGGCACGCCATATTCGCGGCCAATTTCCGCCAGCTCCGCCTCATCAACCGCTTTGGTAAAGCCTTCAATGCTGTAGTTGCTGGTATGCACTTTCATCAGCAGCGCAGTCTGCTCATTGATAGCCTGACAATAATCTTTGGCGTGGGTGCGGTTAGTGGTGCCCACTTCATGCAGCAGACAACCGGCCTGGCGCATGACGTCGGGGATGCGAAATGCGCCGCCGATCTCGACCAGTTCGCCGCGCGAGACCACCACTTCTTTCCCGCTGGCCGTCGCCGCCAGCATCAGCAACACCGCCGCCGCGTTGTTATTGACGATACAGGCATCTTCCGCGCCGGTAATGCGGCACAGCAGATCGGCCAGCGCCCGGTCGCGATGACCGCGTCCGGCATCGTCGAGATCGTATTCCAGCGTGACCGGCGCGCGCATCGCCTGCGCCACCGCCTGTACCGCGGCTTCCGCCTGGATAGCGCGCCCCAGATTGGTGTGCAGCACGGTGCCCGTCAGGTTGAATACCGGACGCAGCGCGCTCTGCTGACTAAGGTTCAGCCGGCTGGCGGTCTCCTGCGGCCAGTCGTCGCACCACTCTGGCAATGCCTGCGCCTGGCGGATATGTTTCCGCGCCTCATCCAACATCTGGCGCAGAAGCGCCACGATTTGCGAATGGCCATGGCGATCGAGCAGTAAAGCAAAAGCGGGATCGCGAAGTAAACGGTCAATGGCCGGAAGCCGGGTATAAAGCGCGCGAGTATCGGTAGACATGAGTGAACCTGACGATAAGTTATTTTCCCCCCTCCCGACGGGAGAGGGAGTCAACAATGAGTGGCGATTGTAACGCCTGCGCGAGGAAACTGTTACCTGCCTGGGTCAACTCCCTGGCGGTTCGGTACGGGCAAAACTGGATCGCTGAAACAACGTCTCGACCAGTTTGACCAGTTTTGGCCGCGTCGCGCACCAGCCGGGCGCCACGCGACGAAAATTCAGATAAGCAATAGCGCAGGCGGCAGTAATGGTCGCCAGATTCAGCTCACCGTGACGCAAGGTACCGTCGGCGGCGTACCCTTCCAACATATCAAGGCCGCGAGCGATTTTTTCCCGCTGGCGGAGCAGTTCGGTTTCTGACTGCTGGGCCGCCGGACGCGCTTTTTCCCGCACCAGTGCGATCGCCGCCTCCATGATGCCGTCAGACAAGGCTTCCAGTTGGCGCATCTTCAGCGCCGCCAGAGGTTCCGCGGGCAGCATCGCCGGCGCGACGTTTAGCAGTTCCAGATATTGCGCAATAATGGGCGAATCAAACCAGCACGCGCCGTCATCGGTCAGCAACGCCGGGACTTTTCCCAGCGGGTTGTACTGCGCCACACCGTTGACGTCGTTATAGGGGAATTCGTTCACAAACTCGAAGGGGATCGCCTTTTCCAGCAAGATAACGGAAATTTTGCGTACAAAAGGACTGGTATAGCTGCCGATCAGTTTCATTGCCTGCTCCTTTCGCCAACGAAAAGATCAGTATGGTTCAGGCGCAGGCAAATGGCAGGCGCGACGTTGTCTCAACCTGCCGCCGATCGCATTAATGATCGAGATAGAGGTAGTGCATCCAGCTGGTCATGCGCAGCAGCACTTTTCTCATCACCGACACGTGGGTGAAATGGTCGGAATAGACCGCCACTTGGGCGTAGATGCCGTCGGGCAGCGCATCGACCTGCGCATCGGGATCCAGTTCAATTGTCGCCAGCACGCCATCGCTACCCGGCGTGACGCTCAGCGACTGCAGCGAACCCTGCGCCTGATAAGTCCCGCCCGGCACCACCGGCAATACGTTGACCAGTTTACCGTGGAATACCTGACCTGGCAGGGCGTTAAACACCGCTTCGGCATCATCGCCGGCCTCCAGCCTGAGCAACGAGTTCTGGCGGAACTGGGCGACAATTAGCCGTTTCTGTTGCGGAATAAAGACCATCACCGGGCGCAGCGGCAGCGACGCGGCGTAGGTTCCCGGGCGAATCAGCACCTGGGTAATGTAGCCATCGCTCGGCGCCCGGACGGTGGTCTGATCGAGGTTATATTTCGCTTCCGCCAACTGCGCGCGCAGGCTCACCACCTGCGACTGTTCGCCATTCAGCGTGCTATCCAGCTGGCTCTGAATCTGCGCCTGCTCGGCAACCGAGGCTTTCACCAACGCATCCTGGGCAAGATAGTTTTGCCGCGCATTATCGATATCGCTTTCCGAAAATGGGTTGACCCGCGCCTGGCTGCCTTTCAAATAGCGCTGATAATCTTTATACAGCCGGTCGCGCTCGGCGGAGACGCGCACGGTGTTCGCCTGCGCTTCCTGCAGTTGGGCTTTCAGGGTATTGATACTGTGCAGAGCGGTGACCAGATCGGCCTGCAGCCTGTCGACACGCGCCTGGTAGCGCGCCGGGTCGATAGTAAATAGTACCTCGCCCTTTTTCACCCGCTGGTTGGCTTTATCGGTCACGCTGCTAACAATGCCGGTAACCTGCGGCGTAATAGGAATAGAAATAACCGCTTTCTGCGCAGTAAAAGTATAAGGGTGGTTATAGTTCATTAATAAAATAAGCGCGCTAACAATAAATACGCCGCCCAGGGCCGCGGTCGGGACCGTCCATTTATTTACCGGAATACGGAATATTTTAAATACCGACCACGCAATGGCCACGTACGTCAAAATGATCAACAGGTCCATGATTATTTCTCCGTCGAGGATGGCGGCGCTGTCGGCTGCAGATGCGCGATTTTATGTTCGAGTTCAGCGATACGCTGATTGAGCTGCGCCAGCTCGCTGTCAGCGCCATCAGTCCCTGCGTCATTCGGCTTATGCTGCATTCCCCAGCCGCGCTCCGGCTGATAGAGGGTGGCCCAGATCCATAAAAATGGCCATATTACGTGCAGCGTAAACAGGCTGACCCACCCCGCGACGTGAATTGCGTCAGAGTGCGGATGATTACGTTTCTTCGCAATCAGGTACGGAATATCGTGCAAAATAATAATCCCGTAAAAAATAACCAGGAAAACGAAGATTAGAACGCCCAGCGCAAAATAATTGAGAAACATAATTTCCTCGATTCACGCTAATAGATTATTGGAATTGTGAGCGCCGACGAAGCGGCGGCTGGCTGACAATTTGAGCATAATTCACCGTTTTCATTTCCGCCATCAGCGGCAAAAAATGTTCTTCGCGCAGGCGGGTTGCAAAGTTACATCGTTGGCCGCTGGGGAAAGCAGAACCTGCGGCAGATCACACCTGGCGGAATTGAGCGCAAAATATTTTGTGATGCTCATCACAAACAAATAACAAAATCGCAAAGTTATAATGTGACGAATATCACATAAATATGCGATTCAGGAGCTTTCATGGCCTGTTGTTGTTTTTTTACACATCATTTTTGTGATGATGATCACTACATATAAGCACCAGACACCTATATTTATGTGATCAAAATCACATAAAAAGCCGCTCGCTGGACAGCTTAACGATTCAGTGCCAGATTTCGCACTATCAATCAGGGTCCGGCTACCTCTGCCGCCACATTAACAACAAACCTCGGGCGTTCAGCCTGCGCGATAAGCAAAACAGAAGAAGGGGTGTTTTATGTCATCCGATATCAAGATCAAGGTGCAAAGCTTTGGTCGTTTCCTCAGCAATATGGTGATGCCGAATATCGGCGCGTTTATCGCGTGGGGGATTATCACCGCGTTATTTATCCCAACAGGGTGGTTGCCGAACGAGACGCTGGCGAAGCTGGTCGGCCCGATGATCACCTACCTGCTGCCGCTACTGATCGGTTATACCGGCGGTAAGTTGGTTGGCGGTGAACGCGGCGGCGTCGTCGGCGCTATCACCACCATGGGCGTTATCGTCGGCGCGGATATGCCGATGTTCCTCGGCTCAATGATCGCCGGCCCGCTCGGTGGCTACTGCATTAAGAAATTTGACGCCTGGGTAGACGGTAAGATCAAATCCGGTTTCGAAATGCTGGTGAATAACTTCTCCGCCGGCATCATCGGGATGATCCTTGCCATTCTGGCGTTCCTCGGCATCGGCCCGGCGGTTGAAGTGCTGTCAAAACTGCTGGCGGCTGGCGTTAACTTCATGGTGGCGCACGACATGCTGCCGCTGGCGTCTATCTTTGTTGAACCGGCGAAAATCCTGTTCCTCAATAACGCGATTAACCACGGTATCTTCTCGCCGCTGGGTATTCAGCAGTCCCATGAGCTTGGCAAATCCATCTTCTTCCTGATTGAAGCTAACCCGGGTCCGGGGATGGGCGTTCTGCTGGCGTACATGTTCTTTGGCCGCGGCAGCGCGAAGCAGTCTGCGGGCGGTGCGGCAATCATCCACTTCCTGGGCGGTATCCACGAAATTTACTTCCCGTACGTGCTGATGAATCCGCGTCTGATTCTGGCCGTTATCCTCGGCGGTATGACCGGTGTCTTCACCCTGACTATCCTCAACGGCGGCCTGGTTTCCCCGGCTTCCCCGGGTTCCATTCTGGCGGTACTGGCGATGACGCCAAAAGGCGCCTACTTCGCTAACATCGCGGCCATTATTGCGGCGATGGCGGTCTCCTTTATTGTCTCCGCCATCCTGCTGAAAACCAGCAAAGTGAAAGAAGAAGACGATATCGAAGCCGCAACCCGTCGCATGCACGACATGAAAGCCGAGTCCAAAGGCGCGGCGACGCCGTTGGCGGCGGGCGACGTGGCTAACGACCTTAGCCACGTGCGTAAAATCATCGTTGCCTGCGACGCCGGTATGGGTTCCAGCGCCATGGGCGCCGGGGTACTGCGTAAGAAAGTCCAGGATGCCGGACTGAGCAATATCTCTGTCACTAACAGCGCGATTAACAACCTGCCGCCGGATGTCGACCTGGTGATCACCCACCGCGACCTGACCGAGCGCGCCATGCGCCAGGTACCGCAGGCACAGCATATTTCGCTGACCAACTTCCTCGACAGCGGTCTGTATACCAGCCTGACCGAGCGTCTGGTAGCGGCGCAGCGCCACATCGACAACGAAGTAAAAGTCACCGATAGCCTGAAAGATAGCTTTGATAATACTGACAAAAACCTGTTCCAGCTGGGTGCGGATAACATCTTCCTCGGGCGCAAAGCGGCGACCAAAGAAGAGGCCATTCGCTTCGCCGGTGAACAATTGGTGAAAGGCGGATACGTTGAGCCGGAATACGTGCAGGCGATGCTCGACCGCGAGAAGCTGACCTCAACCTATCTTGGCGAATCTATCGCGGTACCGCACGGTACCATTGAAGCGAAAGACCGGGTACTGAAAACCGGCGTCGTCTTCTGCCAGTATCCGGAAGGCGTGCGCTTCGGCGAAGAAGAAGATGAAGTCGCGCGTCTGGTCATCGGTATCGCCGCCCGCAACAACGAACACATTCACGTTATCACCAGCCTGACCAACGCACTGGATGATGAAACCGTGATTGAGCGGCTGGCGAAAACCACCAGCGTCGAAGAAGTCCTATCGTTGCTGAATAAATAACCACAACGCTCCATACCCTCTCCCTTTGGGAGAGGGTTGGGGTGAGGGAAAAGCCTCACCCCAGCCCTCTCAGGTAAAAACATTAATTGAAGGTTAATACTATGAAAGCATTACATTTTGGCGCAGGTAATATCGGACGTGGCTTCATTGGCAAACTGCTGGCTGACGCCGGTATCTCCCTTACGTTCGCCGATGTTAATCAGGTGGTCCTTGATGCCCTGAATGCCCGTCATAGCTATCAGGTCCACGTGGTGGGTGAAAACGAACAGGTTGATACCGTCTCCGGCGTGAATGCCGTCAGCAGCATTGGCGATGAGGTGGTGGATCTGATCGCCGATGTCGACCTGGTGACCACCGCGGTCGGCCCCGTCGTTCTGGAGCGTATCGCCCCTGCCATCGCCAAAGGCCTGGTGAAACGTAAAGCGCAGGGTATTGAACGCCCGCTGAATATCATCGCCTGCGAAAACATGGTACGCGGCACCAGCCAGCTGAAAGGCCATGTGTTTAACGCGCTGGCGGAAGAGGACAAAGCGTGGGTTGAAGCGCATATCGGCTTCGTCGACTCCGCCGTAGACCGCATCGTGCCGCCGTCGGCTTCCGCCACCCACGATCCGCTGGAAGTCACCGTTGAAACCTTCAGCGAATGGATTGTGGATAAAACCCAGTTTAAGGGCGAGCTGCCGAACATCCCAGGAATGGAATTAACCGATAACCTGATGGCATTTGTCGAGCGTAAGCTATTCACCTTAAACACCGGGCATGCTATAACCGCCTACCTCGGGAAACTGGCGGGCCATCAAACGATTCGCGACGCGATTCTCGATGAGCACATTCGCGCCGTCGTGAAAGGCGCAATGGAAGAGAGCGGCGCGGTGCTGATTAAACGCTACAGCTTTGATGCGCAGAAACACGCGGCTTATATCCAGAAGATCCTCGGTCGCTTTGAGAACCCGTATCTGAAAGATGATGTGGAGCGCGTCGGCCGCCAGCCGCTGCGTAAATTGAGCGCGGGCGATCGTTTGATCAAGCCGCTGCTTGGCACGCTGGAATACGGCCTGCCGCACCGGAACCTGGTAAAAGGGATTGCCGCGGCCATGCATTTCCGCAGCGAAGACGATCCGCAGGCTCAGGAACTGGCGGCGCTGATTGCCGAAAAAGGGCCACAGGCCGCGCTGGCGCAGATTTCCGGTCTGGATGCGGCAAGCGCTGTAGTGGCGGAAGCCGTTAACGACTACAACGCGGTAAAATGATGTACAACCTGGCGCGGCCGATGCCGCGCCCAATACCACTCCTGTCAGATATGCAGGCAATAATGGAAGAAACACAGGCATTTGAAAACCGCGTACTTGAGCGTTTAAATGCTGGTAAGACCGTAAGAAGTTTCCTGATAGCCGCCGTCGAACTCCTGACGGAGGCGGTCAATATTCTGGTGCTTCAGGTATTCCGCAAAGACGATTACGCGGTGAAATACGCAGTGGAGCCATTGCTGGACGGCAGTGGGCCGCTGGGCGATCTTTCCGTACGCCTGAAGCTTATCTACGGCCTTGGGGTGATAAGCCGCGCCGAATACGAAGATGCCGAGCTATTGATGGCCTTGCGTGAAGAGCTCAATCATGACGGCAATGAGTACGCTTTCACCGACGATGAAATTCTCGGGCCGTTAGGCGAGCTGCACTGCGTCGCCGCGCTTCCGCCAACGCCGCTGTTTGATGAGAGCGATAAGGAACTGCTGGCAATGCAGAAACTGCGCTACCAGCAGATGGTACGTTCTACAATGGTGTTGTCTCTGACTGAGCTGATTTCCCGAATCAGCTTAAAAAAAGCCTTCCAGAAATCAACGCTCTGACTCCGCTTCTTGCTGGTCGCACGTCGGCCGGTACAGCTGCCGGTAATACTCCAGACGACTCAGAAATAGCGCTTTTTTATCCTCAGGAATATCGCGCGGTATCCGCTGTAAACGCGGGCATTTTTTCAGATATTCCATAAACGCCTGGCTCGAGGCCATGAAATCTACCGTTTTATCGATGATACGTGGTACGCCGTCGCCGATTTTCGCCATCACGCTCTCCTCTGTTCAGGGGGATCTGATTAAGGATTGGCGAAAAAAAGGGAGCAAGTTGAGGAAAACGTGCTGAATGGTCGTCAGGCTTCACAAAAATGATAAACAGCTTAATTAAAATTACAATATCGCTACTATTCAGATAGTTATAATATATCAGGTCTCATGCTTACGGCGGTGAAGCCACGAGTATTTCGATAAAAAACTATCAACAAAGGCCCGCCCGGCCCATACTATGTAACGTCGAAGCCCCTTTATTCACAGATAAAATTACCATGAAAGAAGTCGAAAAGAATGAAATCAAGCGTTTGAGCGACCGTCTCGACGCCATCCGCCACCAGCAGGCCGACCTGTCGCTGGTCGAAGCCGCCGATAAATACGCGGAGCTGGAAAAAGAAAAGGCGACCCTGGAAACGGAAATCGAACGCCTGCGTTCCGTTCAGTCGCAGAAGCTGAGCAAAGAAGCGCAGAAACTGATGAGCATGCCGCACCGTCGCGCCATCACCAAAAAAGAGCAGGCCGATATGGGCAAGCTGAAGAAAAGCGTGCGCGGACTGGTTGTCGTCCATCCGATGACCGCGCTGGGCCGTGAAATGGGCCTTAAAGAGATGACCGGCTTCGCGAAGAGCGAGTTTTAATCTTTTGCCGCTGTGAGTTTGTCGTCTTTTACCCGGTAGCCCTACCGGGCCGTGAACTCACAGCCAATTTCCCCTTCCCCGCCAAATTGGCCCAACCAATTATTTCTTAAACCGTCAATCGGTTCACATATCCATCAATTTGCATCACAAACGCGTTGCCATGCCATAACATTTGGTTAACCATCAATTGTCGTTAACCCTACAATCGCAATTTGGCTGGGCCAATTTTACAAACAGTGTGATCGGCAATGGGCGCAGACCCAACCTGATGCACTGGATGTGGCCCGATGGAGACCTGCATGAACCTCTGGCAACAAAATTACGATCCGGCTGGTAATATCTGGCTATCGAGCCTTATCGCCTCACTGCCGATTCTGTTTTTCTTTTTCGCCCTGATTAAGCTCAAGCTTAAAGGCTATATCGCCGCCACCTGGACCGTAGCCATCGCGCTGCTTGTCGCCCTGCTGTTCTATAAAATGCCGGTCGACCGCGCCTTATCGTCGGTGGTATACGGCTTCTTCTACGGCCTGTGGCCTATCGCGTGGATTATCATCGCCGCGGTCTTCGTCTATAAAATCTCGGTGAAGACCGGGCAGTTCGACATTATCCGCTCGTCGATTCTTTCGATTACACCGGACCAGCGCCTGCAGATGCTGATTGTCGGCTTCTCCTTCGGCGCCTTCCTCGAAGGGGCCGCCGGTTTCGGCGCGCCGGTGGCGATCACCGCCGCGCTGCTGGTCGGGCTCGGCTTCAATCCGCTATACGCCGCCGGACTGTGCCTGATTGTTAACACCGCGCCGGTGGCCTTCGGCGCCATGGGGATCCCGATTCTGGTCGCCGGCCAGGTGACCGGCATCGATAGCTTCGCCATCGGCCAGATGGTTGGCCGCCAACTGCCGTTCCTGACCATTATCGTGCTGTTCTGGATCATGGCGATTATGGACGGCTGGCGCGGGGTGAAAGAGACGTGGCCTGCGGTGATGGTCGCAGGCGGCTCGTTCGCTATCGCGCAGTACCTCAGCTCTAACTTCCTCGGCCCGGAACTGCCGGACATCATCTCTTCGCTGGTGTCGCTGGTATGCCTGACGCTGTTCCTCAAGCGCTGGCAGCCGGTACGTATCTTCCGCTTTGGCGATATGGGCGCCGCGCAGGTTGATCAAACGCTGGCGCGCACGCATTACACCGCCGGTCAGGTCATTCGCGCCTGGTCGCCGTTCCTGTTCCTCACCGCCACCGTCACCCTGTGGAGCGTACCGCCGTTTAAAGCGCTGTTTGCGCCGGGCGGGGCGATGTATGACTTCGTGGTTAACATCCCGGTACCGTTCCTCGACAAAATGGTCGCCCGTATGCCGCCGGTGGTAAGCGCCGCGACGCCGTACGCCGCGGTGTATAAATTCGACTGGCTGTCGGCGACCGGCACCGCCATTCTGTTCGCCGCTATACTGTCTATCGTCTGGCTGCGTATGAAGCCAAAGGATGCGCTGACCACTTTCGCCGGGACGTTGAAAGAGCTGGCGCTGCCGATTTACTCCATCGGCATGGTGCTGGCGTTCGCCTTTATTTCAAACTACTCCGGGCTGTCATCGACGCTGGCGTTGGCGCTGGCGCATACCGGCCACGCGTTTACCTTCTTCTCGCCGTTCCTCGGCTGGCTGGGGGTCTTCCTGACCGGTTCGGATACTTCGTCTAACGCGCTATTCGCCGCGCTGCAGGCGACGGCAGCCCAGCAAATCGGCGTCTCCGATATTCTGCTGGTCGCCGCGAATACCACCGGTGGGGTGACAGGCAAGATGATTTCGCCCCAGTCGATCGCCATTGCCTGCGCCGCGGTAGGCCTGGTGGGTAAAGAGTCGGACCTGTTCCGCTTTACCGTCAAGCACAGTCTGATCTTCACCTGCATGGTGGGCCTGATTACCACCCTGCAGGCTTATGTCTTAACCTGGATGATTCCGTGAAAGTGATGCCAAAACGCCTGGCTGACGACGTCGCAAATCGCGTCCGGGCGCTGATAGAAGAACAACAGCTGGAGGCGGGCATGCGTTTGCCCGCCGAGCGCCAGCTTGCCGTCCAGCTCGGTGTTTCACGCAATTCGCTGCGTGAAGCGCTGGCGATGCTGGTCAACGAAGGGGTGCTGCTTAGCCGTCGCGGCGGCGGCACCTTCGTGCGCTGGCAGCATGAGCCCTGGTCGGAGCAAAACATCGTCCAGCCGCTGAAAACGCTGCTCGCCGACGACCCCGACTACAGTTTTGATATTCTCGAAGCCCGCCACGCTATTGAAGCCAGCACCGCCTGGCATGCGGCGATGCGGGCCACCGACGCCGAAAAAGAAAAAATCCGCCTCTGTTTTGAAGCCACCCTCAGCGATGACCCGGATCTCGCCTCACAGGCGGATGTTCGCTTCCACCTGGCGATCGCTGAAGCCTCACATAATGTGGTGCTGCTGCAAACCATGCGCGGTTTCTTCGAGCTTCTGCAATCCTCAGTGAAGCAGAGCCGCCAGCGCATGTATCTGGTGCCGCCGGTGTTCGCGCGTCTGACCGAACAACATCAGGCGGTAATGGAAGCGATCTTCGCCGGCGACGCGGAAGGCGCCCGCCAGGCGATGATGGCCCACCTCGGTTTTGTCCACGCCACCATTAAACGTTTTGATGAAGACCAGGCCCGCCAGGCGCGTATTACCCGCCTGCCCGGTGACCACAATGAAAATTCCAGGGAGAACTCGTGATGATTATTTCCGCCGCCAGCGACTATCGCGCCGCCGCACAGCGTATCCTGCCACCATTTCTGTTCCACTATATCGACGGCGGCGCCTACGCCGAACATACCCTGCGCCGCAACGTTGAAGACCTCTCCGACGTGGCGCTACGCCAGCGCATTCTGCGCAATATGTCGGATCTGAGCCTGGAAACCACGTTATTCAACGAAAAGCTGGCGATGCCAACGGCGCTGGCGCCGGTCGGGCTGTGCGGCATGTACGCGCGCCGCGGCGAAGTGCAGGCAGCGGGCGCGGCGGACGACAAAGGCATCCCGTTTACCCTCTCTACCGTTTCCGTTTGCCCGATTGAAGAGGTCGCCCCGACCATCAAACGCCCGATGTGGTTCCAGCTGTATGTCCTGCGCGATCGCGGATTTATGCGCAATGCGCTGGAGCGCGCCAAAGCCGCAGGCTGCTCCACGCTGGTCTTTACCGTGGATATGCCGACCCCCGGCGCGCGCTATCGCGACGCCCATTCTGGCATGAGCGGCCCAAACGCCGCCATGCGCCGCTACTGGCAGGCCGTCACTCATCCGCAGTGGGCATGGGACGTCGGTCTCAACGGCCGCCCGCACGACCTGGGCAATATCTCCGCCTACCTCGGCAAACCGACCGGGCTTGAGGATTACATCGGCTGGCTGGCGAATAATTTCGATCCGTCGATTTCATGGAAAGACCTGGAGTGGATCCGCGACTTCTGGGACGGCCCAATGGTGATCAAAGGGATCCTCGACCCGGAGGACGCCCGCGATGCGGTGCGCTTCGGCGCTGACGGCATTGTCGTCTCCAACCACGGCGGCCGCCAGCTTGACGGCGTGCTCTCTTCCGCCCGCGCCCTGCCCGCCATTGCCGATGCGGTTAAAGGCGACATCACTATTCTCGCCGACAGCGGTATCCGCAACGGTCTCGACGTGGTGCGGATGATCGCCCTGGGCGCCGACAGCGTGCTGCTGGGCCGCGCGTATCTGTACGCGCTGGCGACCCACGGCAAGCAGGGGGTGGCGAATCTGCTCAACCTTATCGAGAAAGAGATGAAAGTGGCGATGACGCTGACCGGGGCGAAATCCATCAGCGAAATCAGCCGCGATTCGCTGGTGCAGAATGCCGAAGCGCTGCAGACCTTCGATGCGCTCAAGCAGGGCAACGCCGCGTAATTCCCCGCGTTTTCCCTTACGCCGCCCCTCTCCCTCAGGGTGAGGGGCCCGTCCGGCTGGAATCGGTTTTCTCCTTCTCCCTCTGGGAGAGGGTCGGGGTGAGGGTTCAACAAATATCTGCTATTCTGCCACCCGCAATTAAGGGGGCAGTATGCTGAACATCGTGTTATTCGAACCAGAAATCCCGCCGAACACCGGCAATATCATCCGCCTGTGCGCCAACACCGGCTTCAATTTACATATCATTGAGCCGATGGGCTTTACCTGGGACGATAAACGTCTGAGACGCGCCGGGTTGGATTATCACGAGTTCACCGCCGTACAGCGCCACGCGGATTACGCGGCGTTTGTCGCCAGCGCGAAGCCGCAACGGTTGTTCGCCCTCACGACTAAAGGCACGCCCGCCCACAGCGCGGTAAGCTATCAGGATGGTGATTTCTTGATGTTTGGTCCGGAAACGCGCGGCCTGCCGGCCAGCATCCTCGATGCCCTGCCGGCGGAGCAAAAAATCCGTATTCCGATGATGCCGGACAGCCGCAGCATGAACCTGTCAAACGCGGTGTCGGTGGTGGTGTATGAAGCCTGGCGTCAGTTGGGATACCCCGGCGCCGTGTTGCGCCGCTAACCTGAGCGGTTCCCGGATTGCGGCGCGCTGCGCCTTATCCGGGCTACTTTCTGAGCTTCGCGGCGGCAAATAGCAATAAATCAAATCCCGTCGCCGTACTCGAAAGTATGGTGAATCCCATTAAAATGCTGATCCATATCCATCGCTGGCTTGTCGCTCTCCGGCTTGCCGACGATGCGCGCCGGTACGCCTGCGGCGGTGGTATGCGGCGGCACAGGTTGTAGCACCACGGAACCGGCGCCAATCTTCGCCCCGCGCCCGACTTCGATATTGCCGAGGATCTTCGCCCCGGCGCCAATCATCACGCCTTCGCGAATTTTCGGGTGACGGTCGCCGCTGGTTTTACCGGTACCGCCGAGGGTCACAGACTGCAGGATGGATACGTCGTCTTCAATCACCGCCGTTTCACCGACCACGATACCGGTGGCGTGGTCGAGCATGATCCCACGGCCAATCTTCGCCGCCGGATGAATATCGACCTGGAACGAGACGGAAACCTGGTTCTGCAGGAAAATAGCCAGCGCGCGGCGACCCTGATTCCACAGCCAGTGGCCGATACGATAGGCCTGCAGCGCATGGAAGCCTTTCAGGTACAACAGCGGCGTTGAGTATTTATCGACCGCAGGGTCACGGGTACGTACCGCCTGGATATCACAGGCGGCGGAAGCGATCATCTCCGGGTCTGCGGCATAAGCCTCTTCCACCACTTCGCGAATAGCGATAGCAGGCATAATCGGCGAGGCCAGCTTATTCGCCAGCATATAGCTCAGGGCGCTGCCCAGATTTTCGTGCTTGAGTAGCGTTGCGTGGTAAAAACTGGCGAGCATCGGCTCACAGTCGGCCAAAGCCCGGGCTTCGGCTTTAATATTGTTCCAGACGATATCCAGTTCTTCACACGGCATTGCATACTCCAGACGATAAGAATTATGACCGGTCAGTTCTTCGCTGACCGGGTCATACAGGTAACAGACTTTCCCTGCGGCTAGTTGGCGCTGCGTTCGTCCTTGCGTGCGCGACCCAATAAGGTCAATGCTGCCTCGCGCGCAATTTTTCCGCAATACAATACCTGATAAATTTCCTCGGTTATTGGCATTTCGACGCCTAAACGCTGCGCCAGAACGCGAACCTCTTTGGTATTGCGATAGCCTTCAACCACCTGGCCAATCTTGTCCTGCGCGCTTTGCACGTCCATGCCCTGTCCGAGCATCATGCCAAAACGGCGGTTTCGCGATTGGTTATCGGTACAAGTCAGTACCAGGTCGCCCAACCCGGCCATGCCCATGAAGGTTTCCGGATCGGCGCCCAGCGCCGCCCCGAGACGGGACATTTCCACCAGACCACGGGTGATCAACGCCGTACGTGCATTCGCGCCAAAGCCGATACCGTCAGACATCCCGGCGCCGATGGCGATAACGTTTTTCACCGCGCCGCCCAGCTGCACGCCGATAAAGTCCGGGTTGATGTAGACGCGGAAGCTTTTACCGCAGTGCAGCAGGCGCTGAAGGTCTTCCGCAAACTGCGGATCCGTCGCCGCCAGAGAAATCGCCGTCGGCAGGCCGGCGGCCAGCTCTTTGGCGAAAGTCGGACCGGAGATGACCGCTAATGGGATGTCATCGCCCAGCGCTTCACGCGCCACGTCCTGCAGCAGACGGCCAGTTTCGGCCTCCAGGCCTTTCGTCGCCCACACCAGACGCGCATCTGAACGCATCAGCGGTTTAATCTGGCGCAAAACCTGACCGAAGACGTGGCTCGGCACCACCACGAGGATATCGCGGCTGGCGGCCAGCGCCGTCGCTAAATCGCTCTCAAGGCGCAGCGTGTCCGGGAAGGGCACATCGGGAAGGAACGCGGCGTTGCAGCGATCGTGTTGCAGCGTCGCGATATGTTTCGGGTCATGGCCCCAGAGGACAACCTCGTGGCCATTTCTTGCCAGGGTGATGGCAAGAGCGGTGCCGTAAGAGCCGGCACCGATCACAGTCATTGCAGCATTAAGCGCGTTCATCAGGCATCCTGATGTTGTTCAGCACCTTCGCCAGCCTGCTGTTGCAGATAGTTCATAAACAGCGCGTCAAAGTTCACCGGCGCAAGGTTCAGTTGCGGGAAGGTGCCGCGGGAAACCAGGCTGGTAACGGTCTCGCGAGCGTACGGGAACAGAATGTTCGGGCAGTACGCGCCGAGGCAGTGCGCCATCTGGTTGCCATCGATGCCGTCGATGGAGAAGATACCGCCCTGCTGTACTTCGCACAGGAATGCGGTTTCTTCGCCCAGCGATGCCGTTACGGTGACACGCAGCACCACTTCATAAACGCCTTCAGCCAGTTGGCTGGAAGCGGTATCCAGATCAAGTTTAACTTCCGGCTGCCAATCTTTCTGGAAAACTTGCGGCGCATTTGGCGCTTCGAAGGAAACGTCTTTGGTGTAGATGCGCTGAATCTGGAAAGTCATTTCGGTGCTGTTTTGTTCTGACATAGTAAAACCCTTTCGTGTTGTCCTTAAATACGCGCCCCTGGATGGGGAAAGCGTAAAAATTAGCGCAAGAGGGGATCAAGTCCACCACGTGAATCAAGCGCATACAAGTCGTCACAGCCGCCAATGTGCTGCGCATCAATAAAAATCTGCGGAACCGTCGTCCGGCCGCTGCGCTGGATCATCTCTTCACGCTTTGCGGCATCGCCATCGATAGGCAGTTCGTTGAACGTCACGCCCTTGCTGTTCAGCAGCGCTTTAGCGCGGATGCAAAACGGGCAGGTCGCTTTGGTATAGATCTCAATATTGGCCATGACTCACTCCTGTTTTTACCCCGAGGGATTTTACGCCGCAGAGGCTCCCCGCCGCCTGAGAGGTTATCGGGGGAACCGCTGCGCCATAACGACGCGGGGGTAAATTATTTGCCGCGTACCAGCGGAAGGTTCTCGCCGCTCCAGCCTGCGATGCCTTCTTTCAGTACAAAGACTTTTTCGAATCCGGCTTTATTCAGCAGGCTGGCAGGTTCTTGCGCCTGCATGCCGGACCCATCCACAACAATAATGGGTTGTGCTTTGTGTTTTTCCAACTCGCCGACGTTATTTGCTTTGATATCGGCAGGCAGCAGATTGATAGCGCCGGCGATATGGCCTTTACGGAAGTCGTCACGCTGACGCAGGTCGACAACAACGGCTTCTTCTTTGTTGATAAGACGCGTCGCTTCACCACGAGTAATGACTTTAACTTTTGACATCAAGCCTTTAAAGGTGGTGAACAGTACCGCACCCAGCAGCGCGATCCACGCGATGCTCAGGACCGGGTGACGGCCGATGAATTGCATAATTTCTTGCATGGGGGGTTACAACTCCCGACTAAGTGATAAAAAAACCAGGGAAGGAGTATACCTGTGCATTGCGGCAAATACAGCCAGTGAGCGCGATGTAATGTATTTTCTGCGGCCCGTCACGAAAAAAAAACCGACTTCGCCATCGACTGTGGCGTCACCCCTTCCCTTTCTTTGATCTTTTACGGTGATTTGATCGATTCAGCTGTAGTAAAATTACGCAAATTTTCTGTCTTTGAGCATGAGGTTGTCGCAATGTCGGTTACTAAAAAACCTATGGTACTGGTGATTCTGGATGGCTACGGCTACCGTGAAGACCAGCAGGATAACGCCATTTATAGCGCGAAAACGCCGGTAATGGACGCACTGTGGGCAAAACGCCCGCACACCCTGATTGATGCATCCGGTCTGGAAGTCGGCCTGCCTGACCGCCAGATGGGTAACTCCGAAGTGGGCCACGTTAACCTCGGCGCGGGCCGTATCGTGTATCAGGATCTGACCCGTCTGGACGTTGAAATCAAAGAACGCACCTTCTTTGCCAACCCGGTGCTGACCGGCGCGGTCGACAAAGCCGTCGCCGCCGGTAAAGCGGTACACATCATGGGCCTGATGTCGCCTGGCGGCGTTCACAGCCACGAAGACCACATCATGGCGATGGTAGAACTGGCTGCGGAACGCGGCGCAGAGAAAATCTATCTGCACGCTTTCCTCGATGGCCGCGACACGCCGCCGCGCAGCGCTGAAGCGACGCTGGCTAAATTCGAAGCTAAATTCACCGCGCTGGGCAAAGGCCGTATCGCCTCTATCATTGGCCGCTACTACGCCATGGACCGCGACAACCGCTGGGATCGCGTAGAGCAAGCCTATGACCTGATGACACTGGCCAAAGGCGAATTCCAGGCCGACACCGCCGTGGCGGGCCTGCAGGCAGCCTACGCGCGTGACGAAAACGACGAGTTCGTCAAAGCGACCGTTATCCGCGCCGCCGGCCAGGCCGATGCCGCAATGGAAGACGGCGACGCGCTGATCTTCATGAACTTCCGCGCTGACCGCGCGCGCGAAATCACCCGCGCCTTCGTTAACGCCGACTTCGACGGCTTCGCGCGTAAGAAAGTGGTTAACCTCGATTTCGTGATGCTGACCGAATACGCCGCCGACATCAAAGTCGCTTGCGCTTATCCACCAGCTTCACTGGTGAACACTTTCGGCGAGTGGATGGCGAAGCACGACAAAACCCAGCTGCGCATCTCCGAAACCGAGAAATATGCGCACGTGACCTTCTTCTTTAACGGCGGGGTAGAAAATCCGTTCAAAGGCGAAGACCGTATTCTGATTAACTCGCCGAAGGTCGCCACTTACGACCTGCAGCCGGAAATGAGCTCCGCCGAGCTGACCGAGAAACTGGTTGCGGCCATCAAAGGCGGTCAGTATGACACCATCATCTGCAACTACCCGAACGGCGATATGGTAGGCCATACCGGGGTGATGGAAGCCGCCGTGAAAGCGGTTGAAGCGCTGGATCACTGCATTGAGCAAGTGGCCGCGGCCGTTGAATCCGTCGGCGGCCAGCTGCTGATCACCGCCGACCACGGCAACGCCGAACAGATGCGCGATCCGGCGACCGGACAGGCGCACACCGCGCATACTAACCTGCCGGTTCCGCTGATCTACGTTGGCGACAAAACGGTGAAAGTGGCCGAAGGCGGCAAGCTTTCCGACATCGCGCCAACCATGCTGTCGCTGATGGGAATGGAAATCCCGCAAGAGATGACTGGCAAGCCGCTGTTCATCGTGGAATAATCCTTCCCCATGAGGGGAAAGGCGACTTATTCAAATACATGGATCGCAACGGCTGTTCGATCCGTTCTTTACGCCAGCGCGCTTAGCGCTGGCGTATTGCTGTGCGCCGCATCCGCTCACGCCGATGACCGCGACCAGTTGAAATCCATTCAGGCCGATATCGCCGCCAAACAGCGCGCGATTAAGCAACAGCAGCAGCAACGCGCCTCCCTGCTCGCCCAGTTAAAAGCGCAGGAAGAGGCCATTTCCGCCGCCGCGCGCAAACTGCGTGAAACTCAGGATACTCTCAATCAGCTCAATAAGCAGATTGACGACATGAACGCGTCTATCGCTAAGCTGGAGCGCCAGCGCGCCTCCCAGGAACGGAATCTCGCCGCGCAGCTTGACGCCGCGTTCCGCCAGGGGCCGCACACCGGCATGCAGATGATCCTCAGCGGTGAAGAGGGGCAGCGTAACCAGCGCCTGCAGGCCTATTTTGGTTACTTTAACCAGGCCCGTCAGGAAACCATCGCCCAGCTCAAGCAGACGCGCGAAGAAGTCGCGGTGCAGAAATCGATGCTGGAAGAAAAACAAAGCCAGCAGCAAACGCTGGTTTACGAGCAAAAAGCGCAGCAGGCCAAGCTTGAGCAGGCGCGCAACGAGCGTAAAAAGACGCTCTCCAGCCTCGAATCCTCCATTCAGAAAGGCCAACAGCAGCTCAGCGAACTGCGCGCTAACGAATCGCGCCTGCGCGGCCGCATCGCCCAGGCGGAAGCGGCAGCCAAAGCCCGCGCCGACCGCGAGGCTCGTGATGCCCAGGCGGTACGTGACCGCCAGCAGGAGGCCTCGCGCAAAGGCACCACCTATAAACCAACCGAAAGCGAACGTTCGCTGATGTCGCGAACCGGCGGCCTCGGCGCGCCGCGCGGGCAGGCCTTCTGGCCGGTACGCGGAACAATTCTTCATCGTTATGGCGAACAGCTGCAAGGTGAACTACGTTGGAAAGGGATGGTTATCGCTGCGTCTGAAGGCACCGAAGTCAAAGCCATTGCCGATGGCCGGGTGATCCTCGCCGACTGGCTACAGGGCTACGGCCTGGTGGTGGTCGTTGAACACGGCAAAGGCGACATGAGTCTTTACGGCTATAACCAAAGCGCGCTGGTCAGCGTCGGTACCCAGGTCCGCGCGGGCCAGGCTATCGCGCTGGTAGGCAGTAGCGGCGGTCAGGGTCGTCCGTCGCTCTATTTCGAAATTCGCCGCCAGGGTCAGGCGGTCAATCCACAGCCGTGGTTGGGAAGATAAGTTTTGCTTCAATTTCGCATGATTGCACTTGCTGTAGCCGGTTCACTGGCTATAGCTGCGCCGGTTTTTGCCGGTAAACTCTCCATCGTTATCGATGATTTCGGCTACCGCCCGCAGACGGAAAATAAGGTACTAGCGCTGCCGCCCACCATCTCCGTCGCCGTACTGCCGAATGCCCCCCACGCCCGGGAAATGGCCACTAAAGCGCATAATCTGGGCCATGAAGTGCTGATCCATCTGCCGATGGCGCCGCTCAGCAAGCAACCGCTGGAAAAAGACACGCTGCGCCCGGATATGAGCAGCGATGAGATCGAACGTATTATCCGTGAGGCTTACGGGAAAGTGCCTTACGCCGTCGGGCTGAACAACCACATGGGTAGCGCCATGACCTCTAACCTGTTCGGCATGCAGAAGGTGATGCAGGCTCTGGAACGCTACAATCTCTATTTTCTCGATAGCGTGACCATCGGCAACACCCAGGCCATGCGCGCCGCCCAAGGTACCGGCGTGAAGGTGATTAAACGCAAAGTGTTTCTCGACGACACCCAGAACGAGGCGGATATCCGCACTCAGTTCAATCGCGCCATCGCGCTGGCGCGGCGTAATGGTTCGGCAATCGCCATTGGTCACCCACACCCTTCAACGGTGCGGGTACTACAGCAAATGGTCTATAACCTGCCGCCGGATATCACGCTGGTGCGCCCGAGCAGCCTGCTGAACGAACCGCAGGTCGACAACTCGACGCCGAACACGCCCGTCCAACCAAACGCGCCGCAACAGCAGAAGCCGCGTAACCCGTTCCATGGCGTGAAGTACTGCAAACCGAAGCGTCCGCTGGAGCCGGTGAACGCCAGCCGCTTCTTTAGCATCCTCAGCGAAAGCATCAGCCAGAGCGCGCTGGTCCAGTATTACCAGCTGAAATGGCAGGGCTGGGACAGCCCCACCAACTAATCTTCATCAGGGATCCGTGCGCTTCTCCGTCACGGTTCCCTGCTGCTTACCATTGTAGGCATACCAGGCTTTAAAATACTTCATGAAGCTGTACAAGGTGGCGTACAAACCGGTTACGGCCCCCACCTTGCCGCTACGCCAGGCGCCGCTGAATAAATACCACTTAAAAAACGCACCGATGGCGCTGATAATCCCGCGGCTGAGCGACGGCCTGACCTTCTGCATCTTCACCAGCCGGGTGGTATAGCTGTTGAGCTTGTTAAACACTTCATGCAGTGAATAGAAGGTATCGTGGCGGACAAAGCCCGGCAGCCTGGTCGAGGTCAGATGGCCGACTACCTGATCGTCTACCGGACGCTGGTTAAAACTGGCCCGCTGACGGTTGAACAGACGTACCGGGTAATCCGGCGATGAGATGGGATAGATGGTCCGCACCTGTTCGCCAAGCACGAACCAGTAGCGCGGCAGGCGCCACGCGCAGGTCGGATCCGGCTCCTCTCCCGCCTTAAGCGCCAGAATCGCCGCAACCACTTCATCATCGAGGATTTCGTCGCTATCCATGCACAGCACCCAGTCATGAGTCGCCAGCGAGGTCGCATAGTTCATCTGCATGCCGTGGGCGGCATAGGGGTGATGGTGAACCGTTAAGCCAAACTGCTGACATATCTGTAGCGTTTCATCCATACTGCCGGAATCAACGACAATAAACTCATCTGCCACCCGCAACAACGGCGGCAATACTTCCCGTAATAAGCGGGCCGAATTACAGGTCAGCAAGCATACTGAGAGTTTAAACATAGTGTTTATGCGATTAAACGAAGAGTAAACTAACTGTATAAACGAATAGGTAAAAAATCGATGCAGAAATAGTGCGATAGATACGTATTATTTTAGAAATGTTATCCAAATCTAAATAAATCTACCTTGAGATAAATTTCATCACATTGCCCGATACCACCGGGTGTCAGTTATCTGGTTTGAGATGCCCTCTCCTTATGTACCCCCGTTTGTCACTCATACGGTCCGCTTTGCTGTCATCGTAAAGAGCGGCATAGATCCAGTATTTGTTAATAGTGCGTATTTTCACCACCACGTCATCAGCCATAACGGAATATGTATTATTCGCATTATCATCTGGCCATTCTTTGAATGAAAGCTGATTCCATTCATGCTGTAAATGATATGTCGTTAACCAGGGATAGCGCCCGTCCCCGCCGCAGGAGACCTGAGCATTCATATCGTCTATATTTGATGCAGGTTTATTTTGCACAGGAACAAAAGAAAGCAATACGGCGCTATAATTCTCACTGCTGCATTCGGTATACTGCGCGATATTATTAACCAGCAGACTACCCTGCTGGTTAACGTACCACTCGCGAAATTTGATAAAATTTTCCGGGATATCACTAAAGTTCTGCCGAATAAACAGCAACTGTTCTTTCAGCGTTCCCTTAACATATATATTGATGACTTTTTTTAATTTCCCCTGGTCATCCAGCCAATAATAGCGAAATCCGAGGGCAGGAACATTAATGGTCGCGTTATCGCTCCATTGCGCCTTCCAGTAGGCTTGCAGTACGCCATGCTCAAGCCTGCGCTCAGCCTGAATGCCAAAACTTACCATTAGCAGTAGTACCGGCAAGATAATATTCTTCAATTGCCAAAGACGGCTGATAAAAATAGGGTGTGCCATATATCTCATCCTTGTTATATGAAGATATGGCAGAATATAAATAAACCCGACACCAGTTCAATAGTGACCGTAGTAATAACAATAACTTTATTATCGATATATATGAAAAGGATAAGCTGCCCATGATTCATGGGCAGCAAGAATGCTTATTATCGTCATCCTGACGATAATTCGCTTAATCCCAGCTCAGTATCACTTTGCCAGACTGGCCGGAGCGCATCGCGTCAAAGCCTTTCTGGAAGTCATCAATACCGAAACGGTGGGTGATAATCGGCGAAAGATCGAGGCCAGACTGGATCAGCGCCGCCATCTTATACCAGGTTTCAAACATTTCGCGGCCGTAAATCCCTTTGATAAACAGCCCTTTGAAGATGACCTTGGTCCAGTCGATAGACATATCCGACGGAGGAATACCCAGCATCGCAATACGTCCGCCGTGGTTCATGGTATCGAGCATGGTACGAAACGCCGGCGGCGCGCCGGACATCTCCAGACCCACGTCGAAGCCTTCGGTCATCCCCAGCTCCGCCATCACATCGTTAAGATTCTCTTTCGCCACGTTGACCGCGCGGGTGACGCCCATTTTACGCGCCAGCTCCAGACGATATTCGTTAACATCGGTAATCACCACGTTACGCGCGCCGACATGTTTCGCCACTGCCGCGGCCATCACGCCGATCGGGCCAGCGCCGGAAACCAGAACATCTTCACCGACCAGGTCGAAGGAAAGCGCGGTATGCACAGCGTTGCCGAACGGGTCGAAGATGGATGCCAGATCGTCAGAGATATTATCCGGGATTTTGAAAGCGTTGAAGGCCGGGATCACCAGATATTCAGCGAAACAGCCCGGGCGGTTTACCCCCACGCCGATGGTATTACGGCACAGATGGGTACGACCGCCACGGCAGTTGCGGCAATGTCCGCAGGTGATATGCCCTTCGCCGGAAACGCGATCGCCAAGCTTAAAGCCGCGAACTTCCTGACCGATACCCACGACTTCGCCAACGTACTCATGCCCCACCACCATCGGAACCGGAATGGTTTTCTGCGACCATTCGTCCCAGTTATAGATGTGCACGTCGGTACCGCAAATCGCGGTCTTACGGATTTTAATCAGCAGATCGTTATGGCCGACTTCCGGTTCCGGTACGTCGGTCATCCAGATGCCTTCTTCCGCTTTCAGTTTGGATAACGCTTTCATCTCACACCCTTATTAGGCGATGACGCCCAGTTGTTTGCCGATGCGGGTAAAGGCTTCCACCGCACGTTCAATTTGTTCAGGGGTATGCGCCGCCGACATCTGGGTGCGAATACGCGCCTGGCCTTTTGGAACCACCGGATAGAAGAAACCGGTGACGTAAATACCTTCTTTCTGCAGTTCACGCGCGAATTCCTGCGCGATGGTGGCTTCACCGAGCATCACCGGGATGATTGCGTGGTCGGCGCCTGCGAGGGTAAAGCCTGCGGCGGTCATTTTTTCGCGGAACAGGCGCGCGTTAGCCCACAGGCGATCGCGCAGTTCGCTGCCCGCTTCCACCATCTCCAGCACCTTGATAGAAGCGGCGACGATGGCCGGCGCCAGGGAGTTGGAGAACAGATAAGGACGGGAACGCTGGCGCAGCCACTCAACGACTTCTTTGCGCGCGGCGGTGTAACCGCCTGACGCGCCGCCCAGCGCTTTACCCAACGTACCGGTGATGATGTCGACGCGGCCCATCACGTCGCAATATTCATGGGAACCGCGGCCATTTTCGCCGACAAAGCCCACGGCGTGAGAATCATCGACCATCACCAGCGCATCATATTTATCCGCCAGGTCGCAGACGCCTTTCAGGTTGGCGATCACCCCGTCCATGGAGAAAACGCCATCGGTGGCGATCAGCACGTGGCGAGCGCCAGCTTCGCGCGCTTCTTTCAGACGAGCTTCCAGCTCCTGCATATCGTTGTTGGCATAGCGGAAACGCTTCGCTTTACACAGGCGCACGCCGTCGATGATCGACGCATGGTTCAGCGCATCAGAGATAATAGCGTCTTCCGGCCCCAGCAGCGTTTCAAACAGGCCGCCGTTGGCATCAAAGCAAGAGGAGTAGAGAATCGCGTCTTCCATACCGAGGAAATCCGCCAGTTTTTTCTCAAGCTGCTTATGCGTGTCCTGGGTACCGCAGATGAAGCGCACCGAGGCCATCCCGAAGCCGTGGCTGTCCATGCCGGATTTCGCCGCGGCGATCAGTTCCGGGTGGTTCGCCAGGCCCAGGTAGTTGTTGGCGCAGAAGTTAATGACGTGGCTGTCGCCGACGGTGATGTCCGCCTGCTGAGCCGAAGTAATGATACGCTCTTCTTTAAACAACCCTTCCGCGCGCGCGGTATCCAGGTCATTGGTTAACTGTTTGTAGAAATCACCACGCATTGCAACTCTCCAGATTCGGCAAAATTTGGCACATATTACCCAAAGCTATACGTTGATACGAGATGATGCATGCCTGAATGAATTATTTGCAGCATAAATCACGCGCAGCCAGCACCTTTTCGGCGAATGGCTGAAGCCTTTCGGATGTAGTGATATGATATGAGTATTCGTGTCCGGATTGTCTCCGGACCCTCTACTTCAAAGGTACAGTTATGATCATCGTAACCGGCGGCGCAGGCTTTATCGGCAGCAACATCGTTAAAGCCCTGAATGACAAAGGCATCACCGATATTCTGGTTGTAGACAATCTGAAAGACGGCACCAAATTCGTAAACCTGGTGGATCTGGACATCGCTGACTACATGGATAAAGAAGATTTTCTGATCCAGATTATGGCTGGCGAAGAGTTCGGCGAGGTCGAAGCGGTATTCCACGAAGGCGCCTGCTCTTCCACCACCGAGTGGGACGGCAAGTATGTGATGGATAACAACTATCAGTACTCCAAAGAGGTGCTGCACTACTGCCTGGAGCGTGAAATCCCGTTCCTGTACGCCTCTTCCGCCGCTACCTACGGCGGGCGCACCAGCGACTTTATCGAATCCCGCGAATTCGAAAAACCGCTGAACGTCTACGGCTACTCAAAATTCCTGTTCGACGAATACGTCCGTCAGATCCTGCCGGAAGCAGATTCGCAGATCGTCGGCTTCCGTTATTTCAACGTCTACGGGCCGCGCGAAGGCCACAAAGGCAGCATGGCGAGCGTGGCCTTCCACCTCAATACCCAGCTGAATAATGGCGAAAATCCGAAACTGTTCGAAGGCAGCGATGGATTCAAACGCGACTTCGTCTATGTCGGCGACGTCGCCGCGGTGAACCTGTGGTTCTGGGAAAATGGCGTTTCCGGTATCTTCAACCTTGGTACTGGCCGCGCGGAATCCTTCCAGGCGGTCGCCGATGCGACCCTGGCTTTCCATAAAAAAGGCAGCATTGAGTACATCCCGTTCCCGGACAAACTGAAAGGCCGCTACCAGGCATTCACCCAGGCCGATCTGACTAACCTGCGTAAAGCGGGCTATGACAAACCGTTCAAAACCGTTGCCGAAGGCGTAACGGAATATATGGCCTGGCTCAACCGCGACGCGTAAGAAACAAGCATGAAAATATTGGTGATAGGCCCGTCTTGGGTGGGCGACATGATGATGTCGCAAAGTCTTTATCGTACGCTCAGGGCGCGCTATCCCCAGGCGATTATCGACGTGATGGCGCCGGCATGGTGCCGTCCGTTGTTATCGCGCATGCCGGAAGTCAATGAAGCGATTGCCATGCCGCTGGGCCACGGCGCGCTGGCTATCGGCGAACGCCGTAAACTCGGCCACAGCCTGCGCGATCGTCGTTACGATCGCGCTTATGTGCTGCCGAACTCGTTTAAATCGGCCTTGGTGCCTTTCTTTGCCAACATCCCGCTGCGCACCGGCTGGCGCGGCGAAATGCGCTACGGCCTGCTCAACGACGCCCGCGTGCTGGATAAAGACGCCTGGCCGCTGATGGTGGAGCGCTACGTAGCGCTGGCCTACGACAACGGCGTCATGCGCTGCGCTAAAGACCTTCCACAGCCGCTGCTGTGGCCGCACCTGCAGGTCAACGACGGCGAAAAATCACAGGCCTGCAACGCCTTTAATCTCTCAAACGATCGGCCAATTATCGGCTTCTGCCCCGGCGCGGAATTCGGCCCTGCAAAACGCTGGCCGCATTATCACTACGCCGCGTTGGCGAAAAAGCTCATTGACGATGGTTATCAGATAGCGCTCTTCGGCTCAGCAAAAGATAACGATGCCGGCAAAGAGATCATCGCCGCGCTCAGCAGCGAGCAGCAGGCCTGGTGCCGTAACCTGGCTGGCGAAACCCAGCTGGAACAGGCCGTGATCCTGATTGCCGCCTGTCAGGCCGTGGTCAGCAACGATTCTGGGCTGATGCACGTTGCCGCCGCCCTGGACCGCCCGCTGGTGGCGCTGTACGGCCCGAGCAGCCCGGACTTTACCCCGCCGCTGTCGCACAAAGCACGGGTTATTCGCCTGATTAGCGGCTACCACAAAGTGCGCAAAGGGGATGCCGCTGAGGGCTATCATCAAAGCCTTATCGACATCACTCCAGAGCGCGTCCTGCAGGAGCTGAACGAACTGTTGACGGAAAAAACCGAGCACGAGGAAGCGTAACGGATGCGGGTATTGATCGTTAAAACCTCCTCCATGGGCGACGTGCTGCACACGCTGCCCGCGCTAACCGACGCCGCGCAGGCCATTCCCGGCATCCGCTTTGATTGGGTGGTTGAAGAGGGTTTCGCACAGATCCCTTCATGGCATGAGTCCGTCGAGCGGGTGATTCCGGTAGCGATTCGCCGCTGGCGCAAAGCCTGGTTTTCCGCGCCTATCAAAGCGGAAAGAGAAGTCTTTCGCGAGGCCGTAAAGGCCGTCAACTACGATGCCATTATCGATGCTCAGGGGCTGGTGAAAAGCGCCGCGCTGGTGACGCGTCTGGCGCACGGCATCAAACATGGCATGGACTGGCAGTCCGCCCGCGAGCCGATGGCAAGCCTGTTTTATAACCGTCGCCACCATATTGCTGTCCAGCAGCACGCGGTAGAGCGTACGCGCGAACTGTTCGCCAAAAGCCTGGGCTATGCCCGGCCACAAACACAAGGTGATTACGCCATCGCGCGCCACTTTATTCGCCCCGACTCGCCGGTAGCAGAGCCGTATCTGGTCTTTCTGCACGCCACCACCCGCGATGATAAACACTGGCCGGAAGCGCGCTGGCAAGCGCTTCTCGATCTGCTGGCAGGTAGCGCCATACGGATCAAACTGCCGTGGGGCGCGCCGCATGAAGAGGCGCGGGCAAAACGGCTGGCGGAAGGGCGCGATAACGTCGACGTGTTACCGCGAATGAGTCTTGAGCAGGTTGCGCAGATTCTGGCCAGCGCACGCGGCGTAGTTTCCGTCGACACCGGGCTGAGCCATCTGACCGCGGCGCTCGATAAACCCAATTTCACGCTCTACGGCCCAACCGATCCGGGACTGATTGGCGGATATGGCAAAAACCAGCATATCGTCCGGCCGCCAAACGGCAACAGCACCAGCGATATTACCGCTGAGCATGTTCAGCAACTGTTGCAAGCACAGGGACTCGTGTAATGGGATCGCTGTTTAAGCAAATTTATCGCTATACCCGCCCGCGCGCCTATCGCCACAATGAGAACCTGTGGCCGTGGGTAAAAATCCGCCGGGCGGAAAGTGGTGAAATTTGTGCCTTACAATACAAGGGCGAATCGGTACCGCTGTGTAGCCTAAGTGAATTAAAAGACGCTTTCTCCGGGCCAATGCTGCTCACCGCGACCGGTCCATCGATCAACGATGTCGATTTTTCGATTATCCCGTCATCGTTGCCGGTAATGGGCGTCAACGGCGCTTACTTTCTCGAAGGAAAGGTAGGGTTTTCTCTGTATCTGATCGTTGATATGGAGTTTTTTGACCGTAAACCCGAGGTTATCGCCGGTATTGTCAGCAATCCACGGATCCTCTTTTTTACCACTACCCACGGTATTGCCAAAATCATTGAGCGCATCGGACTCAACAATATTCAGTGTCGACTCGCCCTGATTGAAGATGCCTGTTATAAGATTTACCAGCCAAAGATCCCCGGTAACGATATCGCGACGGCCTTTAGCCGTTCCCCAAGTGCGCTCCTGCACCAGCACTTAAGCCATATTGGTTTCTCAACCGATATTCGCAAAGGGATATTTGATGCGGGAACGGTGGCTTACTGGGCGCTGCAGATTATCGCCTGGCTGGGATTCAACAGAATTATTATTGCCGGTCTGGATATGAATAATTTTGAGCAACCGCGATTTTATGAAAACGGCGACAATAAGCTTCCATCCTATCTCGCAGATAAAGTAGATGGTATGGTTTTCCCCGCCTTTGAACTCGCCAGCCGTCATTTACAGGCAAAGGGGATTACGGTAATTAATCTTTCCCTTAATAGCGCAATTCCTGAACAGGTATTTCCTAAAATGCCGTTATCTCAAGCGCTATATGAAGTGGCCTGAACGGCCACTTCATCACCCCATCACGATTCTTCTGCAGATTTTTCCGGCGATAACGCCGTGAAAACGGCTAATGCCACAATAAACATAATGATAAATCTGTCGTGGATAAACAGAGTATCGACGCAGCCAAAAAGAATCACCGGCGCGCCAATAAACACCAATGCACATTTCAGCGTCGCCTTTCTGTAAACATAGAGCAGCATCGCGCCATACAATGCTAGCAGGAAGAGGCCGCCAATAACGCCCTGTAGCGACATGGTTTCGATCAAATCATTATGAAGATGATAAACAATGTTGCGCAACCCTTCGGGATTCCCCTGCTCTTTTTCATACATCAATTGCGAAAGGATCTGGAAACGCTGCTGCGAGCTTACGCCACCAGGATGAGCAATAATTTCATAGACCCCGGTATGCCACATACTGAGCCGGGAACCCATCGAGGTATTGTTATCGCTTTGATAGTCAGAGATCTCAGTGACCGCTTCACTCGCCCGATCTTTCAGCGAGGGAAACGCCAACTCAATCACCGCCAGGCCAGCAACTAACAGCATCAGGCACGCCAGCGCTGATTTTTTCTTCGACATCACGTTACCGGTCAGTAGGGCATAGAGCAGTACCGCCGGATAAATAAGCAGCGCCGAGCGAGTTTCGGTAAGAAAAATAATCCACAGCGAGAAAAATATCACACCGCTGGCAATATAGTTGCGATAGCGGATATTGACGCAAGCTAAAGCATACAGCGTCAATAACGAGTATATCGTATAAAGATAGGCGCTTAAGGTTGCGGAGTTATCGATTCTCAGGCGATCGCCGGAAACAAAAAAATGATAATGTAAAGCGTATAGCGTCAATACTGAAAAGCCCGCGACTAATGCGTAACTCAAGCTTTTGCCATATTGTATTGCTGTTGTCCTTAATACCGCAGGCAAGAGTAACATCATCACAGCGCCGATCATCAAATAAGCGCCTGAGCGAGGATAGCTAACATCAGCCATATAAATTTCAGCCGGATTACCCGGAAAGCGATATGACCAAATAAGCTGTGAGGCTCCTAACATCAATAGCGTCAGAGACAGAAACATCTCCTCTTTTTTAAAAGTAAGACGTTTCCTGTTAATTACCGCATAAATTAACGTAATAACCGAAGACAGGTAAAAGAGATTTCTACCCATAATCTTCTCCGGCATCACAAAAACACATGACAATATTGCCAGAAGCAATATTGTCACTGGCGACATCACTTTACTCATAAATAATTAAGCTTTCTCAAATGGTGGCACCCAAGCTTCACCACAGTCCCAAGGGCGTGGTTTTCCATGGAAACAGACAATTCGCGTCCCCGCAGGCACGGTGCCATCACCGGTGGCATGTTCATTCTTCTTCTTATGAATGACATGCTTTTTATAGCTAACGATCTGTCCGGGTAAAATATCCTGCCAGATAGCGGCGTGTGGATAGATTTTGCTGATAAACTCCTGGTCGCCACCGCTCTGATAGCGCGTCATGAATAGTTCCGGATAGCGCTTAAACGCTTCCCAGACCTTGTACTTTTCCTCATGCGGAACGCGCATGATGGCGGAGTTTTTGGTTTTCTGCGGAAAGAAAAAATCACTCAGCATGGTCAGCTGTTTATTTGCCAGAATATCACTAATATCACCGACAACGACGACATCTAAATCGAGATAAAAAATATCTTCGGCAACAGAATCCGGATTAAACATCTCGATTTTTGACCACCAACCTGGCAAATCTTCAGTTAGTTTAATGGTGTTAACGCCAGGAATAGTTAAATCGGTAAAGCACACTTTCTCGATGTCTGCTGGCAATTGTTTGTATAACCACTGCACATGGCTTTGGTTATAATCACCGCCAGAGCGTAGTACGGTTGCTATCTTCATAAAACCTCAATATCTTAATAATTTAGGCGTTAATTATTCATTCGACTGATGATATTACACCAGATTAACGCCGCACCTCTATCAGTAATGATTGTTTTATGTAAGATTTCTCTTGAAATTATAATATTCTGCCAACGACATTCCTCGTACCTGCGGGGCCAGCCAACTAAAGAACGCTTCCAGATCGGCATATAAACGCTCGATATCCTGCTCATTCTTAAAGGTTGGACTGCCGCCGGGCATATACTCCGACGAGTGCAGCATATATTCCACGTAGTCATTACCCTGAGTCAATGTTTGTTCTACGACTTTCTTCATCGTCTCGACGTTGCCGCCCATTGGACGCAGCCAGTGCACGGATGGCGAACGAACTTTACCGCGCAAACGATCGTAGCCCTGCTTCACGCTATTCATCCACGCCGAGTGCTTATACTGAATGCTCATCGGCACTTCCAGCAACGGGGAATGCCCTTCGCGACTGATATCATTTTCATCGAGAAAATAAGCATGTTGCGGGAAGCGTCGGTAGTCCGTACCGCCATCGCCCTGCGGCGCGCCCTTAGCGGTCTTCCAGTTCACTCGCGGCGTCACCGAGCAATCCACCTGATAACCGTACTCCACCAGCAGCCGCGCGTAGCGCTCGTCAAACGCCCAGCGTCCGGCGCGATGGCTCACCATTTTGGTCTGGAAGGTATCTTCCAGTAGATGGGTCATATAGTCGACCTTCTCACGCATGGCGGCATCGCTATACTCGATGAGATAAGGCTTATGACGCCAGTCATCCGCGGTCAGCGGCTCGGTCGGCGGGCTGTTCCAGGCGTGCAGATGCATACCGATTTCCGCGGTGCCGCGCGCAATGACATCTTTAGCAAACTCGATATAAAAAGGGTCGATGGCCATTTCATAATTGGTCAAATAGACCGGTTTGAAGCCATACTTTTCGCAAAGCTGCTGAAAACGCGGAAGATAGCGCGCATTCTCCGTGGTGATGCTGTCATGTTTTTGCCAGAGGTTATCACCCTCTGTATCAATCGTGATGAGAAATGCGGGATTGTGCACGAAAACGTCCTCAGGCCATACGTATCGGTCCATGGTAGAGCAATACAACGCTTCTCTCAATCTACGCGATCCCCTAGAATCGGAACCCTTATCCTGGATGAAGAACAGAGTATGACGCCTGAAACCCTCTCCTCCGGCCAGCAGAACCCGGCGCGGATCCTGGTCATTAAGCTGCGCCACCATGGCGACATGTTGCTGATCACCCCGCTTGTAAACGCGCTCAAACAGCAGTATCCCGCCGCTCGCGTCGATGTACTACTGTATGCTGAGACCCGCGACATGCTGGCGGCAAATCCGGAGATTAACCAGATTTACGCGATCGATCGCAATTGGAAAAAGCAGGGCAAGCGGCATCAGCTCAAGATGGAATGGCAGCTCATTCGCTCGCTACGCCAACAGCGCTACGACATGGTGCTCAACCTTGCCGACCAGTGGCCCAGCGCGATTATCAGCAAATTAACCGGTGCGCCGACGCGCATCGGTTTCGATTTCCCTAAGCGCCGTCATCCGTTCTGGCGCTACTGCCACACCGCGCTTGCTTCTACCCAGCAGCACAATCAGCTGCATACGGTACAGCAAAATCTCTCTATTCTGGCGCCGCTGGGACTGGAGATTAATGATGCGCCGGCGCGGATGGGCTACAGCGAATCTGACTGGACGACCAGCCGCGCGCTGCTGCCGGACGGCTTCCAGGAAAACTACATCGTGATTCAGCCGACCTCGCGCTGGTTCTTTAAATGCTGGCGCGAAGCGCGCATGAGCGCGCTGATTAACGCGCTATCAGCAGAAGGCTACGCGGTGGTGCTCACCTCTGGCCCTGACGCCAAAGAAAAGCAGATGGTAGAGAACATCATCAGCGGCTGCCCGCAGGCGCGACTGCACTCGTTAGCCGGTCAGTTGACGCTCCGCCAACTGGCGGCGGTTATCGATCACGCCCGCCTGTTTATCGGCGTAGATTCGGTGCCGATGCATATGGCGGCAGCCCTGGGTACGCCGCTCGTCGCGCTATTTGGCCCGTCAAAGCTGACCTTCTGGCGGCCGTGGCAGGCGAAAGGCGAGGTTATCTGGGCCGGCGACTTCGGCCCGCTGCCCGATCCTGACGACATCAACACCAACACCGAAGAACGCTATCTTGATTTAATCCCTACCGACGCGGTCATCGCGGCGGCGAAAAAGGTACTGGCATGAGTAAATTCAGGCTGGCTCTGGTGCGGCAGAAGTATCGCCCCGACGGCGGCGCGGAGCGCTTTGTCTCCCGCGCGCTGGAAGCCCTCGACAGCACTAATCTGGAACTAAACGTCATCACCCGCGAGTGGCAAGGGCCGGTTAAACCGGACTGGCATATTCACATCTGTAACCCGCGCAAATGGGGGCGCATCAGCCGTGAACGCGGTTTCGCCAACGCCGCGCGCGCGCTCTGGCAGAGTGAATCATTCGATCTGGTGCAAAGCCATGAGCGTATTCCGGGTTGCGATCTGTACCGCGCCGGCGACGGCGTTCATCGCCGCTGGCTGCAACAGCGCTCGCGCATTTTACCGGCCTGGAAAAGCCGCCTGCTGTTTGCCGACCGCTACCACCGTTATGTGATGCAGGCGGAGCGCGAGATGTATCAGGACGCGCATCTGCGCGGGGTGATTTGCAACGCAGAGATGATCAAGCAGGAAATCATCGAAGACTTCGGCCTGCCGGCTGACAAAATCCACGTCATCTACAACGCTATTGATAACCAGCGGTTTCTGCCGCCTGGCGAAGAAACCTTTGCCGCATTACGCGCTAAATGGCAGCTACCGCTGAAAGCTAGCTGCCTGATTTATGTCGGTTCCGGCTTTGAACGCAAAGGGCTGGATGCGGCAATCCGCGCCATCGCCCCCACCGACCGTTATCTGTTGGTGGTCGGCAAAGACAAAGAACAGAACCGCTATCAACAGCTGGCAAAATCGCTGAACTGCGAAGAACGGGTGCGCTTCTGCGGCATGCAGTCTGAAACGCTACCGTTCTATCAGATGGCCGACGGACTGCTGCTGCCGACGCTGTATGATCCATTCCCGAATGTAATTCTGGAAGCGATGGCCTGCGGCCTGCCGGTTATCACCACCACCGGCTGCGGCGGCGCGGAGTTCATCACTGAGGGTGATAACGGCTACGTTTGCGACGCGCTGGATATTGCCGCGTTACAGCAGGCGGTGATGGCGCTGCCCACGCGCGCGCTGGGCTCCGCTGAAGGCGCACGCGCCCGCGAACGAATTATGGATTGCACCAGCGCGCGACTGTCGACGCAGCTGCTTTCTCTCTATCAGGATCTGGTGAAATAACGATGCGCATATTGTTTGTTATCGACGGCCTGCCGGGCGGCGGCGCGGAAAAAGTCGTGCTCACGCTGGCGGAACATTTTCTTAGCCAGGGCGAACAGGTATCGCTATTTTCGCTGCGCGACGTCTGCGATTATCCGCTGCCGGAAGGGCTCGATTATCAGGTTATCGCCGACCGCTGCCGCAAACCGTGGCGTAAGTTGACGGAACTCTCCCGCCGCGCGCGTCAGCTTGATCGCGCGATTAAACAAGCAGAACAGCATGGGCGCTTCGATCTGGTACTGTCGAATCTGCACAAAACCGATCGCATTGTCGCCCGCAGCCGGGCATTACAGAATCGCAACGTTTGGTTCTGCCTGCACGGCGTTTTCTCAACCTCTTATCTTGGTCATCGCAGCGGTTTTGACCGCTGGATGAAGCAGCAGAAAATCAAGCGGGTATACCAGGGACGCAACGTGGTGACCGTTTCCGATGCGGTTGGAAAGGATTTGGTCGAGCAGTTCGCGCTGCGCCCGGCACAGCTTAAAACCATCTATAACCCGTTCGATATCGCCGCCATTCGCGCGGCGGCTGAGGCGCCGGCCGATATTCCCCAAGGGGACTATATTATCCACGTTGGCCGCTTCCATCCCGGTAAGCGCCATGACCGACTGATTGAAGCCTACGCGCAAAGCGGCATCGACGCGCCGCTGGTGCTGCTGGGACAGGGAAAACCGGAACAGGAACAGCGGCTTCGTCAACTAGCGCAGCAGTTGCAGGTCGGCGATCGGGTGCTGTTTAAAGGCTTTCAGCCCAACCCGCTACCATGGATTAAACATGCGAGAATGCTAACGCTCAGCTCCGACAGCGAAGGGTTTGGCAACGTCATTGTTGAAGCGCTACTGCTGAATACGCCGGTCGCCAGCACCCGCTGCCCTGGCGGGGTAAGCGAGATCCTTCGCGGCGAATTGTCCCGCGGTCTTGCCGACCTCAACAGTTCTGCGCTAGCCCAGACGATGCAAAGCATTTACCATAGCCCGCCGGCCATTGATTCCGCCGCGCTGGAAAAATTCAGCGTAGAGTCGATTTGCCAACAGTACTGTCAGTTGCGCAACGCCTGACGTCGTTTTTTAACCAGGATCGAATGAGTTATGAGTCAAACGCCTTTATTGAGCATCGTGGCCGCCGTGTATAACGGTGAAAAATTCCTTGCGCAATTCTTTGAATGCCTCGAACAGCAACAGTTGGCAAGCTATGAGCTGATCCTGGTGAACGATGGTTCTACCGACGGTAGCCTGGCAGTTATCGACCAATGGAAAGACAGGCTGCAGAACGTCACCGTGCTGGAGCAGGAGAATCAGGGCGTCTCGGTGGCGCGTAATACCGGTATGGCGGCGGCAAGCGGTAAATACCTCGCCTTCCCGGATATTGACGATAAGTTCTATCCCGGCATGTACCGCACGCTGCTGGAAATGGCGGAAAAGGGCAATCTTGATGTCGCGACCTGCAATGGCCGCTATGTGTACGAAAGCCGCGACGACATTCATCCGATTTTCCCGCCGGAACGCCTGCAGTCCACTGGCGTCCTGCCGGGTTACGTCTGGCTGAAGCAGGCGCTCGACTCGCGTAAGTTCCTGCACGTCACCTGGTTGAACATCTATCGCCGCGATTTTATTAACCAGCACCATTTCCACTTTGAGCCGGGCCTGCGCCATCAGGATATTCCCTGGACGACGGAAGCGTTACTGGCCGCCGAGCGTGTGCAGTACACCAGCGAGCAATTTTACGACTATTACATTCACTCGGAATCGGTGTCGCATAAGCCAGACAACGACGATACGCTGATGCGCTCAGCGCGCCATTATATGAAGATCCTCGAGATGCTCAGCGCCATCAACCAGCGCTATCCAGACAAGGTACGGCACATTCCCGCCTGCCGCTGGCAGATAGCCAAAGAAGGGTTGGGGATTATCCATACCTTCGACTGCATGAAAGATGAGTCGAAAAAGCATATTATCATTAAAGAATTCTTCGAACGCGGCATCTGGCGCCTGATCTGGACTAACGCCTGCACGTTCCGTTTACGCTGGCGTCTGGGACGCCGCTATTTGCGCATAAAGCGCTATCTCAACGCCGCATAGGCCGAAATCCCTCGGTTTCCGCCAAAGAGATAGCTTTACGCGGGTTAAATGCTTAGAATTTGCCCGCAAAAAACCTAAAACGGATAAATAGTTTGGAATTGCTTTATACCACCCTACTCTACCTCATTCAGCCGCTGGTGTGGCTGCGACTGCTGCTGCGCAGCCGTAAGGCCCCGGCATACCGTAAACGCTGGGCTGAACGTTATGGCTTCTGTCAAAACAAGGTAGTGCCGGATGGCATTCTGCTGCACTCCGTCTCCGTCGGTGAAACGCTGGCGGCGATCCCGTTAGTACGCGCGCTACGTCATCGCTATCCTTCACTGCCGATCACCGTCACCACCATGACGCCAACCGGCTCAGAGCGCGCGATGTCTGCCTTCGGTAAAGATGTTCATCACGTCTATCTGCCGTATGACCTACCCTGCGCCATGAACCGTTTCCTCAACAGCGTACAGCCGAAACTGGTCATCGTGATGGAAACCGAGCTGTGGCCGAACATGGTCGCCGCGCTGCACAAACGTAAAATCCCGCTGGTTATCGCTAACGCACGCCTATCAGAGCGTTCCGCGAAAGGCTATGCCAAACTCGGCGGCTTCATGCGCCGCCTGTTAAGCCGTATTACGCTTATCGCCGCGCAAAATGAAGAGGACGGCAACCGCTTCCTCGCGCTCGGCCTTAAACGTAACCAACTGGCGGTGACCGGCAGCCTGAAATTCGATATTTCCGTCACCCCGGAACTGGCGGCCCGCGCCGTTACCCTGCGTCGCCAATGGGCGCCGCACCGTAAAGTGTGGATAGCCACCAGCACTCACGACGGCGAAGAACAAATCATCCTGCAGGCACATAAAAAACTGCTGGAAACCTTCCCCGACCTGCTGTTGATCCTCGTGCCGCGCCATCCGGAACGCTTCGGCGACGCTCGCGATATGGTGCAAAAGGCCGGGATGAGCTTCACCATGCGCAGCACCGGTGAAATTCCGTCGAACAGCACCCAGGTGGTGATTGGCGATACCATGGGCGAATTGATGCTGCTCTACGGCATTGCCGACCTGGCGTTCGTCGGCGGCAGCCTGGTTGAACGTGGCGGGCATAACCCGCTCGAACCCGCCGCCCATGCTATTCCGGTGCTGATGGGCCCGCATACCTTCAACTTTAAAGATATCTGCGCCAAGCTGCAGCAGGATGATGGCCTGATCACCGTCACGGACGCCGACTCGCTGGTCAGAGAGGTTTCTACCCTGCTGACGGACGAAGATTATCGACTGTGGTACGGCCGCCACGCGGTGGAAGTGCTGCACCAAAACCAGGGCGCGCTGTCGCGTCTGCTACAGTTATTGCAACCCTACCTGCCGCAGCGGAGCCACTAATGTCGACCCGACTCTCCGTCGTGATGATCGCCAAAAACGCCGCCGACCTGCTCGCCGATTGCCTGGCGTCGGTAAGCTGGGCGGATGAAGTGGTGGTGCTGGACTCCGGCAGTACCGACAATACCGTCGAACTGGCCCGTAGCCTCGGCGCCCAGGTCTATAGCAACACCGACTGGCAAGGCTACGGCATTCAGCGCCAGCGCGCACAGGATTACGCCACTCACGACTGGGTGCTGATGATTGATACCGACGAGCGCGTTACGCCTGAGTTGAAAGAGTCTATCCTCAAGGTACTGGACGCGCCGCAGCGCGGCGTTATCTATAGCATCGCCCGGCGTAACTACTTCCTCGGGCGCTTTATGCGCCACAGCGGCTGGTATCCCGATCGGGTGATGCGCCTGTACGAACGCGCGCGTTACCGCTATAACGATAATCTGGTGCATGAATCTCTGGATAGCCTTGGAGCTGAAGTGGTGCCGCTCAGCGGCGATCTGCTGCACCTGACCTGTCGCGATTTTTCCGGCTTCCAGCAGAAACAGCTGGCGTATGCCGCGGCCTGGGCGCTTGAGCGCCATCAGAAGGGCAAGAAGACTTCGATGGCGGGGATTTTCAGCCATACGCTGGGCGCCTTCGTCAAAACGCTGTTGCTGCGCGGCGGCGTACTGGATGGAAAACAGGGTTGGCTGCTGGCGGTAGTCAATGCGCAATACACGTTTAATAAATACACCGAGCTGTGGGCACTCAGCCGCGGCTACTCGGAGAAAGTGTAATTATGGGCACAAAAGCGATCTATCCGGGCACCTTTGACCCTATCACCAACGGCCATATCGATATCGTTACCCGCGCGGCGGGCATGTTTGATAAGGTTTTGCTGGCCATCGCCGCCAGCCCGAGCAAAAAACCGATGTTCAGCCTCGATGAACGCATTGCGCTGGCGGAGCAGGCAACAGCGCATCTGGTCAACGTTGAGGTGATTGGCTTTAGCGATTTGATGGCGAATTTCGCCCGCGCGCAGCAGGCGAATATTTTAATTCGCGGCCTGCGGGCAGTGGCGGATTTCGAATATGAAATGCAGCTGGCGCACATGAACCGCCATCTGATGCCCACGCTGGAAAGCGTGTTCCTGATGCCGTGCAAAGAGTGGTCGTTTATCTCTTCATCGCTGGTTAAGGAAGTGGCGCGCCACCAGGGCGACGTCTCCCACTTCCTGCCGCCTAACGTACATCAGGCGCTGTTAAATAAGCTGAAGTAGCATTTCCTGCCCCCGCTCGCGCTGCGCGTAGCGGGGCTGCCAGCTTACCCGGCCTGGCATAATCCGCAACCCTCTCCACTACTTCTGACACTGGCGGCAATAAAAGGTCGCGCGCTGAGCGTGTTTGCTGGCGATAATCGGCGTGCCGCAGATCCGGCACGGCTCGCCTTTGCGGCCATATACCTGCAGTTCCTGGGCGAAATATCCCGGTTTACCGTCGCTTTGCAGGAAATCCTTCAGCGTCGTTCCACCCTGCTCAATCGAGCGCAGCAGCACCAGCTTAATCATCTTCACTAACCACTCGCATTCCTGATGCGAGAGCGATGAGGCCAGCCGATCGGGATGGATCCCGGCGGAAAACAGCGATTCGCTGGCGTAGATATTGCCCACGCCCACCACCAGCTTGTTATCCATCAGCCAGGGTTTAATGGCGGTTTTCTTCTTCGCGCAACGCTGCTGGAGATAGTCGGCGTTGAATTCATCGCTTAGCGGCTCCGGGCCGAGATGCGCCAGCACCGGATGACCATCCAGCTCTTTAGTCCATAACCAGGCGCCAAAGCGGCGAGGATCGGTATAGCGCAGTACTTTACCGTTGCTCAGCACCAGGTCGACGTGGTCGTGTTTTTCAGCCGGCTGCTCCTCACTGAGGATGCGCAGGCTGCCAGACATACCAAGATGAATAATGATCCAGCCGTGACGCAGCTCCAGCAGCAGGTATTTGGCGCGTCGGCGCACGCTCAGCACCGGTTCGTCGCTGAGGCGGTAAATCTCTTCGGATACTGGCCAACGCAGGCGCCCGTTGCGCACTACGGCATGCAGGATGTTAGCGCCCACCAGATGCGGCTCAATGCCGCGACGGCTGGTTTCGACTTCAGGTAATTCAGGCATTTTTTTCCTCTTAACCACACAGTTTCGGGTGACAGGGAGGCAGCGGGAAGAGAGGCCGGTAGGCTTAACGAAGCAAGCGGCCAGGCTGAACGCATGCAGCCAACGCACCTGTAGCTCGAAGGATGAAGCATAAAACAAAAAACCCCGCCGGAGCGGGGTTTTAGTACAAGGAGACTAAAATTATTTGATTTTAGCTTCTTTGTAGATAACGTGCTGACGTACAACCGGATCGTACTTTTTCAGTTCCATTTTTTCCGGTTTGGTACGCTTGTTCTTCGTGGTGGTATAGAAGTGACCAGTACCAGCGGAAGAAACCAGCTTGATTTTCTCACGAATACCTTTAGCCATGATTTATTTCCTCTAAGTACTTAGTACTTTTCGCCACGGGCACGCAGTTCAGACAGAACTGTATCGATGCCTTTTTTATCGATTACACGCATACCTTTAGCAGATACGCGCAGGGTGACAAAACGCTTCTCGCTCTCAACCCAGAAACGGTGAGAGTGCAGGTTCGGCAGGAAACGGCGTTTAGTCGCGTTCAGTGCGTGGGAACGGTTGTTACCGGTCACCGGACGCTTGCCAGTAACTTGGCAGACTCGGGACATGTCTATTCTCCAAAAATCAAATTAGCTCGAGCTTCGTATGGGGTATTGGCGCCTCGTCAGGCTTTACAGCCCGGTCATCGCATAGTTCTATTGAACTCTCGATTGCCAGGCCCAAATGCCAAACCCGAGATTCTCAAAGGTGGCGTAGTATACGCTGACTCGGCGGTGTGCTCAAGTCCCGAACAGACAAAGATCCCGATAGATCGCATGATCGGGGCTAAATCCAGCCACGTTCGGCAAAAGAGACGTACGCGCCGCGGCCAATAATCAGATGATCAAGCACGCGTATCTCCATGAATCTACAACACTTAACCACCCTGTCGGTCATCAACTTATCCGACTTACTCGGTTCAGGACTACCGGAAGGATGATTATGGGCAAGGATCACCGCGGCGGCGTTCACTTTGATTGCTTCGCGTACAATTTCTCGCGGATGCACCTCTACGTGGCTAAGAGTACCAGAAAAAAGGCGGCTATGTTTCAATACCCGGTTCTGATTATCTAAAAAGATCGCCATAAAGATCTCCCGCTCTTCATCGGCGAGCTGGCTTTGTAAAAATTCTCGCGTCATGAGCGGCGTGACCAGCGACGGTTCCTCTCTCATCCGCAGGCTAAAATAACGCCGCGCCAGTTCGGCAATACCTTTAAGTTGCGCATATTTCGCAATGCCGATACCGTCGATATCTGCAAATTGTTCTATCTCAGCCGATAACAGCCCGTACAGCGAACCGAAGCGCTGTAACAAGCTGTGTGAAAAAGTCAGCACATCCTGGGTACGCGTGCCGGTACGCAAAAACAACGCCAGCAGCTCAACGTCGCTCAACGTTTCAATACCGTCGCGCAGCATTTTTTCCCGCGGCATCAATGATTCCTGTATATCCATTACCCTGTCTCCTTTCCCGTTCCTCGCCCATCCTGGCATACCCTTTCCGCGCTGCCGACCGGTGATTTCAAGGCCTGCGTAGCCCCTCGCAAAGTGAGTGTCCGGCATACGCACGATGCCACCGGGATTGTGATAAGATGCGCGGATTCTGGTGTATTTCAACAGGACAAAATCATGATGAGTCTGGCTGGTAAAAAGATCGTTCTCGGCGTGAGCGGCGGCATCGCCGCCTATAAAACGCCGGAACTGGTGCGCCGACTGCGAGAACGCGGCGCGGATGTTCGCGTCGCCATGACCGAAGCCGCCAAGGCCTTTATTACTCCGTTGAGCCTGCAGGCGGTTTCCGGTTATCCGGTCTCCGATAGCCTGCTGGATCCGGCCGCCGAAGCGGCAATGGGCCATATTGAACTGGGCAAGTGGGCCGATCTGGTTATCCTTGCCCCGGCAACCGCCGATTTAATCGCCCGCGTCGCCGCCGGTATGGCGAACGATCTGGTCTCCACGATTTGCCTGGCTACGCCCTCGCCGGTGGCCGTCGTCCCGGCGATGAACCAACAGATGTATCGCGCCGCCGCCACCCAGCACAACCTTGCCACTATTGCCTCACGCGGCCTATTGGTATGGGGCCCGGATAGCGGCAGCCAGGCCTGCGGTGACGTTGGCCCGGGCCGCATGCTCGATCCGCTGACTATCGTGGAGATGGCGGCGCAGCATTTCTCGCCTGTCAAAGATTTGCAACATCTCAACATCATGATTACCGCGGGCCCAACCCGCGAGCCGCTGGACCCAGTGCGCTACATCACCAACCATAGCTCCGGCAAAATGGGCTTCGCGATCGCCGCCGCCGCCGCACAACGCGGTGCGAACGTCACGCTGGTTAGCGGCCCGGTGTCGCTGCCGACGCCGCCGTTTGTGCAGCGCATCGATGTTGGCACCGCGCTGGAAATGGAAGCGGCGGTGCAGAATGGCGTGCAACAGCAGCATATTTTCATCGGATGCGCCGCCGTTGCCGACTACCGCGCAGCGATTGTCGCCGACGAGAAAATCAAAAAACAAGGTGATGAATTAACAATAAAAATGGTCAAAAACCCGGACATCGTCGCCGGGGTGGCCGCACTAAAAAATCGCCGCCCGTACGTTGTTGGATTTGCCGCCGAAACAAATAATGTGGAAGAATACGCCCGGCAAAAACGTGCCCGCAAAAATCTCGACCTGATTTGCGCCAATGATGTTTCTCAGCCAAATCAAGGTTTTAATAGCGATAACAACGCATTACACCTTTTCTGGCAGGATGGGGATAAGCGCTTACCACTTGAGCGCAAGGAATTCCTGGGCCAATTATTACTCGACGAGATCGTTACCCGTTATGATGAAAAAAATCGACGTTAAGATTCTGGACCCGCGTGTTGGCAAGCAATTTCCGTTGCCAACCTATGCCACCTCCGGCTCAGCCGGACTTGACCTGCGTGCCTGTCTTGACGACGCCGTAGAGCTGGCGCCGGGCGCAACCACCCTGCTGCCGACTGGCCTTGCGATTCATATCGCCGATCCGTCTCTGGCGGCGGTGATTCTGCCGCGTTCCGGCCTGGGCCATAAACATGGCGTCGTGCTGGGCAACCTGGTCGGACTTATCGACTCCGACTACCAGGGCCAGCTGATGGTGTCCGTCTGGAACCGCGGCCAGCAGAGCTTTACTATCGAGCCGGGCGAGCGCATCGCGCAGATGGTCTTTGTGCCGGTGGTACAGGCGGAGTTTAATCTGGTGGAAGAATTTGACGCCACCGACCGCGGCGAAGGCGGATTCGGCCACTCAGGGCGCAAATAAGCCCGGCTATACGGAACCCGCATCCCAAAGCGCATAATGCAATAACATCACCGCAAACTAAGGTTTGCGGTCGCTTTGTGGATGCCTGCCTGACAAGTGCTTATTTTCAGGGGTATTTTAAAACATGGCAGAAAAACAAACTGCGAAAAGGAATCGTCGCGAAGAAATACTTCAGTCTCTGGCGCTGATGCTTGAATCCAGCGATGGTAGTCAACGTATTACCACGGCGAAACTGGCGGCCTCCGTCGGTGTTTCCGAAGCGGCGTTATACCGTCATTTTCCCAGTAAAACCCGCATGTTTGACAGCCTGATCGAGTTCATTGAAGACAGTCTGATTACGCGCATCAATTTGATTTTGAAAGATGAAAAGGACACCACGGCTCGTCTGCGCCTGATTGTTCTGCTGATTCTTGGGTTTGGCGAGCGTAATCCTGGGCTGACGCGTATCCTCACCGGCCACGCCTTAATGTTCGAACAGGACCGTCTGCAGGGTCGTATCAACCAGCTATTTGAACGTATCGAAGTTCAATTGCGTCAGGTGATGCGTGAAAAGAAAATGCGTGAGGGAGAGGGCTACACCCTCGACGAGACGCTACTGGCAAGCCAGCTGCTGGCATTTTGCGAAGGCATGCTGTCGCGTTTTGTGCGTAGCGAGTTCAAGTACCGCCCTACGGATGATTTCGATGCCCGCTGGCCGCTGGTCGCCGCGCAACTGCAATAAATCTCAATATGCAGCCGCAAGGCTGCATGACTCATGCATTCACCTTCTTAGCGTGCTCTGGCTATACCGGCAGCCAGGCTGCCGGTTTCTGCATCAGACGCCGTAGGCTTCGCGGTAAGCGCGTACCGATGCCAAATGCTCAGCCATCTCAGGCTTTTCTTCCAGATAGGCGATAAGATCTTTCAGAGTGACGATAGAAATCACTTTGCAGCCATAATCACGTTCCACTTCCTGAATCGCGGAGATCTCGCCGCGGCCGCGTTCCTGGCGGTCAAGCGAGATCAGCACGCCGGCCAACTCAGCACCATTAGCCTGAATAATTTCCATCGATTCACGGATAGCTGTACCGGCGGTAATCACGTCGTCCACCAGCATCACGCGGCCTTGTAGCGGGCTACCGACCAGGTTGCCGCCTTCACCGTGGGTCTTCGCTTCTTTACGGTTGAAGCAGTACGGCAGGTCTCGGTCATGATGTTCAGCCAGTGCGACGGCGGTAGTGGTGGCGATTGGGATGCCTTTATAGGCCGGGCCGAACAGCAGGTCGAACTCGATCCCGGAATCCACCAGCGCCTCGGCGTAGAAACGGCCCAGCAGAGCCAGATCGCGCCCGGTATTAAACAGGCCGGCGTTGAAGAAATAGGGGCTCTTACGCCCGGATTTCAGCGTAAATTCGCCAAACTTAAGAACCTGCTTGCTAAGCGCAAACTCAATAAACTGGCGCTGATACGGCTTCATGGATTCGCTCCTTTTAGTACTGTCATCATTGTCGGACTACGCGCCCTATCCTTCGCAGGTGTAATGAGGGATAAAGCGCAAAAAAAAGGCGACTTCTCAGTCGCCTTAATCATTAATTTTCTAACGCCGCTTTCTGCGTCGCAATAATGGATTCGATTCCCCCTCGCGCTAACGCCAGGAGAGTGAGAAGTTCTTCATGGGTGAACGGCTCGCCTTCCGCCGTGCCCTGCACCTCAATGATGCGACCGTCTTCGGTCATTACCACATTCATATCGGTTTCCGCGGCGGAATCTTCCACGTACTCCAGATCGCAAATGGCTTCGCCATTAACGATACCCACGGAAACGGCGGCCACCATTCCCTTCATTGGGTTGGTTTTGAGTTTACCGGCAGCAACCAGCTTGTTCAGCGCATCGGCCAGCGCAACGCAGGCGCCGGTAATGGACGCGGTACGGGTACCGCCATCGGCCTGCAGCACATCGCAATCGAGCGTAATGGTGAACTCGCCCAGCGCTTTCAGATCCACCGCGGCGCGCAGCGCGCGGGCAATCAAACGCTGAATTTCCATAGTGCGGCCGCCCTGTTTGCCTTTAGCGGCTTCGCGAGCGTTACGGGTATGGGTGGAGCGCGGCAGCATGCCATATTCGGCGGTGATCCAGCCCTGGCCCTGACCTTTCAGGAAGCGCGGTACGCCTTCGTCGATGGAGGCAGTGCACAGCACTTTGGTGTCGCCAAATTCGACCAGCACGGAGCCTTCAGCATGTTTTGTATAGTTACGGGTCAGGGTTACTGGACGCACCTGATTAGCGCTACGGCCTGCTGGACGCATGATTACTCTCCGGCTTGAAACGAATGTGGCTGCGCATTATACACAAATTCGACCAAGTTGCATCGCGACGACGCACGCCTGCCGATGCGGATAATGCGCGCTTATTCCTATCCTGAAAGAGCCTCGAAAGCTATAATCCTCCCCACTCTCCTTAAAAAACAGGAACGTCTATGATCCGCAGTATGACCGCCTATGCCCGGCGTGAAATCAAGGGTGACTGGGGTAGCGCCGCGTGGGAACTGCGCTCGGTAAACCAACGCTATCTGGAAACCTACTTCCGCCTGCCGGAGCAGTTCCGGAGCCTGGAACCCGTGGTTCGCGAGCGCATCCGCTCTCGTCTGACTCGCGGCAAAATCGAATGCACCCTGCGTTTTGAACAGGATCCCAGCGCCCAGGGTGAATTGATCCTCAATGAGAACCTGGCGAAGCAGCTGGTGAACGCCGCGAACTGGGTAAAAATGCAGAGCGATGAAGGCGAGATCAACCCGGTTGATATCCTGCGCTGGCCTGGAGTGATGGCGGCGCAAGAACAGGACCTTGATGCGATTGCCGCTGAAATCCTCAACGCCCTGAACGGCGCGCTGGACGACTTTATCGTCGCCCGTGAAACCGAAGGTCAGGCACTGAAAACGCTGATCGAACAACGCCTGGAAGGCGTCAGCGCCGAAGTCAGCAAAGTCCGCGCCCATATGCCGGAAATCCTGCAGTGGCAGCGCGAGCGCCTGGTCGCCAAGCTTGAAGACGCCGAAGTGCAGCTGGAAAACAACCGTCTCGAGCAAGAGCTGGTGTTGATGGCTCAGCGTATCGACGTCGCCGAAGAGCTCGATCGCCTGGAAGCGCACGTTAAAGAGACCTACAACATTCTGAAGAAGAAAGAAGCCGTGGGTCGCCGCCTCGACTTCATGATGCAGGAGTTCAACCGCGAGTCGAATACTCTGGCGTCAAAATCCATCAATGCCGACGTGACCAATTCAGCGATCGAGCTGAAGGTGCTGATCGAGCAGATGCGCGAGCAGATTCAGAATATCGAGTAATGTCTTCTCCTGCTGGCTCGCCTTACGGGCCAGCATTATTTTTTCTTATCACTTTTAAAAAAGAAAAATATACATAACCCCATATCAGGGGACTACTCCTTCATTTTTGCATTAGATTTTTTCATGTAAATGAGCTCGCTTTAGAAAAACTCAATCGTGATCTGCCGCACAAATCGCTACCCTTTGCCCATCATTGTGGGGGATTTATGCTGCTTCATGTTCTTTATCTGATTGGTATTACGGCGGAAGCGATGACTGGCGCTTTAGCAGCCGGGCGTCGCCGTATGGACACCTTTGGGGTGATTATTATCGCCACCGCTACCGCACTCGGCGGGGGTTCTGTACGCGATATCCTTCTCGGCCATTATCCGCTCGGTTGGGTGAAGCATCCGGAATACGTCATTATTGTGGCGGTTGCCGCCGTCCTCACCACCATCGCTGCGCCGGTGATGCCGCACCTGCGCCGCCTGTTCCTGGTGCTGGATGCCCTGGGCCTGATCGTGTTCTCGATTATCGGCGCGCAAATCGCGCTGGATATGGGTGAAGGGCCGATAATCGCGTCTATTGCCGCCGTGATCACCGGCGTCTTTGGCGGCGTGCTGCGCGATATGTTCTGTAAGCGTATCCCGCTGGTGTTTCAGAAAGAACTGTACGCGGGCATCTCTTTTGCCGCCGCGGTGCTTTATATCGCGTTGCAGCACTACGTCAGCAGCCATGACGTAGTGGTCATCGCCACGCTGCTCTTCGGCTTTACCGCGCGTATGCTCGCCCTGCGCTGGAAGCTCGGCCTGCCGGTCTTCTACTACAAGCACGACGCTCATTGATTCCTCAGAATCCCGGAATACGTTGCCCGCTGAGCCACTGCGCCAGCGCGGCAATATCCGGGTTTTGCAAAAAGACGACCAGCTGGCGCGCCCTTTCCTGCCCCACCCCCGGTAATTGCCGCCACTGGGACTCATTGCGCTCCCGCAATAGCTGCCAGTTTTCTACCGCAACGCTCGCCTGCGCGGACTGAGGTATCGGTACCCCCAGCGCCAGCACCCAACGAATAAACGGCTGCTCGCGGGTCAAATTGAACTGATGCCACAGCCGCAGGCCACGCTTGCTGGTAATGCCTGGCACGCTCTGTAGTTGTTCAGGCGTCAAGGCCAGCCATGAGAAAAGATGTGTCATGCGGCGATCGTCCATTAGCGTGCGCCAAAGCGCCTCTCCTGCGCCCGCAATATCCAGAACCGGCTTAGACGATAGCCAGACCAGCCGGGAGCGCAACTGCCCGGCACATTCGGTCGTCGCAAAATAACAGGTTAAGGAATGAAAGCGAGGCGAAGGCAACTGTGGCGCATCTCTCTGGCTGGCCCGCCAGACCACGCTATCCAGACGCGGGATCCCCTGTCCGGCCAGGCTTATCAGTACCTGGTCCCCGGCGACAATGTCTAACCGCCGCCAGCGGGCCACCGAGCCAATATTGACCCGACGCACCAGCTTATCGTCCAGTTTTACCGGTTCGAGATGCGCCACAACGGCTATCTTGCCGCTGCGCCCGACAGTGAACTGGATTGTGGTCACTTCCGCCACCTGCGAAAACGGCTGATATTTCCAGGCCGCCAGCCAGTGCCCCTGCCCTGGAAGCCAACTGCTCCCGGCAGGTTCTTTTTCTGCACGGATCACAATGCCATCGGTGACAAAGGGCAGCGGCGAGGTGAACCATCGCTCGCGCCAGACGGCGGTCTCCTGCCAGTCTTTCACCGAATGGGAATAGCGCTGCGCCAGAGGAAACCCACCGTCAGCAAGCAGCGCCAGACGGGTAGACATCCGGGCCGGACCGTCGGGCCAGGCCCAGATAAACACCCCCAGCGTGTTCAGCGTCGCCGATGGCGCTTTGCGCATCAGTATCCCGGCGACTTTCGCCCGTGAGTTCATACCGCCCGCCTGTTTTTGTATATGCCCCTCTTGCAGCTGAAAAATCTCGCCCTGTAGCACGCTATTTGCCAGCGCTCCTGCGGTAGTTTGCGGTACGCCGGGGATCTGGCGCACTTTTGCCGTCCAGTCTTCCCCCGCCAGACCGTCGCCGCGGCTAATCGCCTGTATTAACCTACCCCCGCGATAAACCAGCGTCACCGCCACACCGTCGACTTTCGGCTGTACCCACAGATTGGGTTTCTCGCGCATCCAGCGGCCGACGCTCGCGGCATCGGGCAGTTTACGCACCCCGGTATGCGCGATGGGATGTTTGACTTCGCCGCGCGGCGGCGGCAGCTCGTCTTCAGGCGTCTCCTGACCGAAGCAGCGCCGCCACTGCGCCAACCGGGCAGATAGCATGTCGTAGACCTCGTCGCTGACCTCGCTACTGCCCTGCTGCCAGTAGGCCGCTTTCCAGTCGACAATCTGCTGGCTCAGGCGATCTATTTCCTGTCCGGCTTGTTGCAAAGACCACGCCGGGCAGGCCGCCATTGCCATTGCCGCCGCCATCCATAACGCTGCCGCTATCAGCCATCTGCACATGCCTTTACCTCCTTGTTCTACCTTGCGGCATCGTGCGCTAAAGACCGAAGCCGCGGCGACAGGCAAATCATTACGCTGCGAGCGGCTTTCCAGGATTTACGCCTTGTTGCTGCAACTGCTTAAGAAATCAGGAAAGCGGCAGGCAAAATGAAAGAAACAGCGGCAAAAAGTGTGACAATGACTGCCTCACGCGGCGGCGGCGTGTATAATAGGCTCGTATGTAGCATCTCTTTCGACAATCACATACAAAAGACACTCATGGCTCAAGGCACGCTTTATATTGTTTCCGCCCCTAGCGGCGCGGGTAAATCCAGCCTGATTCAGGCTTTATTGAAAACCCAACCGTTGTACGACTCCCAGGTTTCTGTTTCGCATACCACGCGCGATCCGCGCCCGGGTGAAGTTCACGGTGAACACTATTTCTTTGTCGATCACGATAAATTCAGGTCGATGATTAGCGAAGACGCTTTCCTTGAGCACGCTGAGGTTTTTGGCAATTATTACGGCACCTCTCGTGAAGCTATTGAGCAGGTTCTGGCGACCGGCGTCGATGTTTTCCTCGATATCGACTGGCAGGGCGCCCAGCAAATTCGTAATAAAATGCCCGGCGCGCGCAGTATCTTTATTCTGCCGCCGTCAAAAGACGAGCTTGACCGCCGCCTGCGCGGCCGCGGTCAGGACAGCGAGGAAGTCATCGCAAAACGTATGGCGCAGGCAGTTGCAGAAATGAGCCATTACGCGGAATATGATTACCTTATTGTGAATGATGATTTTGATACCGCTTTAGGCGATCTGAAAAACATTATCCGCGCTGAACGTCTGCGCATGAGCCGCCAAAAGCAGCGACATGGCGCTTTAATCACCAAACTATTGGCAGACTGAACCCACATTCAGTATCATGCCCAGTCATTTCTTCACCTGTGGAGCATTTTAAGTATGGCACGCGTAACTGTTCAGGACGCTGTAGAGAAAATTGGTAACCGTTTTGACCTGGTACTGGTCGCCGCGCGTCGCGCTCGTCAGATGCAGGTAGGCGGAAAGGATCCGCTGGTACCGGAAGAAAACGATAAAACCACCGTTATCGCACTGCGCGAAATCGAAGAAGGTCTGATCAACAACCAGATCCTTGACGTACGTGAGCGCCAGGAACAGCAAGAGCAGGAAGCCGCTGAATTACAAGCCGTTACCGCGATTGCTGAAGGTCGTCGTTAATCACACAGCGGGTCGCCCTTGTATCTGTTTGAAAGCCTGAATCAGCTGATTCAAAACTACCTACCGGAAGAGCAAATCAAGCGCCTTCGGCAGGCGTATCTCGTTGCACGTGACGCTCACGAGGGTCAGACACGTTCAAGCGGTGAACCCTATATCACGCACCCGGTAGCGGTGGCCTGTATTCTGGCCGAGATGAAACTCGACTACGAAACGCTGATGGCCGCGCTGCTGCATGATGTGATTGAAGATACCCCTGCAACCTACCAGGACATGGAACAGCTTTTTGGTAAAAGCGTCGCCGAACTGGTAGAGGGGGTGTCGAAACTTGATAAGCTCAAGTTCCGCGATAAGAAAGAGGCGCAGGCCGAAAACTTTCGCAAAATGATCATGGCGATGGTGCAGGATATCCGCGTCATCCTCATCAAACTTGCCGACCGCACCCACAATATGCGCACCCTGGGCTCGCTACGCCCGGATAAACGCCGCCGCATCGCCCGCGAAACGCTGGAAATTTATAGCCCGCTGGCGCACCGTTTAGGTATCCATCACATCAAAACCGAGCTCGAAGAGTTGGGCTTTGAAGCGCTGTACCCTAACCGCTACCGCGTCATCAAAGAAGTGGTTAAAGCAGCGCGCGGTAATCGTAAAGAGATGATTCAAAAGATCCTCTCTGAAATCGAAGGGCGTTTACAGGAAGCGGGGATCCCCTGCCGCGTCAGCGGTCGCGAAAAGCATCTGTACTCCATTTACTGCAAAATGGTGCTTAAAGAGCAGCGTTTTCACTCGATCATGGATATTTACGCCTTCCGCGTTATTGTTCACGATCCCGATATCTGCTATCGCGTGCTGGGCCAAATGCACAGCCTCTACAAGCCGCGTCCCGGTCGTTTCAAAGATTACATCGCCATTCCAAAAGCGAACGGCTATCAATCTTTGCACACCTCGATGATTGGCCCCCACGGCGTCCCGGTCGAGGTACAAATCCGTACCGAAGATATGGACCAGATGGCGGAAATGGGGGTTGCGGCGCACTGGGCTTATAAAGAGCACGGCGGCGAAAGCAGCACGACCGCGCAAATCCGCGCTCAGCGCTGGATGCAAAGCCTGCTGGAACTGCAGCAGAGCGCCGGTAGCTCGTTTGAATTTATCGAGAGCGTTAAATCCGATCTGTTCCCGGATGAGATTTACGTTTTCACCCCGGAAGGGCGCATTGTCGAACTGCCTGCCGGCGCCACGCCGGTGGACTTCGCCTATGCGGTGCATACCGATATCGGCCATGCCTGCGTCGGCGCGCGCGTCGACCGTCAGCCCTATCCGCTGTCGCAACCGCTCTCCAGCGGCCAGACTGTCGAAATCATTACCGCGCCGGGCGCACGCCCGAATGCCGCATGGCTGAACTTTGTCGTCAGCTCGAAAGCGCGCGCCAAGATCCGCCAACTGCTGAAGAACCTTAAGCGCGACGATTCCGTCAGCCTTGGCCGCCGATTGCTCAACCACGCGTTAGGCGGCAGCCGCAAGCTGGCAGAAATCCCGCCGGAGAACATCCAGCGCGAACTTGACCGTATGAAGCTTGCCACGCTTGACGATCTGCTGGCGGAAATCGGTCTCGGTAACGCAATGAGCGTGGTGGTGGCGAAAAACCTGCAGCAGGGCGAAGCCTCTGCCGCACCGGTGCCGGCCAACGCGTCGAATCACGGCCATCTGCCGATCAAGGGCGCCGACGGCGTGCTGATTACTTTCGCCAAGTGCTGTCGTCCGATTCCGGGGGATCCGATCATCGCCCACGTCAGCCCAGGCAAAGGGTTGGTTATCCACCATGAATCCTGTCGTAACATCCGCGGCTACCAGAAAGAGCCTGAGAAGTTTATGGCGGTCGAATGGGATAAAGAAACTGCGCAGGAATTTATCGCCGAAATTAAGGTGGATATGTTCAACCACCAGGGCGCGCTGGCTAACCTGACGGCCGCAATCAACACCGCGTCTTCCAATATTCAGAGCCTGAATACGGAAGAAAAAGATGGCCGCGTTTACAGCGCCTTTATCCGCCTGACCGCGCGCGATCGCGTGCATCTGGCGAATATCATGCGCAAAATTCGCGTCATGCCGGACGTGATTAAAGTCACTCGTAACCGAAATTAGCTTTTACAAAAATCGAATCCCCAGGAAGGTACTGAAGTACGTGACTGGGGTGAGTGAGTGCAGCTAACGCCGAGGCAGTTCGAAGGATTAAGTAGAATGAATTCACAGCGTTATGCGCGTATCTGCGAGATGCTCGCCAGGCGTCAGCCTGATCTGACGGTCTGCATGGAGCAGGTCCATAAACCCCATAACGTCTCTGCGGTCATCCGCACCGCAGACGCCATCGGCGTACACGAAGTACACGCCATCTGGCCTGGCAGCCGTATGCGCACCATGGCCTCTGCCGCAGCCGGCAGCAATAGTTGGGTGCAGGTGAAAACACACCGCACTATCGGCGATGCCGTCAGCCACTTAAAAGGCCGGGGCATGCAAATCCTCGCGACGCACCTTTCCGACAAAGCCATCGATTTTCGCGAAATCGACTATACGCGCCCGACCTGTATCCTGATGGGCCAGGAGAAAACCGGCATCACCCAGGAAGCGCTGGCGCTGGCAGACCAGGACATCATTATCCCTATGGTCGGTATGGTGCAGTCGCTGAACGTCTCCGTCGCCTCCGCGCTGATCCTTTACGAAGCGCAGCGTCAGCGGCAGAACGCTGGAATGTACCAACGCGCTAATAGCATGCTGCCGCCTGAAGAGCAGCAGCGGCTGCTATTTGAAGGCGGTTACCCGGTGCTGGCGCGCGTCGCCAAACAAAAAGGGCTGCCTTATCCCCACGTCAACGAGCAGGGTGAAGTCGAAGCCGATGCCTCGTGGTGGGCAACGATGCAGGCGGCGAGGTAAATCCAATGTCAGGCCGCCTGTTAGATGCCGTCCCGCTCAACTCGCTGACCGGCGTTGGCGCCGCACAGAGCAGCAAACTGGCGAAAATCGGTCTGCATACGGTTCAGGACCTGCTACTTCACCTGCCGCTACGCTATGAAGACCGGACTCACCTGTATCAAATCGGCGAACTGCTGCCGGGCGTCTACGCAACCGTAGAGGGTGAAGTGCTCAACAGCAATATCACCTTCGGCGGCCGCCGGATGATGACCTGTCAGATCAGCGACGGCTCCGGCATCCTGACCATGCGTTTTTTCAACTTCAACGCGGCGATGAAAAACAGCCTGGCGACCGGTCGTCGCGTGCTGGCCTACGGCGAAGCTAAACGCGGCAAGTTTGGCGCCGAGATGATCCACCCGGAATATCGCGTGCAGGGCGATATGAGCACCCCGGAGCTGCAGGAAACCCTGACTCCGGTCTACCCGACCACTGAAGGCATTAAGCAGGCGACGCTGCGCAAACTCACCGATCAGGCGCTTGAGCTGCTGGAAACCTGCGCGATTAGCGAACTGCTGCCGCCGGAGCTGGCGCAGGGGATGATGAGTCTGCCGGAGGCGCTGCGTACGCTACACCGCCCGCCGCCGTCGCTACAGCTCAGCGAGCTGGAGAGCGGTAAACATCCGGCACAGCAGCGTCTTATCCTGGAAGAGTTGCTGGCGCATAATCTCAGCATGCTGGCGCTTCGCGCCGGCGCCCAGCGCTACCATGCGCTGCCGCTCAGCGCCAACGACACGCTGAAAACCCAGCTCCTGGCTTCCCTGCCCTTTAAACCAACGGGCGCGCAGGCGCGCGTCACCGCGGAGATCGAGCGCGATATGGCGCTGGACGTGCCGATGATGCGCCTGGTACAGGGCGACGTCGGATCCGGTAAAACGCTGGTTGCCGCGCTGGCCGCCTTGCGCGCTATCGCCCATGGTAAGCAGGTGGCGCTGATGGCGCCGACCGAACTGCTGGCCGAGCAGCACGCCAATAATTTCCGCAGCTGGTTCGCGCCGCTGGGCATTGAAGTCGGCTGGCTGGCTGGCAAACAGAAAGGCAAAGCGCGCCAGGCGCAGCAGGAAGCCATCGCCAACGGTGAAGTGCAGATGATTGTCGGCACCCACGCCATTTTTCAGGAGCAGGTGCAGTTTAACGGCCTGGCGCTGGTGATTATCGACGAACAGCACCGCTTTGGCGTTCATCAACGCCTGGCGCTGTGGGAAAAGGGCCAGCAGCAGGGCTTCCACCCGCATCAGCTGATCATGACCGCAACACCGATTCCGCGCACCCTGGCGATGACCGCCTATGCCGACCTCGATACCTCGGTTATCGATGAGCTGCCGCCGGGCCGTACCCCGGTAACGACCGTCGCTATCCCGGACACGCGCCGCAGCGACATTATCGACCGCGTGCGTAACGCCTGCACCCAGGAAGGTCGCCAGGCCTATTGGGTCTGTACGTTGATTGAAGAGTCCGATCTGCTGGAAGCCCAGGCGGCGGAAGCCACCTGGGAAGAGCTCAAACTGGCGCTGCCGGAACTTAATATCGGCCTCGTCCACGGGCGGATGAAACCAGCGGAGAAACAGGCCGTAATGCAGGCCTTCAAGCAGGGCGAGATGCACCTGCTGGTCGCCACCACGGTGATTGAAGTCGGCGTTGACGTCCCTAACTCAAGCCTGATGATTATTGAAAACCCGGAGCGTCTTGGTCTGGCGCAGCTGCACCAGCTACGCGGGCGCGTCGGGCGCGGCGCCGTCGCCTCCCACTGCGTGCTACTCTATAAATCGCCGCTCTCCAAAACGGCGCAGAAGCGCCTGCAGGTGCTGCGCGACAGCAACGACGGTTTCGTCATCGCCCAGAAAGACCTGGAAATCCGCGGCCCCGGCGAGCTTCTCGGCACCCGCCAGACCGGCAACGCCGAATTTAAAGTAGCGGACTTGCTGCGCGATCAGGCCATGATCCCCGATGTTCAGCGCATTGCTCGTCATATTCACGAACGCTATCCGCTGCAGGCGCAGGCGCTGATTGAGCGCTGGATGCCGGAAACCGAACGCTATTCCAACGCGTAGCGCGTCCTTTTTGCCGCGCTACGGGCAACTTTTCTACACAATGAGTGGATTATGAAACGAGAACTGGCCATCGAATTTTCGCGTGTCACCGAAGCCGCCGCGCTGGCGGGCTATAAATGGCTGGGCCGCGGCGATAAAAATACCGCCGACGGCGCAGCGGTTAACGCCATGCGCATTATGCTCAACCTCGTCAATATCGACGGCACCATTGTCATCGGCGAGGGCGAAATCGATGAAGCGCCGATGCTCTATATCGGCGAAAAAGTGGGTACCGGCAAAGGCGACGCGGTAGATATCGCCGTCGATCCGATTGAAGGTACCCGCATGACGGCCATGGGCCAGGCCAACGCGCTGGCGGTGATGGCGGTTGGCGATAAAGGCTGCTTCCTCAACGCGCCGGATATGTATATGGAAAAGCTGATTGTCGGCCCCGGCGCCAAAGGCGCCATCGATCTCAATCTGCCGCTGGAAGAGAACCTGCGCAACATCGCCCGCGCGTTGAACAAACCGCTTGGCGAACTGACCGTCACCGTGCTGGCAAAACCCCGCCACGACGCGGTCATTGCGCAACTGCAGCAGCTGGGTGTACGCGTGTTCGCGATCCCCGATGGCGACGTGGCGGCCTCCATTCTCACCTGTATGCCGGATAGCGAAGTCGACGTGCTGTACGGCATCGGCGGCGCGCCGGAAGGCGTGGTTTCGGCGGCGGTGATCCGCGCGCTGGACGGCGATATGCAGGGCCGCCTGCTGGCTCGTCACCACGTGAAGGGCGACAGCGAAGAGAACCGCCGTATCGGTGAAAACGAACTGGCGCGCTGCAAAACCATGGGCATCGAAGCGGGTAAAGTGCTGCGTCTTGATGAAATGGCGCGCAGCGATAACGTCATCTTCTCCGCCACCGGGATTACCAAAGGCGATCTGCTGGACGGTATTACCCGCAAGGGCAATATGGCGACCACTGAAACGCTGCTGATCCGCGGTAAATCGCGGACTATCCGCCGTATTCAGTCGATTCATTACCTCGACCGAAAAGACCCGGACGTCCAGCAACACATCCTGTAAAACATTTGATCAATCGAGCTTTCCAGCCTTTTCGGGCTGGAAATCTTCTCCCGTCGCGGTGAAGATAGACTGACGAGATTGAAAGGAGAGACGCAATGGCAAACTGGGTTACAGGTAAAGTTGTAAAAGTGCAAAACTGGACCGATGCACTGTTTAGCCTCACCATTCACGCGCCCGTTGAGCCGTTCACCGCAGGGCAGTTTGCTAAACTGGGCCTGGATGTTGACGGCGAGCGCGTGCAGCGCGCCTACTCCTACGTCAACGCCCCCAGCAATCCCGATCTTGAGTTCTACCTGGTCACCGTTCCGGAGGGTAAACTCAGCCCGCGACTGGCCGCGCTGAAACCCGGGGACGACGTTCAGATAGTTAGCGAAGCCGCCGGTTTCTTCGTGCTGGAAGAGGTGCCGGACTGCGACACGCTGTGGATGCTCGCCACCGGTACGGCGATCGGCCCCTATTTGTCGATTCTGGAAGAAGGGAAAGACCTGGATCGCTTCAAAAACCTGGTGCTGGTGCATGCGGCGCGCTACGCAGCCGACCTCAGCTATTTACCGCAAATGCGCGAGCTGGAGCAGCGCTACGCCGGCAAATTGCGTATCCAGACCGTGGTCAGCCGCGAGACAGCGGAAGGTTCGCTGACCGGCCGGGTGCCGTTTCTGATTGAAACCGGCGCGCTGGAAGAGGCGGTCGGCCTGGCTATGACCGCCGATACCAGCCACGTGATGCTGTGCGGTAACCCGCAGATGGTGCGTGATACCCAGCAGTTGCTGAAAGAGACCCGGCAGATGACCAAACATCTGCGTCGCCGACCGGGCCATATGACGGCAGAGCACTACTGGTAATCAGGCGTCCGCTTTCCAGCGGACATCCTGCGTCTCTTTGCCAAACTTATTTTCGCCCTGGGTGCCGACGAACGCGCCCAGGTCGATCAACATCATGACGATAATCAGCGTCGGTACAAAGCGCCCAACGCCCCACTGCCAGACCTGCGGCAACATCGCCCAGTTGCCCGCCAGCAGCATCCACGCCAAAATCATCAGCAGCGCCCAGAGGCCGGATCTCCCGCGATCGTGCAGACGCTTCACCACCACCGCCGCCGTCGGCCAGAGCAGGCAGACGAGAATAAACGCCGCGGTCTGTAAACTCAGCAAATTGCTGCCCGCGAGGGTAAACAGCGCGCTCATGGTCAACACCCAGATAACGATCCAAATCCAGAAATCCCGGCGGCCAATACGGCCTTTAATTGAGAATAACCACTGCTGTAGGGTCATGTTTTATTCCTTATCATCATCATTCGCGTAGTTTACCCTGAAGGCGTCACTTTTTGACAAGCGTGACGGTTCCCGTTTTAATCGTCGGCAGGCAAAAAAAGGAAAGACAGGCATGAAGAAGTGGGCAATCTTAAGTTTGATTGGGCTGACAGCGTTATCTGTCGGCCCGATGGCGTTGTCCGCAGAAACAGAATCCGCCGCCACCGCCCCCTATCTTTTACCCAGCGCGCCGATTTTTGATGTCAGCATCAGCGAGTTCCGCGAAAAATTTAATGCCGATAATCCGAAACTGCCGCTTAACGAGTTTCGTTCTATCGCCTCCAGCCGCGATAAAGCTAACCTGACCCGCGCTGCCACCAAGATTAACGAGAATCTGTATGCCTCTACCGCGCTGGAGCGCGGCACGCTAAAGATTAAATCGATGCAGATAACCTGGCTGCCGATTCAGGGGCCGGAACAAAAAGCGGCGAAAGCGAAAGCGCAGGAATATATGAGCGCCATTCTTCGCGCCTTTGTGCCGACCCTAAGCCCACTGCAGAGCCAGCAAAAGCTGCAAAAACTGCTGACCGCCGGCAAAGGCAAACGCTACTACACCGAAACCGAAGGCGCGGTGCGCTATGTAGTGGCAGATCACGGGGAAAAGGGGCTAACTTTCGCCATTGAACCGATTAAGCTGGCGCTATCTGAAACGCTGGAAGACAACAATAAATGACAAAAAGCAAAGCCTTTCCAGTGACGAGTCTCTATACTGTTTCACAGACCATGCTGCCCTCTGGGGCGGCTATATTCCTTAATTCGCTTAGTAGCGTGGAGAATTAAAATGCGACATCCTTTAGTGATGGGTAACTGGAAACTGAACGGCAGCCGCCACATGGTAAACGAACTGGTTGCTAACCTGCGTACTGAACTGGCCGGCGTAAGCGGCTGTGCAGTGGCAATCGCGCCGCCGGAAATGTATCTCGACCTGGCTAAGCGTGCGGCAGAAGGCAGCCACATTCACCTGGGCGCGCAGAACGTTGACGTGAACCTGTCCGGCGCATTCACCGGTGAAACCTCCGCCGAAATGCTGAAAGATATCGGCGCGCAGTACATCATCATCGGCCACTCCGAACGCCGTACCTACCACAAAGAATCTGACGAACTGATCGCGAAGAAATTCGCTGTACTGAAAGAGCAGGGTCTGACGCCGGTTCTGTGCATCGGTGAAACCGAAGCTGAAAACGAAGCGGGCAAAACTGAAGAAGTGTGCGCACGTCAGATCGACGCGGTGCTGAAAACTCAGGGCGCAGCCGCTTTTGAAGGCGTGGTTATCGCGTACGAACCAGTATGGGCTATCGGTACCGGTAAATCCGCTACCCCAGCGCAGGCTCAGGCGGTACACAAATTCATCCGTGACCACATTGCTAAAGCTGACGCTAAAATCGCTGAGCAGGTCATCATCCAGTACGGCGGTTCCGTTAACGCCGGCAACGCCGCAGAGCTGTTCACCCAGCCGGACATCGACGGCGCGCTGGTTGGCGGCGCTTCCCTGAAAGCAGACGCTTTCGCGGTGATCGTTAAAGCTGCAGAAGCGGCGAAAAAAGCGTAATTCGCTTTCCCGGTGGTGAAACGCTGCCGGGGTTGCTGACAAATTCGCCAAATGAAAACCCGGCTTAGCGCAGCGCGAGCCGGGTTTTATATTATCGCTACAATTTCCCTAATAGCTGATACCACGCATAATCCAGCGGCAGCAAAATCAAATAGCTCACCGCCGCCAGCGCCAGACATAGCAACATCCCCGCTCTCGCCGGGACTTTACCTAATCCCATCGCCACCACAATCGGCGACGCCTGGTATGGCAGCAGCGGCGTGGAATAACCCAGCACCTGAATCATAATCACGCTCAGCAGCGGAAAGCCGGTCGCGTCGGCAAAGCTCTGCGCAAAAGTCGTATACAGCGCCGGGGCGCCGTTGGCGGTCATAATAAAATTCAGCGCGCTGGTAATTCCGGTCAGCGCCAGGAAGCTGGTGAACGGATTATCTTTATCCAGCGGCATCACCTGCAGCAACGCGTTACCCACCGCGCCGCCAATCCCGGTTTGGGTCACGGTAATCGCCAGTCCCAAAATGCCGGCAACATAAATGCAGGTGCGCATATTCACCCCGCTGGCGAACTCCTCACCGCTGATAAATCCTACTCGCGGCAGCAGCGTGACCACCGCTGCCGCAAGGCCGGTCCACGCCGGGCCGACGCCGTGCCAGCTTTCGGTCACCCATAACGTCAACACCACCGCCAGTAGCCACGCCAGACGCTTTTCATCGCGGCTCATTGGCGCCTGCGGCGCCAGCTCGCGCGGCGGATGCGGCTTGCCGGGAAACAGCCAGCAGATCAGCGCCACCAGCACCGCCCCTTTCAACCAGCCAAGCACTGGCGTATGCAGCAGTAAATAGGGAACGTAATTCAAATGGATCCCGTAAGAGCCTTCCGCCGCCCCGCTCATCACCAGATTTGGCACGTTAGCAGGCAAAATGGTCGCAGATAGCTGGAAGGTGCCAAAGCCCACCGCCAGCGCCAGGCCGTACCAGCCGCGCGTGCCGTCGGCTATCCCCGCGCGCCGGGCCATCGCCGCCACGATCGGCATCAACAGCGCGATGCGCCCCATATTTGATGGCATCACAAACGCCAACGCATAACTCAGTAATACGACGCTGCCGACCATCCGCGGCCAGGAGTCGGTGAGCCGCGCCGATAGCGCCTGCGCCGCTCTATCCGCCAGTCCGGTTTTACGGATGGCGATCCCCAACACAAAGCCGCTGAACACCAGCCAGAACGCGGAGGAAGCAAAACCGCCGAAGATCACCTCCGGCGGAGCGATTTTGGTCATCATCGCCGCCGCGAAGAACAGCAGCGCGGTGATAAATTCCGGTAACAGCGAAGTCGCCCAGAGCACAATGGTGATGCCGACGATCAGCGAAGGGAGGAACAGCGGATGGGTTAGCCAGAGCGACATGCCTGTCTCCTGTCGTTTTTTTCAGCAAGAATACGACGACAGGAAAGACAGGTAAACGCCAGAACTAGTGGTTTGCGTTAAGAATTGCGCAGCTATGATCCTGAATTTCTTCCGCCGAAGCACGGTTGAGAGTCAGCAGGTTACGCTCTGTCGCCAACAGCACCAGCGAGCCGTCGCTTTGCCGCGCCATCGCTAACGCATAACGCCCCATATGTTCGCGCGCTTCCGGTACCTCTTCCGCCAGCATCAGGAACGGGCTGCGCTGAGCCAGCTCGGCTTCCGTTACCCGACGCGCCAGATATTCATGGCCCTGCAGACCGCCCGGCAAAGGGAGCCAGCGGCTGCTAATTGTCGCCGCATCATTATCTAACTGCGCGCGGACATCGGGACGCAGGCAGGAGATATGAATATGGAAATGGTTTTGCGTGCGCCCGCTGCGCGAGTTAATCGCCAGCGATACCGCGTTATCATCAATCGGCGCGCCGCGGCGTTGGCTCATAATTTCGCGCCCCTGCCACGCCTGCCAGAAGAAATTCGGCGTCAGCGGATCCAACAGCAGCGGACTTTCGGTACCGTTAATACGGTAGGTCGGCATCAGCAGATATTGCAGCGGGCCGTTGCGATCTTTAAATAACACGTAGCCGCCCTTGAGGTTCACTTCCGCGCACGGCGACGGGTTTTGATGTTGCTGCTGATTGGGTACGCACTGCTGCAGGACAATATGACGTAACGCGTTCGGGTTGCCGGAATGCAGCCAATAGTAGCCGCCAGCCAGCGCCGCCAGAATAACCACCAGCAGCGCCCATAAAAGGTATCTTACTCTTCTCATTATTGTTCCCTGTTAAGCCTGAACCGGAAGAGTAACGTAATTTGATGACTAAATAAAAACAGATGGCGGGCGGGGAGTTATCCCGGGTAGCGGCTAACGCCTTACCCGGGCTACCGGACGGCGCAGAACTGTAGCCCTGCTAAGCGTAGCGC